>NZ_RDNY01000007.1:0-205399 GCF_003687745.1 Acinetobacter sp. 2JN-4 | reverse complement strand
AACTGAAATTTTGGTTAACTCCACCAAATGGTAATATCACTATCCCAATTAGTGCACATCCCCCCCATATCAGATCATGCTTCCTTTTAGACATCAACATAGCAACCGCCAAAGGACCTAAGACTTCAACTGAAATTTTGGTTAACTCCACCAAATGGTAATATCACTATCCCAATTAGTGCACATCCCCCCCATATCAGATCATGCTTCCTTTTAGACATCAACATAGCAACCGCCAAAGGACCTAAGACTTCAATTGAAATCGCAATACCAACTGACATATAAGAAAAAGCTTTATAAATTAACAAATTCATTCCGCTGACTAACATGCCGTAAATAATCAAATTGCTCCAGTTAGTTTGAATATAGAAAAGTTGCCACGGCTTAAAAATAATAATCAAAAGAATAGCTGACAAGCCTAAACGAACCAACGCCACAGTTTCTGGACCTAAAATAGGAAATAATGTTTTGGCAACTACGGCGCCAACCTGCACCGATACCAAAGAAATAAAAGCAGCGAGAAATGCAATGTTTTGCTTAGAATCTAGTCTGAACATGACCATGCTCTACAATATAATTATGCAATTTTAATTCACAAATTTACGATTAATTCCGCAATTTCATGCAAAAATACAAGTAAATTACTCTTTATTTCTCTTATTACGAGATATTAAATCATGTCAGAAATATCATTAGATCAGTTCGACTATGCAATTCTAAGACAGTTGCAGCATGATAATAAAATGTCACATCGAAAAATTGCTGAATTAATTAATCTATCGCAAGCATCGGTACAACGACGGATTGCGAAACTTGAAGAAGAAAATGTGATTGAGAAAAATTGTGCTGTGCTGAATCCTAAAAAGTTTGGTGAAAAAATCACCTCTATTATTGAAGTCCGTTTAGCAGAAGACCGCTCCATCGTAATGGATCGAGCTAAACAATATTTTGCAAATGTTGGAGAGATACAGCAGTGTTATTTCGTCAACGGGGGTGTTTCTTTTATTATCATTATGATTTCAGATACCTTATCTCACTTCGAAGCATTGGTACGTAAACACTTTGCAGACAATCAAGATGTCAAAACCTATCGAACGTTGATCGTTCTAGATCGGGTTAAAGTCGGTTTAGAATTATCAATTTAAAAACAGCAGACAAAAAGAGACCACGCAGGAGCGTGGTCTATAAAATGGTGGCTATGACGAGACTTGAACTTGTGACCCCCGCATTATGAGTGCGGTGCTCTAACCAACTGAGCTACATAGCCGAAAACTGTGCGCGCATTATCTAAACTTTTACTACACACGTCAAGCACAATTTTAAAAAATCTGGGAAGTGGGCCTGTAAGCCGGGTTCTGTCGAGGACGATCATTCCTCTAGGCGTACAATCACTCGTACGCTCAAGCGACCTACCCGAATCCAGCACGGGCCGTGCCTCAGGATTCCTATTTGGTCTTGCTTCTGGTGGGGTTTACCTTGCCGTGAACTGTTACCAGACACGCGGTGCGCTCTTACCGCACCCTTTCACCCTTACCTCACGAATGAGGCGGTCTACTCTCTGCTGCACTTGCCGTCGGTTTACACCGCCCAGGCGTTACCTGGCACCCTGCCCTATGAAGCCCGGACTTTCCTCCCCTGTTTCAGTCACGGAGACTTTCACAGCAGCGACCGTCCAGCCCACTTCGTGGCGCATATTATCAAAGTTCGAACTTAATTGCTCGATTTTTTTTGCGCTGTTAATTTTTTATATTTCTGCATGAGTTCATCATGTGATTCGGCATGCTGAGGATCCAGTGGAATACAATCCACTGGACAAAACAACTGACACTGCGGCTGATCAAAGTGACCAATGCACTCTGTACAAAGTGCAGGGTCAATCTCATAAATCAGCTCGCCCATATAAATCGCTTCATTGGGGCACACAGGTTCACAGACGTCACAGTTAATACATTCATCTGTAATATATAAGGACACGTTACCAGCCTTGTTGATGTTTACGTTCAAAAGCCTCAACCACGACGGGAGGCACAAATTTAGCTACATCACCTTTTAAACGCGCAATCTCTCTGACCAAAGTCGATGAAATAAATGAATATTGCTCAGATGGCGTTAAAAATACCGATTCAAATTGTGGATCAAGTTGGCGATTCATATTTGCCAACTGAAACTCATACTCAAAATCTGAAATTGCTCTTAAACCACGCAGTACGGCGGTCGCACGTTGTTCACGGAAGAAGTTGACTAACAAACCATCAAACCCCACAAACTCTACATTGTTTAGATGGCTTAATGATGTTTTGGCTAATGCTACACGCTCTTCTAAGCTAAACACAGGATTTTTATGGTGACCAATCGCAATCGCAACAACCACTTCATCAAACATTTTTGATGCTCTTGCAACCAAGTCGACATGTCCATTGGTAATTGGATCAAAAGTCCCTGGATAAATCACACGTGTTTTAGACATGCGTTGTACTCTGCGTCAATGAGATAAGCTGGGTATTTTAACAAAAGTTAAGCATAAACGCGAAATTCCTAAATGATGGAAAAAGATTACGTTTTACGGCACAATAAGCACAATTGTGGAAGTTTGAATTATGGCGAAAGCAACAGTAGTAAAAAAACATAATGGTGGCACGATTGCTCAAAACAAAAGAGCGCGCCACGATTACTTTATTGAAGAAAAATTTGAAGCTGGCATGTCTTTACAAGGCTGGGAAGTGAAATCCCTACGCGCTGGTCGTATGAGCTTAACTGAAAGTTATGTGACTTTTAAAAATGATGAAGCATTTTTATTTGGTGCGCAAATTCAGCCTTTGTTGTCTGCCTCAACGCACGTCGTTCCAGAAGCAACCCGCACGCGTAAGTTGCTCCTTTCTCGTCGTCAATTAGAACATCTCTTGGGTGCAGTCAACCAAAAAGGTTATACTTGTGTTCCTTTAGCCTGTTATTGGAAAGGTCATCTGGTCAAGCTAGAAATTGCACTGGTAAAAGGTAAGCAATTGCATGATAAACGTGCCACGGAAAAAGACCGTGACTGGCAACGTGATAAAGCACGGATTTTTCATAAGTGATAAAAAAACCTCCAAATCATGATGATTGGAGGTTTTTTTATTGCTGAAAAATCAATTTTATAAATGCTTTAACTTTAACTCTGCTAAATATTTCCCAAATTTTCGTGCCGTTTCCAAGTCACCTTCGGGTGGAGTGATTTCAACACTGGCATTGTCCGACTGTGTCATTAAGCCTAAAAAGCTCGACATGCGGTTAATATCTTGTGGACTGCGCCCTGTCGGCATAAACGGTAATCCTGCCCATAACATGCCATGTTGCATCGCAAATAAATTAATTTGCTGCAATACCGCAAGCTTATCACCACTGAGCCCACCGCCATTGGTAAAACCCGCCGCCAACTTCCCTTGCCATGACCTTGCTAACCAGCGTTTAGAGGAATCTTCCATAAACTGTTTTAATGCAGAGGTCAGACTTCCCATATAGGTTGGACAGCCCATGACTAAAACATCCGCTTGATCAAGTAATTCCCATAGTGGTGCTGCAACAGAAATCAGGTGAACTTCTGCACCAGCTTGCTCTGCACCTTGCGCTATATGTTGCGCGACTTTAGCTGTATGACCATAAGGACTATGATAAATCACACAAACTTTAACTTTGGGAGTGTCTTGATCAATAACGAACATGGAAAATTTAAAAACCAATGAATTGAATCAAGTTTAACATTTTTCTCAGATACAAGGCGAATCAAGCGCATAAAGAATGCAATTTATTGCATAAAAACAAAGCTCGCCATGCGGCCTGTTTTCGCATCACGGCGATGAGAAAAATAGTCTTGCGCCTGTTTATAAGAGCATTGATCTCCTCCTAGAATCGTCTCAACCCCTAAACGATTGAGGATAAATCGAGCAATCGCATATAAGTCAGCTTGGTATTTCCCTTCAATCTGACCAGCGATAAAAGCACTTTCTAGTTCGGGATATTTCTCACAAAAAGCCGCTTTTACTTCTGCACCAACTTCAAAACAAGGTTGGCTAATCGCCGCCCCTAACCATGCCCAAGTCGGCTGTGATTGCATTTCATTGACTGTATTTTCAACAATACCACTGGCCAAGCCACGCCAACCTGCATGTAGATTGGCAACTTCATTTCCTTCGGCATTGCCCAATACCACAGCCAAACAATCAGCTGTCATCATCATTAAGGCATGACCTGTACGCTGCGTGACTAAGCCATCACCTTCAAGCGCAGTAAATGGAATTTGCTCATTGATGGTATGACAAATGGTGCTATGCGTTTGAGTCATCCATGTCAGTTTATCCACTCCGAACTGAGACAACTCACGCAACAACACCATACGATGCTGTTGAACACGTTGCACATCATCATTGACATGCAATGCCAAATTAAATCCATAAAGATTTTTATTGTCCGTTGCAATCATTTGAAGATGTTCAATTCGTGTTTGCCCAACGTATACACCTTTAGGCAAACCTTGTACAAATTCCATGCCTTAATTCCTTAACATCGTTGCTTAATAAGCCTCATTTTCACTACGAAGCACTTCAAGTAATTTAATAAAGTCTTCAGGCCACGGCGCTTCAAACATCATTTCTTCACCTGTGCGTGGGTGAACGAGTCCAAGTTTTGCGGCATGTAAGGCTTGACGCTTAAAATTACGCAACATATCAGTTAAGGTTGCTGAAGCCCCAGCTGGAAAGCGCACACGGTTGACGTACACTGGATCTCCAACGAGTCCGTGCCCAAGATAGCTAAAGTGCACACGGATTTGATGCGTACGCCCTGTTTCCAATTGCGCTTGTACACGGGTAAAGTCTCGGAAACGCTCTTTTACATTATAGTGGGTCACAGCATCGCGCCCGCCCGGCAGGATCGCCATTTTGACACGATCAACAGGATGGCGTTTGATCGGTTCATCAATCGTTCCGCCCGCGATGATATTGCCGTATGTAACAAGATCATAAACACGATAAACAGTTTTCTTTGCCAGTTGTTTACTGAGTGAAAATTGCGCTTCTAATGTTTTCGCAACCACCAATAAGCCACTGGTATCTTTATCGATACGATGCACTAAACCTGCACGAGAAAGCTCCGCAAGTTTAGGACAGTGATAAAGTAAAGCATTGACCAGTGTTCCTGAGGGATTACCCGCACCCGGATGAACCACCATGCCGATCTCTTTATTAATCACAATAATATCATCATCTTCATAGACAATATTGAGTGGAATATTTTCAGGTTGGCTCGAGGTTTGCGCTTCAAGCTCAACATCGAGTGTTAGTAACTCATTGCCTTCACAGCGGTACTTGGGCTTAACAATGTTACCATTTACCAACAGATGGCCGTCTTTCATCCACTGTTTAAGTTTTTCACGAGAAAACTCGCTCCAAACCAATGCCGCTACTTGATCAATACGTTGACCTAAATAGTCTTCATCGAGTTGAATTTGCAACGATAAACGTGTTGCAGTTGAGTCAGAAGTATGATTATCTGCATCGACAGATTCTTCGAGTAAGAAATCTGTTTCAGATACGTTTGAATTGGAAGATTGTGCTGAAGTCATTTGATGATCGGTACAAAAATGGTTTAATACAACCATTGTAGCTCATTGCCCAGAATAACAGAGGAGTTTTTATGTCGCTACCACGTTATAAAATTACGATGCTTGCACTATCTTTAGGTGTAGCGTCTGCATTTGTGGGCTGTAGCAGCAATCCAAGCAAGAAAGAAGTGGTTGATAAAGGACCACAATCGAGTGAACAAATTTATTTTGAAAAAGCGCAAAAATCGCTAGAGCGCAATCAATACACTGATGCCGTAAAGTCACTAGAAGCCTTGGATACCTACTATCCAACTGGGCAATACACGCAGCAAGCGCAACTCGAACTTCTCTATGCCAAATTTAAACAAAAGGATTATGAAGGGACAATCGCGCTTGCAGATCGTTTCATTCGTTTAAATCCTCAACATCCAAATGTTGATTATGCCTACTATGTTCGCGGTGTTGCGAATATGGAAATGAATTACGATAGCTTGATTCGCTATACATCACTACAACAATCACACCGTGATGTGAGCTATGTCAAAGTTGCTTATCAAAACTTTGTTGATTTAATCCGTCGCTTCCCAAGTAGCCAGTATTCTGTTGATGCCGCACAACGAATGAAGTTTATTGGTCAAGAACTTGCTGAAAATGAAATGAATGCAGCACGTTTTAATATCAAGCGTAAAGCATGGCTTGCTGCTGCTGAGCGTGCACAATGGGTCATTGAGCATTATCCTCAAACGCCTCAAACGCCTGAAGCATTAGCAACACTTGCTTATAGTTATGACAAACTGGGTGATAAAGCAACGTCACAACAATACGTTGAAATATTAAAACTGAACTATCCAAATTTGGTTAAATCCAATGGTGACGTGAATTTACGTGCAGCACGTAAAGAAGGCAGTTGGGTCAATCGCGCTACCTTGGGTTTATTAGGTCGTGAGACTCAGACTGTTGATACTGAAGAAAATGATGTTAAAACTGAGCAACAACGCAGTTTAACCAATCGCTTAAGTTTCGGTTTATTCGACAAACCAGAAACTGAACAAACCAGCGAAGAAGATGCCGCAAATTAATCCTGCGATCACAATCTGATTCAGCAAACAGGCAAGTCACCCCTTGCCTGTTTTTCATTTTCTAGTTACTAAATCACAGATACAATTTACCCTGCAATACGATACTCGGAAACGTCATCCACAACCTGCGTGGTATCAAAAGAGTAACAAGGCTTGTATACTAAATACTGTATTTAAAGAAATACATAAAGTGAACAGGTTTTGTGGATGACAATGCCTTTGCCTACTTTGGGCAAAACCAAAGTAGGTCGAACCGAAGGTTTATCCTAAAATTGGATGAGCGCTAGACAAGACTCCGCTAAAGACATTTAATTCTTCTTATTGGTTAAACCTTATGGCTATTCCACAACATACGATTGATCAAATTTTAGATCGAACCGACATTGTCGATTTGATCGGTCAGCGTGTGAAGTTAAAAAAGACAGGAAGAACCTATTCAGGCTGTTGCCCATTCCATCAAGAAAAAACACCGTCTTTTCATGTTTATCGAGACAAACAGTATTTCCATTGCTTCGGCTGTCAGGCCAATGGCAATGCAATTCGATTCTTGATGGATATTGATAGTCGGAACTTCGTCGATGTGATGCAGGACTTATCAAATAAAACGGGCGTCGAGCTACCCAAAGATAATCATGACAATAAAAAACTTTCTTATAAGCGTAGTACCCAAGTAGCGGTGAATCCACCAACACAAAAAACTCATAGTCCAACGCCAAATCCAGCTGTCATTGATGAACCAATTGATGGTCATTTTGTTGATATGGATCGCTACATGGATGATCCTTTTGCCCAATTTGATCCATCATTTAACATGGATGAATATGTGCAGGAAGGAAATTTATATGATCTTTTGGAAAATGTAGCGCAGTTTTATGAACGCCAATTACCCAATAGTCAAAAGGCACAAAATTATTTTAAACAGCGCGGTTTATCTGCTCAAACCATTCAATTTTGGCGTTTAGGGTATGCACCCGAAGATTGGCAACATCTCGAAAAAGCCTTTCCTCAAGATATTGAAGGCTTGAAACAACTGGGGCTGATTCGCTCAAGTGATAGCGGTCGAGATTTTGATTTATTACGTGAACGGGTAATTTTTCCGATTCGTGACCATAAAGGTCGAGTGGTCGGTTTTGGTGGTCGTGCACTCAACAATGAGATCAAACCCAAATATATTAACTCACCCGATTCTGAAGTTTTCCATAAAAATCAATTACTTTATGGGCTATATGAAGGACGTAAACAAAAAGCCAATGACTGGCTAATGGTTGAAGGTTATATGGATGTGATTGCCTTAAAGCAGTATGGCATCAATGGCGCCGTTGCGACGCTTGGAACTGCAAGTAACGCAGACCATTTAAATACCTTGTTTAAACAAAACTCACGAATCACAATCGCCTTTGATGGAGATGCTGCGGGACAAAAAGCAGCACGTCGAACTTTGGAAATCGCACTGCCCTTACTCAACGATGGACGTGAGTTAAAGTTTTTCGTACTTCCAAATGAACATGACCCAGACTCTTTAATTCGTCGTGAAGGTTTAGAAAGTTTCCAGAAATTATTACAACAAGCGCCGCTACTCTCTGACTTTGTATTTGCCCATCTGACTGGACAGCATGACATCAGTTCACCTGAAGGTAAAAGCTTAGTGATGGGAGAACTGCGTGAATTGACAGAATTATTGCCGAAGCATGGTTCATTCCGTTATTTGCTGACACAATCTTTCCGTGAAAAATTAGGTCTAGGTAAACGCTTTACTCCCCAAGTCAGCCATGATGCATCTTTATCGTTTAATATTCATACCAAAGATGAAGACTTTGCGATTGCCATATTGATGCATCACCCTTATCTGTATATTCACTTTGAAGAACTCCGTGCGGTCATTGATCCTGCTGAACTCTTAGCCAAAATTTTGGCTGCACTGAATATTGTGTTTGATGATTTACCTGATGATCAAGAATTAGCAACCTATTATGTACTTGGTGCATGTAGTAGTTATAGCCATGAGCTGGCGGATATTATGCAGCGCACCAATATTCAGTCACTCACTGAAGCACCTGAAATTGCAGATAAACTGGCAAAAGATTATGCATTGAATCTTCAAGAAAAGTATTTAAGATTAAAACTTAAATCACCAATTTCTTTGATTGAATTACGCAATCTGCGTCAACAATTAAATGAGTTAACCAAACAGATTGGTTTGAAATTATTATCTTAAAAAAATGCCTTACTGTTTCGGCTTACGTTCATGCTCAAATACATCGTGCAGATGTTGTTGCAACCATTCGAAGTAGTCTGGATTTTCAGCTTTAGCGGCTTCTCTTAATAAAATTGACGTTGGATGCATTAGTTTTTGGCTTAAACGGTGGGCAAATTCTTGTAAGACCTGTTCAGGTGCATGACCATGTTGTAATGACTCTAAAGCATGTGCCAACTCATGCTGACTCATTTCTTCGCTATGTTGGCGATAGGCTTGAATCGTGCCGCTTGCTTCTTTGACTTTTTGTTGGGTCATCAATTGAGTCGCCAATTGATTGACCATGATCTCAGCTTCAACAGCAGCCTGACGTCGTTGCGCTAAGTTCTCTTCAATGACACTTTGTAAATCATCAACACCATATAAATAAACGTTATCCAATGATTCTACTTTTGGATTTATATCGCGTGGAACAGCCAAATCAACCATCAGCATTTGTTGATAACGACGTCTTTTTAATGCGACTTTAACGTCATTATATTCAATCACTTGATGCAAACTACCTGTACAGCTTGAAATCACATCAGCTCTATGTAAATTTTGTGCTAACTCTGAGAAAGAAATAATTTCAACATCAGCTTGATGTGCAAGTTCCTGTGCCAATTCATCCGCTCGTTCACGGCTACGATTGCAAATAATGATTTTAGCCACTCCCATTTCAGCCAAGTGTTTGGCAACCAGAGTATTCATCTCACCTGCCGCGACCACCATCACTGTTAATTTTTCTGGATGACTAAAGACCTGAGAAGCAAGCTGGGCAACTGCATATCCCATTGAAACAGCATGGCTACCAACAGAGGTTTCCGAGCGAACGCGTTTCGCCGCATAAAAAGCATATTCAAAAATGCCATTTAACTCTGGAGAAATCGTTTCTGCATCTTTGGACAAGGCTAATGCACTTTTTACTTGCCCTAAAATTTGTGGCTCACCTAACATGAGCGAATCCAAACCACTTGCCACGCGCATCAAATGTGTAACAGCTTGGGCATTTTCGTAACGATAAACATGATGAATCAATTGTTTAACATCAATATTATTCACTTGGGCGAGCCAATGCAGGACGCTATCAGCATCCTCAGTCATGGCATACACTTCCGTCCGATTACATGTAGACACCACCACCATATCTTTAAGTGCTGGGTGTTGGTGTCGATCAAGCAATAGCGTGGTCAATCGCTCTGCATTGAAAGCAATTTGCTCACGGAGTTCGACAGAAGCTGTCTGATGGTTGACACCCAGTGCAAAGAAAGACATATCAGATCATCATTCCGCTAAATTTATGCTATTGTGCAACATCGGTGTCATAAAAAGCATTACTTTGGATCAATAAAAATTGCGTCAACTATATCGCCGTATCCATTTTCACGGCAAGACGATTAGACGGTATTCTACCACAATCTTATTGTTAGGTAGTATGAGCGCTTACGCCTCCGCACAAGCAATACATGACATGTATGCAGATCAGAGCTTTGAATACGCACTGAAACAAAGCATGGTTGCTGAATTTTCTCTCGCCTACGATGATATTCCAACAGCATTGCACAATTATACTGTGCTTGCGATTCGCAGCAATTCAACCACCATCAAACAGCGCGCGCTAGACATTGCACTTGAATATGACGATTTGCAAGCCGCTTTAGATATTGCCACCCATTGGGTTGAACAAGAGCCAGAAGATGTTCCTGCATTATTCTACTTGTCACATATTTCGCTCAAAACCCATGAATATGACCTTGCCGCAAAAACACTGGATAAGATTTTAAATATTGATCCAACTGCTGATTTAGAACAAATTTTAGCTGGGATCGCACCTGAACAAGCGCAAGATCGCAAGATTTTATTAAATGCACTCAGTGCAAGTAAAGAAAAAAACAACCCATCAATTTTGGCACTCATCGCAGGGTTAGAAGCACAAGATGGCTTATATGAACAAGCACTCACCAATATTAATCGTGCTCTGCGTAAACGCTCAAAATCCACCAGTTTCGTTTTAATGAAAGCCAATTTACTTATGGCTCTAGGTGATGAAACCGCAACTCAAAAATGGCTGGCTCAAGCCAGTCGCAAAAACAAGAATAATATTGATATCCGTTTAGCTGAGGCGCGCTACTACATTCAGCTCAATCAACAGCAACAAGCTTTTGATAAACTGAAAGCGATTATTAAAGATCATCCCCAAGCCGAAGACGCCTTATTTATTGCTGGTTTGACCAGCATTGATCTCAAACAATACGAACATGCTGAACAATATCTAGTTGAGTTACGTCATTCTGAAAAATATCAAAATGAAGCTTATTATTACCTCGCGATTAATGCGCAACGTAAGCAACATTTTGAGACGGCAAAGGCCTATTACCGTCTGGTCGATGGCAGTCTATATATTGTTTCTCGACGCAACATGATTTCTATTTTTGAACAACAACAACAACTCAATGATGCGCTGCGTTTTTTAACGCAAGAGCGAGTGAATTATCCGCAACACGCCAGTTTCTTATATCAAGCCCAAGCGGATATTTTAAAGAAAATGGACAATAAAAAGGCAGCTTTGGCATTGCTTGATGAAGCCATCAAGAATATTCCAGATGATCCTGAATTGATTTATGCCGAAGTTTTATTACTCGACCCGTTTACCGACCGAGATAAGCTCGATAAAACCTTAAAACAATTGCTATTGATTGAGCCAAATAGCCCAACCTATCTGAATGCTTATGCCTATACACTCGCCTTACAAAACCGCCGTTTGAAAGAAGCGCGAAAATATGCAGAGCTAGCACTTGAATACGCGCCTGAACAAGCATCTATTTTAGATACACTCGGTTATATTGCCTTTTTGCAAAATGATTTTGATACTGCTGTTGCGGTTCTTGAACAAGCTTATGGTCTGAGTCAGAACATCAATATCGGGGTTCGCTATGCCAAAGCACTGTATATGCAAGGTTCACTCACGCAATTTAGCGATGTGTTACAGCAATTGAAACAAAAACATGCGAATGCCCCACAATTACAACAACTTGATAGCTTAATCTTACCTGTCACTGTAAAAAAGAGTTAAATCCATGCGTTTTTTTCCAAAACTATGCGTCGCAATATGTAGCAGTAGCGCGCTGTTTTTAACTGGCTGCCAACATTTAAGCCAACCCAAAAAAGTGATTACATCGCCCCAAGTACAGGATGAAAACAACTTTAGCTTGCAAGGAAAAATTGGCGTACGCACACCACAACAGTCTGGTAGTGCATTCTTCACATGGATACAACAGCAAGAACAATTTGATATTGAACTGACAGGCATCCTTGGTGTCGGAAAAACACAGATTCAGGGGAGGTCGGGCGAGGTCACGCTCAATAGTGCTAAAACTGGTTTAATTACGGCAACATCACCTGAGGAATTATTAGAAAAAGCCACAGGTTGGCAGGCTCCTATTATGCATTTAACCCATTGGGTACAGGCCAAACCAGCGACCTTACATGCGCAAGTTACGAAAGATGAAAACCAACGTTTAAAACAACTGATTGAAGATGGTTGGACCGTCGACTTTAGTTATAACGATGCTCAAACGCTGCCCAACAAGCTGTTGTTGAAACAAGCGCTTGCCGAAGATCAAGAAAACCGTATTACAATGGTCATTCAAAACCGATAGCTTAGATTATTCTATTATGATTAGAGTCCCTTCCCCTGCTAAATTGAATTTATTTCTTCATATCACAGGTCGTCGAGAAAATGGTTATCATGAATTACAAACGATTTTTCAACTGATTGACTTGTATGACTGGATGACTTTTGAAGAAACTAATGAAGAAGTCATTCAAATTCAAGGCTTAGCAGAAGTACAAATCGAACAGAATTTAATCTATCGAGCAGCCCAGTTACTCCGCCCCCATGCCAAAAAACCCTGTGGTCTCAATATCCAAATTGAAAAAAATATTCCAATGGGCGCGGGGCTAGGTGGCGGTTCTTCCAATGCAGCGACCACCCTGATTGTACTCAATCAGCTTTGGCAATGCGGTTTAAATGATCAGCAACTCGCTGAGTATGGCGTACAACTTGGTGCTGATGTTCCCATCTTCGTTTATGGACGAAACGCATGGGCGGAAGGGGTCGGTGAACATTTATCATTCATAGACTTAGCGCAAAAAAAGTTCATAATTTTAAAACCTGACTGTTTTATCAGCACTCAACAGTTATTTTCACAAAAATCATTGACAAGAGATTCTAAGATCACTACATTTTGCGCCTATCAGTTACAACCTTCTCTTTTTAGAAATAACTTTGAACCTTTGGCTCGACAGTTATATCCTGAAGTTGAAGAAGCAATGCAATATTTAGATCAGTTTGGTCTAGCAAAGCTTACAGGTACAGGTGCTTGTGTTTTTACTGAAATAACCGAAGAGATGGACATCGCGTTGATCTTGCAAAACGCACCATGTAAAGCTTACGTGGTCAATAGTTTAGCAGAATCACCTTTACGAAATTTCGAAGTTATGCGTTAGGGGCGTCGCCAAGTGGTAAGGCACCGGGTTTTGATCTCGGCATCCGTTGGTTCGAATCCAGCCGCCCCTGCCAATTTTCATCTGTAGATATATGTAATACATTAGGGGCGTCGCCAAGTGGTAAGGCACCGGGTTTTGATCTCGGCATCCGTTGGTTCGAATCCAGCCGCCCCTGCCATTACATTATCAAATTTAGGGGCGTCGCCAAGTGGTAAGGCACCGGGTTTTGATCTCGGCATCCGTTGGTTCGAATCCAGCCGCCCCTGCCATTTCTTTAGACAGGCTTGTTTTATATTGATATTGATCAAACATATTGACAATACCGCATAAAACCATTAAAGTTCTGCCGCATTAGGGGCGTCGCCAAGTGGTAAGGCACCGGGTTTTGATCTCGGCATCCGTTGGTTCGAATCCAGCCGCCCCTGCCATATAATAGATTGTTTCTAAACTACCCGTTGGAAAAATTTAAAACTTTTCCCTTGCGCTCGGGTGAAGCGTTGCTTCACTTAATCCTCGCTCAGGTGCTTCATGCCCAATCTTGTCGTTTTTAGTGGAAGTGCTCATCCACAGTTCGCCCAAAAAGTCGTAAGTCATTTACATATTCCATTAGGAGCTGCTTCAGTTAGCAAGTTCTCTGATGGTGAGATTTCAGTTGAAATTACTGAAAATGTACGTGGCAAAGACGTTTTTATCGTCCAATCTACTTGTGCGCCAACCAATGATAACCTTATGGAAATCTTGGTTATGGCAGATGCTTTGCGTCGCGCAAGTGCAGGTCGTATCACAGCAGTCATTCCGTACTTTGGTTACGCACGTCAAGATCGACGTCCGCGTTCTGCCCGTGTACCGATTACTGCTAAAGTTGTTGCAGATATGCTAACAACTGTAGGTATTGACCGTGTTGTGATGATCGATCTGCACGCAGACCAAATTCAAGGTTTCTTCGATATTCCTGTTGATAACATCTACGGTACGCCGGCCTTGTTAGCTGATTTACATCAGCAACAACATCACAACTTAATGGTGGTTTCACCTGACGTTGGCGGTGTAGTGCGTGCTCGTGCTGTTGCAAAACAACTGGGTGATATTGATTTAGCGATCATTGATAAGCGTCGTCAAAAAGCAAATGAATCTCAAGTGATGCATTTGATTGGTGATGTCAAAGATCGTGACTGTGTCATCGTAGATGATATGGTTGATACAGCAGGTACGCTTTGCAAAGCGGCTGATGCACTAAAACAATTTGGTGCACGTCGAGTTATTGCTTATGCAACTCACCCTGTTTTATCTGGCAAAGCCATTGAAAACCTTCAAAACTCTGTTATTGATGAACTTGTTGTAACCGACACGATTCCTCTTTCAGATGAGGCAGCAAACATTGGCAAAGTTCGCCAAGTGTCTGTTGCTAGCATGGTTGCTGAAACAATTCGTCGTATCAATAACGAAGAATCTATTAGCGCGATGTTTGATAGTTATCTATAATAGCCCAGCTTTTTTCTTAAACCCTAGCTTAGCTAGGGTTTTCTATCACTAAACTGGTCGCAAGTTTAGTCTCTTAAAACTCAATGAGGATATGCCCATGGCAAACTTCGTATTAAATGCTCAAGCACGTGAAGCTGCACTACAAGGGAAAGGTTCGAGCCGCCGCCTTCGTCACGCAGGAAAAATTCCAGCAATCGTCTATGGCGGTAGCGCTGAGCCTGTAACAATCACTTTAGAGCTTCGTCAAATCGTTAAAGCTTTAGAAAACAATGCTTTCTTTGAAGAAGTGATTGAAATCCAAATCGGTGATCAAGTTGAAAACGTTAAAATCAAAGCGTTACAACGTCACCCAGCAAAAAACACACCTATGCACGCTGACTTTATCCGCGCATAAGTGTTAAAGGCTTAATTAGTGTCAAATATTTCGCTAATTGTTGGTTTGGGCAATCCTGGAAAGGAATATGCCCAAACTCGCCATAACGCAGGTTTTTGGTTCGTAGAACAGCTTGCAGATCGTTATGGTATTCAGTTAAAAGCTGATCCGAAATTTCATGGATTCAGTGGTCGTGGTCAAATTGAAGGTCATGACGTACGTCTATTGCTCCCAACAACCTTTATGAACCGTTCAGGTCAAAGTGTTGCCCCTTTCGCTAAGTTTTATCAGATTTCTCCTGAATCGATCTTAATCGCTCATGATGAACTGGATATGGATCCTGGCGTTATTCGTTTGAAAACAGGTGGTGGACACGGCGGACACAATGGTCTACGTGATATCGTTCCTCATCTTGGTGCTAATTTCCACCGCTTACGGATTGGAATTGGACATCCTGGCTCGAAAGAGCGTGTTTCAGGTCATGTACTCAATAAAGCCCCAAGCAGTGAACAAGATTTAATGGATGCAGCAATTGATCATGCTTTATCTAAAGTGAAAATACTTGTTGATGGACAAGTTTCGCAAGCGATGAATCAAATCAATGCTTACAAACCCGCTTAAACTTACGACTGTATTGTTGAACAATCATACTTGCCATATTGCATTTTTAGGCGCAAAATGCGCATCGTACCGCCAATAGCCCGCGGAAAACGTGACAAGTCAACCATAAGATATTCATCTTAGGTCTTACTCAGGAGACGCTAGCCATGCTATCTCGTTTATTAAAATGTAAAATTCACCGTGCAGTTGTGACTCATGCAGAACTTCATTACGAAGGTTCTTGTGCAATTGACGGTGTATTAATGGACTTAGCAGGGATTCGTGAATACGAAGAAATCCACGTATGGAACGTCACTAACGGCAAACGTTTCACAACCTATGCAATCCGTGGTGAAGATGATTCAGGCATTATTTCAGTCAATGGTGGCGCAGCACACCAAGCTGATGTAGGCGATTTAGTGATTATTGCAACCTTTGGTGATTTCACTGAAGTAGAAGCAGATCTGCACAAGCCGCGTTTAGTCTATGCTAATCCAAACAATACTGTAAGTCACACTGCAAACTGCATTCCTGTGCAAATTGCATAAACTTTAAAGATTCTAAAAGAGCCAGTCAAAAATGAACTGGCTTTTTTTATAGCTAAGCTTTTTACATCTACATAAATGTATCTCCCAAAAACCTACATACAAAAAATGTCTAAACAACAGTCCTACTTTACGCAACCATACTTGTAAAAGAGCTCAATGCTTTATTAAATGAATAGAAAATAAAGATAATTTGAAGAATATGGATATTATAAAAACACTGAGTAAAGTTTCAGTATTTGCGGAACTAGAAGCAGCCACACTGAGCGTCATCGCCAGTTATGGACATATTCTGCATTTACAAACAGGGCAAATGCTTTATCAGCTCGATGATATTGCTGATCATGTTTATATTATTGCTTATGGTCGCGTTAAGCTCACTACTGCTTCAGGTTTATCAACCTATTTGGGCCGTCACGAAATCGTGGGAGAAATGGGCAATATTTCCAAGCAGCCACATCACGGTACCGTTCATGCCATCCGAGATACCACCCTTTTCGCGATTCCACAGCAACCATTTTTAGACTTCATCCATCAATATCCTAAGGTTTTATTGGCCTTGACTCGACTCATCATCGCTCGCACACAACCCGAACTACAACACACTCATGCCATGAGCCATAACCGAACGTTATCTGTTGTTCCTGTTGCATCACAGATTCCAGCTATTCATCTCGCAGAACAATTGACTGAGCATTTACAACGATGGCCACATGTTCGATTAGTTACCGCCGCACATGTGGATGCACTATTTGGCTTCGGTTTTAGTCAAACAGCTCTCGACTACGGTGCAGATGATTTAAAATTACGTCAATGGTTAGCAAACCTTGAAGAAAAGCATTGTTACGTCCTTTATGCTGCACATACTCATGATGATGAATGGTCAAAGCGCTGTCTACATCAGGCAGATCGAATCTTAATCTTAGCAGAAGCCAATCACCCACCTGTTCAGACCCAACTGGTCGAGGTGTTAAATCAATATGATTGGCAAAGTCCCATAGAATTAGTGCTATTACGCTCTGAGGGAGATCCCTCCCCTCATACACTGAGCTGGAAACAGCTTTATCATGCTCGTGCCCATTATTTTATTCACCCTTGGGCGCAGGCAGATATCAGCGCTGTCGCTCGGCAAATCTCCAGTCAAGGTTTAGGTTTGGTCCTTGGTGGTGGCGGTGCGCGTGGATTTGCTCATATTGGTTTAATTCGCGCATTGGAGCAATTACATATCCCAATCGACATTGTAGGGGGAACCAGTATGGGTGCATTTGTTGCCGCATTGGTCGCATGCGGTTTTGATAGTGTTGAAATGACCCATATTGCTTATGAAACTTTTGTTGCCCGAAATTATCTAAATGACTACACCATGCCAAAAGTTTCATTAATCCGAGGACAACGATTTCATACCCGATTACAGTCTATTTTTGGACATCGACGAATTGAGGAGTTGAAACGAACCTATTATTGTATTTCCACCAATCTATCGACGGGTCAAGCTGTCATTCATGATCAAGGTGAATTGGCAACATGGGTCGGTACCAGCATGAGTGTGCCTGGCGTTGCACCGCCTGTTGCATGGCATGAGAACTTATTGTGCGATGGCGGTATCATCAATAATCTCCCCACAGACGTGATGCAAAATTTAGAAAGAGGTGTAATTATTGCCAGTAATGTCAGTTTAAATGATGATATTCGCATACCAGGAATTGGTTTAAATGAACCTGACCAAAGTGCCCTTCTGAACTGGAACAAATTGATTAAAGATAAACTTTTACCAGCACCTCGACTGGCTGAAATTTTAATGCGCACCGCTACACTTGCCAGTGACACCATGATTCAAGCAGCTGCGATTGAACGGGCGAACTTGCATATTCGTATGCCAATTGAAGGTATCGCTATGTTTGACTGGCATAAATTAGATGAATTAGTAGAGCGTGGCTATGAGCACGCTTTAGCAACACTACTTCCGATTCGCGACACACTACCCTATTCCTAAAACTCAATCTACAACAGGTACATCAATCTGATAATGATCTAATAAATCATCGAGATATTGATAAGTTTCAGCATCGAGTTGCCGCATATAAACATTGAGAATTTTCCGACATTGTCGCTGTTTGTCTATCGGCATACGACCAACGATATCGAAAGTTACCTCCCATTGCGAACGCAACAAGGAAGCATAGGCAATATGATGTAAAACCTGCTCATCAATTTGTGCAATGGCTATGGCAACCCCCTGCCTTGCCTCATCTTGCATATAATTCACAACCACCAACATATCAGTCCATAAATGACAATGATCTGCGGCAGCCACGATGCTTTGAATAATGTCGACTTGTCGCAATGCAGGTAAATTTGCAACATAATGCTGAGCCTGAGCAGATAGGCCTGCGACAACGGGCAACATATCCTCCCAAAGTTGATCTTCCTGAGCCGCCTGAATAATCGCGTTAATGACCGTCTCACCTTGCTGTACGGCTAAATCCCCAAGCTCTTGTTTTAATTCATAACCAATATGGCTCATTAATGCCAATAATTTGGGCCAAACTAGACGTTGCGTCGGATCACAGATAATCAATAATGCCTTTTCTATACGTGCTTTCGGTATGACATGAACCAAATGATCAATGCGCTCTCTAGATTCAATATAAAAAGCGATTTCTAAAAGATCACTTTCTTGTTCAACAATCTGAGCAACATCTTGCACCACCTCATCAGACAACATGCTCACGAAGCGGCCCATGGTCACAAAATCACGCTTTTGCAAAAGCACTTGAGCAATCTCGATAATTTGATGGGTGGTTAAGTAAACCAACAGCTCTCGTGCCAATCGTGGGTCAAGATGAACTGAGATTTCAGCAAGTGTGTCGGCGGATAATTTTTTAGCAATCCGATATAAGTTTTCAGTGGATAGGTGTACGGCAATCTGTACCACAATCAACGGATCTAAAAATCGTTTAACCATGAAAACATTTAACCAATTTGGCAACCAATTGACCCAAATTGCCAAATGTCGAAACCGTGCTTTTTGCTGATCTTGTAATAATTCAATGATTGCAAAGCGAAATTGTCTAAGGCTTTCTGGTGCTATGCTTTGCAAGAAGGCCAGCTGTTGTTCTGAAATACTTAAAATACGTGCAAGTTTTATAATTTCTGCATGCACTGCTAATCGAGTCATCGCCCTTACCTCTGCATTTTATTTCTAAAAAATAGCCGTAAAAAGAAAGGAACTTGAAATAGATGCTGATTAATTTTCCGATTTTCTTCTAACACAGTGCGCTGTAACTGCTGATTTAACCAAGTCAACTCTTGCGCGGATAAATGGGAAAAATCTTTGAGATTCATCACTGGACGATGTATTTGTTGAGCGAGTTGTTCGAGGTCTGTTTGAACTGGTTTTTCCATGGGCGATTGCCTCCCTTTCTTGTTGTTCTATATTTTGAGTTTATGCTCAATTATGATCTATTACCAATTTCACTGATTAATGGAAAATAGTGAATTACATCTCAACATGATTTGTGGTCGCTATAGAACGTTTCATTCCATAAAAATTATATTCTTCACGTAAAATATGACTATAATCAAAACACATCGCTTCAGGGCGGGGTGAAATTCCCCACCGGTGGTAAGTTAGGCTTTGCTCATCAATGACCTAACCAGCCCACGAGCCTGTATATTGAGGGTTATGAAATATCCCACGTATACTCGCAGATTTGGTGAGATGCCAAAGCCGACGGTATAGTCCGGATGAAAGAAGACGAAATCACCAAAACAAACTTGGTTTGTTTTAGTGCGCGCTTATTTTTGCATCAGTCCTGAAATGTTCAACCGTAACCTATTTACGAGAGCGTTTCATTATGTCTAGTTTAATCCAACCCGAACTTTTCTTTTCAGCCCTTTCCCCTGCTGAACAACGTATTCAACACGCTTTAGATGATATCCGCCAAGGCAAACCTGTGTTGGTAATGGATGATTTTGACCGTGAAAATGAAGCGGACTTAATTGTTGCATCCGAAACATTAACTGTCGAAACCATGGCACAAATGATCCGTGATGGTTCAGGGATTGTTTGTCTTTGCTTAACTGAAGAATTGGCAGATCATTTACAACTTCCACCCATGGTCATGGATAATTCAAGTCAGTTCAAAACAGCCTTTACCGTGACGATAGAAGCGGCACAAGGTGTGACCACAGGTGTTTCTGCCAAAGATCGTGTCACCACAGTTTTAGCAGCGACCAAAGATGGTGCTGTTGCCAGTGATCTCAGTCGTCCCGGTCATGTATTTCCTTTACGTGCACGTGATGGTGGTGTTTTGACACGCCGTGGGCATACCGAAGGAACGATTGATCTAGCCCGTTTAGCTGGCTTGAAACCTTCAGGTGTCTTGTGTGAATTAACGAATCCTGATGGTTCGATGGCTTCAGGCATTCAAGTTTTAGCGTATGCACAAACACATGATTTGACGGTGATTAGTATCGAGGAATTAGTGCAATATCGCTTGAAGCATAATATTTAATTAAAAAAATAGCCTCGAATCATCGAGGCTATTTACCCATTCAATGCTTAAGAAACTTTTCGCTCTACATTTAACAATGCAACACACTCAATCAATTCATTAAATTGTGCAATCTGCGTTACTGGCTGAGCTTGGACCAATTCTTCCGCTGTCCCATATCCATAATTCACTGCAATCGTCTCAATATTATTGGCACGTGCGCCAATAATGTCATACTGACGATCACCCACCATAATACATTGCTGCGCATCCAACTGTTCTTTCTCAAGAATATAGGCAATCAAATCTGCTTTATTAGTACGTTCACCTGTCAGTTCACTGCCATAGATGCCTGTAAAATATTGATCCAACTTGAAATGAACCAAGATTTGTTTTGCATAAATCGTAGGTTTTGCTGTGGCTAGAAACAAGGTATAACCTTGTGCTTGCAATTGCTGCAAGGTCTCAACTACCGTTGGATAAACTTCATTTTCAAATAAACCGGTAACCGAAAAACGCTCACGATAGGCAGCTAAAGCTTGCTCAGCCAAAGCATCATCTTGTGTATTGAGTAATTTAGCCAACGAACCCTTCAATGGTGGGCCAATGGTCCAATCCAAGTCCACGACATCAGCCAACGGTTGGCCGAGCTTTGCTAAAGCAAAACGAATTGAACCATGAATCCCTGTTTTCGGGTCAGTCAAAGTACCATCTAAATCAATCAGAATATTTTTGATCGTCATTCGTCCAATCTCTTACAGCCTTACACAACAAAGTCGAGAGTTTCTCGAAACTTCCTTATACTAACGCAAATGAAAACATAAAAGGAAATTGCAGTGCGTCCAACCGTACTTTGTTTTTCAGGTTTAGATCCATCAGGTGGTGCTGGTTTACAAGCCGATATTGAAGCAATTGGGCAAAGTGGTGCACATGCTGCGATTGCATGTACCGCCCTAACTATCCAGAACTCTCAACAAGTGTTTGGTTTTGAAGCGACATCTAAAGAACTGTTGCTTGCGCAAGCAAATGCTGTGGTCGGCGATCTACCGATTAAATGCGTTAAATCTGGAATGCTCGGTACGACAGATAATATTGCAGCTTTGGCAACGTTTTTACGCGAACATTTAGATTATCAATATGTACTTGATCCTGTACTCGTAGCGAATAGCGGCGGTTCATTGGGTGATCAAGCAACTTTAGTTAAAGCCTTTGTGGAGTTGATTCCTTTAGCCACAGTGATTACCCCAAATACGGTTGAATTAACGGCCTTAACGGGTATAGATGACATTGAACAAGCCACTCAAAAATTATTTGAAATGGGTGCAAAAGCAGTGCTGGTCAAAGGTGGGCATGAAGACACCCCAAATTATATTCGAAATGTCCTGTATGCGGATGGCAAAATGATTGCGGAAAGCCGTTGCCCTCGCCTAGAAGGACAATATCATGGTTCAGGTTGTTCTTTGGCAAGTTTCATAGCGGGACGATTGGCTTTAGGTGATTCACTCAAAATCGCAGTTCAACATGCAGAAACATGGTTATTTGGTGTATTAAAACATGCGGAAACACCTGTTCCAAATGGGCAAAAGATTCCAAAGCGGTTTTAAACCGCTTTGCTTATCCATAAAAAATTAAGCCAAGACTTTTACAAAAATCGATAACGGGTTCAATATCTTGCAGATCAGTAGTATCTTATTTTCAAAAAATACTAAGCATGCCCTACTATTTTAGGCATATCTAAGGCTCTATATGAAAATTTATCATCAACTTGGATAAACATATGCAAAATATTCAAGAACCTTAACTTGCTTATAAAATATAATAATTATCATTTTAATTTTCACTATATTCCTCATGCTGAAATACCGCCTCCTACCTAGCTTATTACCGCTTAGCTGCGCCATGACTGTTTTTGCCAATGATCAAGTGAATACGCTGCCGACCATCACCATTCAAGCCTCAACACCAGTCGAAAATTCTGAAAAAGAATATAAGGTCAATTCTGCAAGTTCTGCGACACGCACATCTACTTTACTTAAAGATACGCCACAAGCTGTAACTGTGGTCAATAAAGCAGTACTTGAAGATATCCAAGCAACCCGTTTATCCGAAGCACTTGATGTAGCGGGACTTGGACGCGCAAATAACTTTGGCGGTCAAGGGCTGACCACATTCACATCTCGAGGCTTTACCAGCGGCGAATATTATAGAAATGGCTTTCCGATTAACCGCGGTTATCCAAATGCACCTGATAGCTCAACCATCGAGCGTGTAGAAGTTTTAAGAGGTGCTTCATCAAGCCTGTATGGTCGTGGTGATCCAGGAGGTACTTTTAACGTGGTGAGCAAAGTACCCCTCGCCGAACGAAAAACAGTACTTGGTTTGAGTATCGATGATGAGGGGCTATATCGCAGTACAGTGGATACCACTGGCTCTTTGACTCAAGATAACAGTGTCAGCTACCGTTTAAATTTAATGGGGGAAAATGGAGATACTTTTCGAGAACATGTTGACTCAAAACGCTGGAACATTGCACCCGTTATTCAATGGACACCTTCAGAGAATACCAAAGTGATCTTTGAAGCAGATTTGTTACGTAACCAACATGCTTTAGATCGTGGTTTTACTCGCTATGATGGTCAACAAAAATCTTCTTTTGATCCCAAAGAATATTGGTGGGAATCTGGAAAAAAACGAAATCGACTCTATAACGACAATGATATGTTCCAATTACGCGTTGAACATAACCTCAATGATGCATGGAAACTGAATGTAGGTACGCAATATTTAGATGGAAATTTACATGGTTATGCTGTTGAAGCAAATGGTGTAAAAGCCAATAGTCATGGCGAAATCATTACTCGAAATTATAATTGGCGAAATTTAGATTGGAATGACAAAAATATTCAAGCTAGCCTTGTCGGTGAGTTTAATCTGTTTAACCTAGAACATACGTTAGTGTCTGGAATAGAATTTGAAAATTATGACTACCGTTCCTATATTATTCGCTCCACTGCACCATTTGATTTAAATATCCACAACCCCGATCGTACTCAGCCACTGCCAGAGTTAGTCAACGTCACCACACATGATCATGAACAACTGCGTAGCAAAGCTTTCTATGTTCAAGATCAAATTCGTTTAACAGACCGACTCAATACCCTGATTGGTTTACGTTTTGAGCATTACGAACAGGATTATACGAATTTTATAAATAATTCTTCATGGTCAACTGATCACAATACAGTCATACCGCGTATTGGATTTACTTATGATTTGACCGATCAATTCACGCTTTATAGCAACATCAGTAAATCATTTAAGCCAAACTCTGGTGCAGATCGAAATAATCAAGGCTTTGATCCTGAAGAAGGTATTTCTTATGAAATCGGTTCAAAATATGCCCTTCTTGATCATAAACTTTCATTTGAAAATGCAATTTATTATGTCAAAAAAGAAAATGTGCTGACATTAGATCCACTCGATTCAACGAAAAGCGTTGCCGCCGGTGAAGTCACAAGTAAAGGCTTTGATCTCAGTTTAGTTGGAAATCTCACCCCAGAGTGGAAAATAATTGGGAATTATGCCTATACCGATGCTGCGGTGAGTAAAGATAATGGCTTAACTAAAGGAACACGTTTAGCTAATATTCCTAAAGATTCATTCAATCTATTAAGTATTTATGAGTTTCAATCAGATGCATTAAATGGTTTAGGTTTAGGCTTAAACCAGCGCTATGTTGCCAGCCGAAAGGGACAAACTGCAAATAATACGTACAGCATGGGAAGTTATGCGACTACAGACTTTATTTCTTATTACAATCTGTCATCGGACATACGTTTCAGTTTTGATATTAAAAATATCTTTAATAAAAAATATGATGATAGCGCGTTTAATCGCTATGTTTATCCAGGACAGCCACGAACAGTCAAACTTGGGATGACCTATAGTTTTTAAGTACGTATATCCGTTCACTTTGAGTCTGTGCGAAGTGAACTGAACATATATTTTTAGCACTTTCTACTCAATATCAAAAAAGGCGCTTAATGCGCCTTTTTTTAGGATCAAGTAAATTATTGTGGAATACGTAATACCTGACCTGGGAAAATATCATCTGCATTTTTCAGCAATGGTTTATTCGCTTCAAAAATTTTATTGTATTGGTTTGGATCACCATAATACTCTTTTGAAATCTTAGACAAGTTATCGCCTGATTTTACTGTATAGAACTTACTTTCTGGTTCGGCTGTTTCAACCGTCATTTGATCATCAACTTGTGCAACATGATCAATATTCCCAACAGCAAGTACAATCTTTTCTTTATCTGCTTGGCTTTTTACCTGCCCTTTAATCACAGCGGTATCTGTCGCACCATTATAAGTAACTGATAGGCCATCAACACCTAAACCTAAGCTTTTAATCAAACCCAATAGTTTATTTGCTACTTCCTGAGCTGACGGCTCAGCTGGTGATGCTGGCGCAGCTTGTGGTTCTGCTGGCGCAGTATTTTTCTTGCCAATACCTTTAACAAAATCAAAAAGACCCATTCTTATTTCCTCTTTAATTATTCATGAAGCGTAGTCAAAATTGACCTACTTATTAGTTATACAGAAAAAAATAATCTCTCTAGTTTCAATTTAAATAGGTCTTGTAATTCTATGTATATTTTTTAGCTAATTTTCAAATGTTAACTACAAAAAAAGCTACATCATGGCTGCTTTCGCTCAGCATAAAGTATTATGCAATTTCACCTCACTCCAGAGAGCATTTCAAAAAATCAATGACAGATTGAACTGTGGTAAATTTTTCAGCTTCCTCATCAGGAATTTCTACATCAAATTCTTCTTCAATAGCCATAACAAGCTCAACCACATCCAAAGAGTCAGCACCTAAATCATCCATAAAAGATGCTCTAGGCACAACCTCGTCCTCATCTACACCAAGTTGATCAATGATGATTTTTTTAACACGCTCTTCGATACTACTCATAAAGTTTCCTCTTGTTGTTATGCTTTAATAAGTTATTTTAAATAGCATAAATTTTATACACACAAATAAATTCTTTTCATATTTAGCGTTTATTTTTTCTTGTAAGAATATGTATATTCTCTATACCGTTATAAATTTAGATCACAAAAAAGCCACCTTACGGTGGCTTTCGATCATGCAGGATGATTAACCAAGTTTCTTGGTTACATAATCAATTGCAGATTGAACTGTTGTGATTTCATTTGAATCTTCATCTGGAATGGTGATGTCAAAGTCATTTTCAAATGACATAACAAGTTCAACCAAATCCAAAGAGTCAGCACCTAAGTCATCCATGAAAGATGCTTCGTTTTTGATCTCTTCAGCACGCATACCTAATTGTTCAGCTACAGCTTGCTTGATGCGTTGTTCGATATCGCTCACAGGAATTCTCCTCATTGCTTGTGGCGTTTTAATTTGCCACTAGTTTAATTGAATATTAAAATTTTTAAAAGTTTATACGTCGCCACTTAGGCCATGTATAAACCACCATTTACGTGTAAAACTGTACCAGTAATGTAACTAGCATTATCGCTTGCAAGGAAACTCACTGCATTTGCAATATCTTGGGGTTCACCTAGACGATTTAAAGCTACTTGATCGATCATTTTTTTACGAACATCTTCGCTTAACTGATCAGTCATTTCAGTTGCGATAAAACCAGGTGCAACACTGTTTACCGTAATCTGACGGCTCCCCATCTCTTTCGCTAAGCTACGACTGAATGCTTCAATCCCTGCTTTTGCGGCTGAGTAATTGGCTTGTCCTGGGTTAGCAAAATGTGCAACCACAGAACTGATGTTAATAATGCGTCCAAAGCGTGCTTTGGTCATGCCTTTCAATACTCGCTTAGATAAACGGTAAACCGCTTTCAAGTGAATATTGAGAATGTCATCCCAATCATCTTCGGACATACGCAATAACAAATTATCTTTGGTAATTCCCGCATTGTTGACCAATACCAGAACCGAACCATATTGCTGCTCGATATGCGAAACAAGTGTATCGATTGCCTCGCCATTACGAACATCAAGTACCGCACCCGTTCCATGCTCAGCAAAACTGTCTTTCAGTTTTTGCGCGCCTGATTCAGAAGTCGCGGTACCAACGACAAAAAAACCGTCTTGAATGAGTTGCTGTGCAATTGCTGCGCCAATACCTCGGCTTGCTCCTGTCACTAACGCAACTTTTCGTTGTTGTGTCATGCAATTTTTCCTTCTGCCACTAACACTGCGTTTAGGGCATCTTCCATACGTGCTTTGCTATCAATGGCAAATGCTTTTTCTATGTTCGGTAATCGCTTGGCAAGATTACTAAGTACTGTACCCGGCCCACATTCGACCACATACTGAATACCCTGATCTTGTAGATATTGCATGGTACGTGTCCATTGTACCGATTGGTACAATTGGGCAGTGAGTGCCTGACGTAATTGAGCAACATCCGTAGCGATTTCCGCGTTGACATTTTGTATTACAGGAAGGTGGGGTAGCTCAATGGCAGTTTGTTCCAAAGCGTCAGCAAACTGTTCTGCTGCTGATCTCATCAATGAACAATGTGAAGGGACAGAAACAGGTAATGCGATGGCTTTACCAGACTGTGCTTTTGCCTCAGCCATGACTTGCTGAACCAACGCAGTACTCCCCGCAATCACAACTTGACCTTGCGCATTGTAATTTGCGGCCTCAACCGAACCCTGACCTGAGGCAGATGCATTTTGACAAAGCTCAATCACTTTTTCATCAGCCAAACCAAGGATTGCAGCCATCGCACCTTCACCTTGAGGGACAGCACTTTGCATCAATTTACCACGCAAATTGACCAACTTCACTGCATCACCCAGCGTCATTGCTTCTGCTGCAACTAAGGCGCTGTATTCTCCTAAAGAGTGTCCAGCCAAGTATTTCGGTACAATACCACCTAGCTCTAACCATACACGCCACAACGCAATACTTGCGGTAAGTAACACGGGCTGGGTATTTTCAGTTTGATCTAAACCTTCACCACTTTGAGCAATCTGCCAAAGGTCAAAACCAAGCGCTTCTGAAGCTTCAGCAAAGGTGTCTTGAACAACACTAAACTGCTCTGCAAGTTCAGCCAACATACCTACTTTTTGCGAGCCTTGACCCGGAAAAACAAATGCTGTTTTTGTTGCTTGAGCTGCCTGCTCAAGTCGTTTAGTCGACATATAAAAATCCTTAAATTAGTCTATTGCCAATTTCATCAACACTCATGATTCTACATGAGAATGACGATAGACTCTTTAGCGATGCGGCAATTTAACATTGATTAAATCTTTTTATAATTGCGAAAAACAACAAAAAAGGGAGCTTTCGCTCCCATTTTTTTTATACTTTAAGCTATCGCTTAATGCATATGATTCAATTATTCAGCATCAGCTGCTTTAGCGAATAATTGACGACCACGGTAAATACCATCTTTAGTCACGTGGTGACGACGATGAGTTTCACCCGTAGTTTGGTCTACAGATAATGCATTCTCGGTTAAAGCGTCATGTGAACGGCGCATGTCACGGCGAGAGCGACTTTTACGGTTTTGCTGAACGGCCATGATGGCTCCTTACAAAGATCGAAAAAATGGATCAGAACAAATTCGGTTGTCTTAACTCAACATTATAACATAAATTATGAGCTAAGTTTACCCTTCAGGCCAGCCAAAACATCAAACGGGTTATCCCGCTTTTCTTCGACATCATCCTGAGTGGCAGGTCGATGCTTATGCTCACAAACATCATGTTTAGGAGATAAAGGCATCAACAGTAACAGTTCATCTTCTAGTAATGCGAGTAAATTGATCGATGCAGGTGTATCAAAATCACCTTTTTTCGAAGATTCACTTTCACCTAAAACGATGAAATCAGCATCCTCATCCAATCGCTCTATCAGTGACTCATCATCAATCAAGGCTAAATGAAAGTCTGAAACCAATTCAATTTCAACAGTTCCCAAACAACGTTGGCATTCCATTGGAACTTTGGTTTCAATATGTCCATCTAACCATATAATACGATGATAGATATCCATTGATAGCTTACAGTCTATGTTGATCAATTGATCATCAATTGAACCAACAGCTTCTCGAGCAATACGAGCAAAGCGAGACAATGGCAGTGTTCCTGACCATGTAAAGCCCTGTTCAGCCCATTTAAATGGCTCGATTTGGCTTGGAAAAGTATTTGCTGACATAATTAAGAGCGCGATTTTACAAATTCATCGGTACTCTGTCAAAGATTAAGATACAATTTTGCACTTCTTTTGACAGAACTCAGGGTAAATCAAGCAATGCACCTGTTGCAGCCGCAACTTGAAGTAACAACTTCACTACTCATTCGCACCCATTCAACCACTACTGCTGCATTAATGCCAGATCAAGTGCAACATTTATCATGGCAAAAGTTAACGACAGAATCAGAGCAGGTCGATTGGCTTATTTTACACTTTAATTCTTGGTTTTCCCACCATAATGTCACTTTAGTCAAAGGTGATTTTGAACCAGAGTATTTCCCAGCAACTTTTCAACAAGCTGCAAGAATTCAATTTGCACATGGTTTCTTTAATAGTGCCCTGCATGAAATCAGCCATTGGACAATCGCAGGTGAGAAACGCCGCTTACTTCCCGACCTTGGATATTGGTATGCACCTGATGGTCGAAGTGCTGAACAACAAAGCTTATTTGAACAAGTTGAAATCAAACCGCAAGCGATTGAATGGTTATTTTCAACCGCCTTTGGTCGAAAATTTCGTGTGTCTTTAGATAACTTAACGGGCGACAGCGGAAATGGACGACAGTTTAAAGATCATGTGTTTGCTCAAGTACAACGGTATTTTTCTGGTGAAGCAAAGCTACCTCGTGATGCTGCGCATTTTATTTATTGCATTTGTCTTTGCACACGCAATGGATCACCATTACAACTCAATGAATTTAAACGTGAATACCTTGATTAAATGACAAAATTATCACATCAAACTCTTGCAACATGCCCACAACAAGTTTCATACTAAATTCAGCCATATAGATCAGGGAGTTATAATAATGTTGCATTTACATATTCATCCTGAAAATCCACAGGCTCGCTTAATCACTCAAGCCGTTGACCGTATTCGTGCTGGTGACGTTGTGGTATATCCAACTGATGCGGCCTATGCCATTGGTTGCCAGATTGGTAATAAAAGTGCGATGGAACGTATTGCTCAAATTCGTGGTTTAGGTCCTAAACATCAATACGCCATCATGTGCTGTGATTTATCAGACATTGCAACTTATGCCAAAGTTGATAATGCAATGTATCGTTTGCTTAAAAATAACACACCTGCTGTGACCACTTTTATTTTGCCAGCAACAAGTGAAGTACCAAAACGCTTGATGCATCCGAAGAAAAAAACCATCGGTCTACGTATTCCAAGTAATCCAATTGCTCAAGCATTATTAAAAGAGTTAGATGAACCTTTACTCACCAGTACCTTGATCTTGCCGAATCAAACAGATCCTTTAGATGACCCATTTGATATTGAAAATCAGCTCGGCAAACGTATTGATGTATTTATCGATGGCGGTTTTGGAATGTTAGCAACCACAAGTATTGTGGATTTATCAGGTGAAAATCCAGAAGTCATTCGTCGTGGGATTGGGGATGTGAGTGCTTTTGAGTAAGCACTTACATTTTAGTCAATCATAAAATCAGACAATCGCTGTTTCTGAAAACCCTGTTCATCAAAATTTTGGGGGCTTAACCATTGTTGATAAACTTGTTCCAAAGCTGACCATTCTTCATCAAGAATCGAAAACCAAGCTGTGTTGCGATTTCGACCTTTTACAATCCGATCCTGACGAAATAGACCTTCATACTGGAACCCAAAACGCAATGCCGCTGCTTTTGATGGTGCATTGAAATCGTCACATTTCCATTCCACACGTCTAAAACCCTGTTTAAAAGATTGTTGTAATAATAAAAATATCGCTTCAGTCGATGCTTTTGATTTTTTCATCTTATGTGAAAAGTAAACATTACCGATTTCAATCGCGCCATGTTCAAGTCTTGGATTTAATAACGCAATCCAGCCCTGTACATCCCCATCGATTTCGATCAGAAAATGGGTGGAATCTTTAAAATTAAATAAATTATGCAAAGCATCTTTTACAACGTCTTGACTCTGTGGTGCGGGATAAGGCAGGTAGGTCCAACATCCATCATTCGGTTCTGTTGAAACACTCGTCCATATTTGACTGAGGGCTTGGTCGGACACGCCACCAGCAATATCAATCAAGTTAACGTATTGTCCGTTTAAATCACCGATAATTGACCGAGCAGATACATAATTTTCAATTGAAAGGCCAATTTTTTGTCCAAGTTGATTTTGTTGCGTGCTTAAATAATGTTTCATAATAATTTATCATTTAAAGAAAATGAGGTTTTCGTCACTAATTTAAGCATAATTTTTCCCTTCCCAATATAATTTTGCATAAATCTAGAAAATACCCTGAGAACTTTAAGGTTTTTGTAAGTGAGTAATTTATTAAATTTGCTATTTCGATTAGAATAGCCGTGCTCTTAGTAGTATGTGTCATCCCTTGATCACAAAAACGATCCCTTCATGCTTTTGAAAATTCGCGTGGCTTATAACGGTAATGAATCAAATCCTATCTTCCTCTCTGGAGTTAACTCCTTCCATTCGTGTGCTTGACGAGTGGCATGACACCATACCTGAAGATTTGTATATACCGCCTGCTGCATTTGAAATCTTACTGGAACAATTTGAAGGGCCGCTGGACTTTCTCATTTATCTGATTCAAAAAAATGGTTTTGATCTATTACACATAGATATTGCACCGATTGCGACTCAGTATCTTAGCTATATGGATAGCATGAAGTCATTGAATATTGAACTGACGGCTGATTATATGGTGATGGCGGCTCTGCTTGCTGATTTAAAATCACGTTTATTATTGCCGAAAGTCACGGTTGTTGATCAATTTGAAAAAGATCCTAAACAAGAGCTGATCGATCGTTTAGAAACCTATTTGCGCATAAAACAAGCTGCTGAAAGATTAGGTCAAATGCCGATCTTTGAACGCGATACCTTTAGCGCAAATGTCAGTATTGGTCATATTGCACCCATTTACGAAGGTTATGATGTCGAGGCTTTACGCGATGCGATATTCTGTGTGTTTAACCGTCCTGAGCCAATAACGCATGTTGTGGCTCAAGAACCTGTTTTACTCGAAGAACGTATTGCCTTTATCCAACACCAACTTGCATCTGGTGAGGCATTGAGTTTTATTGAATTACTTAACTCACAACAAGGTCGCATGGGTATGGTTGTGACCTTTATGGCGGTGCTTGAACTCACACGTCAGCAAAAAATTCAAATTATTCATACAGGAATTGAAGCACCGTTAACTGTTCAAGGCGTTGCAGCATGAGTTTAGATCAATTGGACTCAAATGAAGGTATGTCGCTTGAAGACATTCATCATGATGTTTTATTGCAAATTGAAGCAATTTTATTCGCCAGTGACTCACCAGTCTCACTTGCACGACTAAAAGAAGCATTTCAAAACCAATATAATAAGCAACAGTTACGTCAGTTTTTGCAACAATTGGCTATGTTACAACATGGTCGCTCCATAGAATTGATTGAAACGGTACAAGGGTTTCGTTTTCAAGTCCGAGCCAAATATCGGAATATTATTGCGCAGGTTTGGCCAGAACGCCCAACCAAACTGTCACCCTCACTACTCGAAACAGTAGCAGTGATTGCGTATCATCAACCCGTCACACGTGCCGATATTGAACAAATTCGTGGCGTATCAAATAATAGTCAGATTTTAAGAACGCTTTTTGACTGGAACTGGATCAAAGAAGCTGGTTTCAGAGATTTACCTGGAAGACCTGCGTTGTTAGTTACAACGCCCCAATTTTTAAATGCATTTGGTCTAGCCTCGCTAGGTCAACTGCCTCCCCTACAGAACGCCAAGGAAGCATTCATGACACTCGACGCACATGCGCCGAAGTCTTGATAAGGTGAACTGTTGATCATTATGTCTAAGGTTGTGCTGTCATGAGTGAAAAATTACAAAAGGTGTTAGCGAGGGTTGGGCTAGGCTCACGTCGCTATATGGAAGAAGTTATTGCTGCTGGTCGTGTCAGCATCAATGGTCGTATTGCACAGGTCGGTGAACGAATTGAACCGACGGATGAACTGCGTATTGATGGTCGTAAAGTCCAATTCCAAATTGAAGATGAAATCCGTCGTCGTGTTTTGGTTTACTACAAACCTGAAGGCGAAATTTGTTCACGTAATGATCCTGAGAATCGCCCAACTGTTTTTGAACAGTTACCACAAATTGCCAATGATCGTTGGGTCATGGTTGGTCGTCTGGATATTAACAGTACTGGTTTATTGTTATTTACCAATGATGGTGAGCTTGCCAATCGTTTGATGCATCCATCTAATGAAATTGAGCGTGAATATGCGGTACGTGTCATGGGTGAAGTGACACCACAAATTCGCAACAATATGCTCAAAGGTGTAGAGCTTGAAGATGGCCCTGCCAAATTTGAATCATTCACTGACATTGGTGGTGATGGGATCAACCGTTGGTATCAAGTTGTGGTCAAAGAAGGTCGTAACCGTGAAGTACGCCGTATTTTTGAAACACAAAGTTTAAAAGTTAGTCGCCTACTGCGTACCCGTTACGGCACAGTGATTCTACCACGCGAATTGCGTACAGGTCGCTGGATGGAATTGGATAAAGGCGATATCGATAATCTTGCGAAATCTGTTGAATTGAAACCACGTCAAGGCACTGGTTTATTTGGTATGGCCAAACGTCGTAGTGACAGAATGATTGAAAAACCAATGGCTGCACGTCGTGGTGGTTATTTACGTCAACAACGTCGTGATGATGAACAACCAGAACAACGCCCGAACAGCAATTCTAAAAATCAAAATACCAGTGACCGTAAACCTCTTGGTATCAGTAAAGGCTTTAAGAAGTTTTAAGACTTTACCTTGATATAAAAAAACGCTCAAATTTGAGCGTTTTTTTATCACTGCTAGCGATTAGATATGATGCCTTGTGGAATTGCATTCAGCAGTTTTTGAGTGTATTCATGTTGAGGATGTAAATACAGCTCATCTGAATCTGCAATTTCGACGATCTCTCCATGATTCATCACCATCACTTGATCCGAAATATATTTTACAACCGATAAATCGTGTGAAATAAAAATATAACTCAAACCAAACTCATCCTGTAAATCTTGCAATAAGTTCAACACCTGTGCCTGCACTGATACATCAAGCGCAGATACCGACTCATCACAGATCAAAATCTCAGGTTTTAATGTCAAACAACGGGCAATCGCAATGCGTTGACGCTGACCACCTGAAAACTCATGTGGATAGCGATCATAAGCTTGATCAGGCAAACTGACTCTCTCTAAAAGCGCTAATGCAATTTTTTTACGTTCCGCATCATTTTCACCGATACCATGAATGCGCATTGGCTCAAGTAAAATCTGCCCAATGGTAAAGCGTGGATTGAGCGAAGCATATGGATTTTGAAAGATGATTTGTATCTTCCGCTGGTAGAGGGCAAATTCTTTCTCCGTCATGGAAAGAATATCTTTCCCATCAATCAATATTTGTCCACCCGTGGCTTCATGTAAACGCATCAGCAATAAGCCAATTGTGGTTTTTCCTGAGCCTGACTCTCCCACCAACCCCAAAGTTTTACCTTTTGCTAGTTGGAAAGAGACACCTTTTACCGCCTGAAACTCCTCATGCCCCCATAAACCTTTACGGCTATAAAAAGACTTTTTCAAATCTTTAACCTCCAGCACGATTTTCTCTAGACCTGTAAGCCCTCTTGTTCGCTCTTGAAGATGAAGGGTGGACAGATTAATCGCTTCAACCAGTTGCCCATTTTCCTGTTTCATAAAATCACTGGTGACAGGCAAGCGATATGGACGCGATGAAAGTTGAGGACGACAATGCAAAAGCGCACGTGTATAAACATCATTGGGTTGTTCAAGCACTTGTTTCACATCACCACTTTCACGAATTTCACCATGTCGCATCACAATCACTTCATCAGCAATTTCACCGACCAAAGCTAAGTCATGGGTGATAAATAACATCGACATTTCATGACGCTGACGTAAAGATTCGAGCAAATCAATAATTTGCTTTTGAATCGTTACATCCAAAGCAGTTGTCGGTTCATCGGCAATCAAGAGCTTTGGTTCACAAGCGATCGCCATCGCGATCATAATACGTTGTTGCTGACCTCCTGAAAGCTGACTTGGATAAGCATCAATTTTGCTCTCAGGTGAAGGAATCCCAACTTCCTTTAGTAATTCCAAAACGCGTATTCGCGCCTGCTTTCTCCCCATGCCAAGGTGAATACGAAGAACTTCAGCAATTTGATCCCCTACTGTAAACACAGGATTCAACGATGACATTGGCTCTTGGAAAATCATGGCAATGTCTTTACCACAAATACTCCGAATCTCTTTCGCTGAGAGATTAAGTAAATCTTTACCCTCAAAGATAATTCTACTTTGCTCAGAGACTTGGCTTTGTCCTTTGGGTAGCAACCCCATAACCGCAAGCGAAGTGACCGATTTACCACTTCCAGACTCCCCCACCAAGGCAACAGTCTTGTTTTTAGGAATCGAAAATGAAATCCCTTTGACTGTTTCAATCCACTGTTTATCCTCACCTTTAAAACTAACCCGAAGATTTTCTACATTTAATAGCAGTGTTTCATCATTACGTATCATCTCATTCCACTCCGCTATTTCAGTTTAGGGTCTAATGCATCACGCAATGCATCGGTGAACATTGAAAATGCGGTGACTAACACTGCCATAGCGATCGATGCTGCAGCTAATTGCCACCATTTGCCTAGAATCAACTCAGTTTGTGCTTCATTCAACATGCTTCCCCACGACACCACCCCCACAGGAACACCAAAACCAAGGAAGCTTAGAATCACTTCTGACTTGATAAATGCCACCACAAGAATAGAAATTTGTACTAAAGCAATATGACTGACATTGGGAAAAATATGCACAAACATACGGCGCGAATGGCTGACACCAATCGCCTTAGCAGCCAGTACATATTCGCGAGATTTGTGCTTCATATACTCGGCACGAATCAAGCGAAATACACCTGTCCAGCCCGTTAAACCTAAAATAAGTACAATCGAAAGTACCCCTTTTTGTTGCAGAACCGCCGCAACGGCTAACACCAATAACAGATAAGGAATTGAGGTAAAAATATTGTAGAACCAGTTCAGTACATCATCGACCCAACCACCAAAATAGCCTGCAATCGCCCCTAAACCAGTACCAATCACCACTGCCAATAACGCAGATAGCAATCCAACGAGGATCGATGTTTCGGCACCTTTGATGGTTTTGAGTAAAATGTCTTGCCCCCACTTATCAGCACCAAAAGCGAGTGTAGTTTTTAATTCTTGGCTATGATCGAGTAAATGCTCACCCAATTGCTGATCAATGGCTTGCATATCTGCTGCTAAAGGATCTGTCACCCCATAGTAATCAATTGGAGTTTCGGTGATCTGCTCATTCGCAATTTGAATATTCAATTCACGAATAATCTCTTTTAAAGGATCAACAGGGTTTTCAGGTAAAGCTTGCAATGGTTCTGATTTTTTCTCAGCAATCCGTTCCTCAATATCAGCACCGATAAAAGTAGGTGGTGCATAACTCACAGCAACCTCTTTATTCCAATTCGATGCAATCACACCCGTTACCGACAGAACCAATATGATGAAATAACTCAGCACGACGAGTAGCGAAACCATTGCGATACGATCCGCTTTTAAGCGCTGCACAGCCAACTGCCAGAGTCCAGACGAAGTTGCGCTAGACTGAGCAGATGCGTTTCTTTTGAATAATATATTCAGCATATTGCACCTACTTCAACTGTACGCGCGGATCGATTAATTTATAAATCAGATCAGCTATTAAGTTAAAACACATGGTCGCAGCAGCGATGTACACGGTAATAGCTTTAATGACGGGAAAATCACTCCGCTCCACCGCAATAATGACTTCGCGACCAATGCCGGGAATACCAAAAAAGCGTTCAATTAAAAATGCACCGATCAGTAATGCAGGCAAAGTTGCCATGACATCGGTCACGATTGGGATAGATGCATTGCGTAATACATGCACACCAAAAATGCGATGTTCACCCACCCCTTTGGCGCGTGCAGTACGGACATAATCCTGATTGACTTCATCTAAAATAAAGCTGCGATATAGTCTGAGCGTTGGCGCAATACTCACCACTAGCATGATCAAAATCGGGAGTAAGGCATATTTAAATAAGTTTTCACTAAAACTATCGCTCCAGCCTTGCACTGGAAACCACCCCAATTGATAAGCAAAGAAATATTGAAAAACAATGATATAAACTAAAATACTAATCGACATACCGATGGTGCATAACATCATCACCATCCGATCAGTCAAACTGCCTCGCACTGAGGCAACTGCTAAAGCCAAAATGATCGAAATAATCGTTTGTAAAATCGTCAGTGGAATCAAGATGGTCAGTGATGGCCCTAAACGTGTCGTAATAATCTGGGAGACTGATTCACCGGTACTCCAACTCACCCCATAATCAAATGTTAAAATTTGCTGGATAAAAATCCAGAGTTGTACATAGTAAGGCTGATCAACCCCAAGCTGCTGACGAATATTTTCAATTTGTTCTGGATTCGACATTTTCCCTGCCAAGATATAAGCTGGATCACCCCCTACCCAATTGAACAAGAAAAAGATCAGCAGCACGACACCCAGCATAGTTGGGATCATCTGCCATATGCGACGTACAATATATGCCAGCATAAAGATGCCCCTTATTTAATTCGTTGACCTGAGATTTCATGGAAAAATGCGGTGTTGTTGGGTTTACGTCCAAGAAACGCTTCAACTAATGTTTGTGCAGGCTTTTGGCTACCTTGAGATAAAATTGTTTCGCGATAACGCTGTCCAACCTCAGCATTGTTCAGGTTATTGCCAAAGGCTGACAACATATCTAAGGCCATGACCTCTGACCACATATAGCCATAATAGCTGCTTTGATAACCGCCCATAACGTGCCCAAACTGACCTGGAAATTGTGTCGTAGGCACATAACCCAATGCGGTTGCACCCTCCATTTTCCCCCATAGATCAAGGGGGTGTACTTTCAAAGCATCAACACCATGTAGTGCCATATCGTACTGAGCATATAATGTTTGACGCGCATAATGCAGACCCCGCCCATAGCCATGTACTGCATTTAGTTTCTCGATTAAGGCATCATCGACACGTGGACACGCAGGGCTACAATAATCTGCGACTTTGGACAGGGTTTCTTTACGTCTCGCCCACTCTTCATACATTTGTGACGGCGCTTCAACAAAGTCACGTTCTACACTGGTTCCTGCTTGTGATGCATAACGCGTATCTGACAAAATGCCATGCAAAGCATGTCCAAACTCATGTACGAAGGTTTCCAACTCATCACTATTCAGCCCCTTGCGATTAAAATTGGTGACCAATGCTGAGATTGGTTTACGCTCAGTTAAACGACTTCGTCCAAAAACACTCCAAACCGCAGCATGGCCATACTTGCCTTCGCGTGGAAATTTATCCATGTACAAACCGCCGATTAATTGCTTTGTTTTCGCATCGACCACATCGTAATACTCGACTTCGTCTTGCCAAACTTCTACATTTACTGGCTTAAATTCAATCCCATATAAATCAGATGAAATAGCAAATAACCAATCTTGCGTCGCTTGTGTAGGGAAAAATTCCCGCAACTTTTCCTGATCAATTTGATATTTGACTTGGCGGAGTTTTTCACTCCAATATTCCTCGCTCCAACGCTCGATCTTGGCTTGTTGTAATGGAATATTTAAACTTTTTGCTTTGAACTCGCCTAAAGTCTGAACTTCTTTTTGTTCTAACGGCGCGACCGTTGCATGAACTTCTGCTAAAAATGTATTGACTGCCTCTGGTGTTTTTGCCATTCGCTTTTGTAAAACCCATTCAGCATAACTAGATTTGCCAAAAAGCTGCGCTAAGGCATAGCGTAAATCGATCGCTTGCTTCAGCAATGCTAAATTCTTTTCTCCACCACGACGACTAAAAGCAATTTGGTAGCGCTTACGCGCATCATCATTTTCCGCAAGCTGCATAAAAGGACGGTATTCAGGGTATTCAAAACCCAATAAATAATGACCTTTATCATTTTTGCTTAAAGCATCAATATAGCTTTGCGGTAAACCTTTTAACTCAGCGGCACTAAACTCTAATTTCTGTGGATTTTCACGTACATTTCTGGCATAGACCTGCTCAACCGTTGCGAGTTCGTCCAAAATCTCTTTCAGACGTTTTTGCTTGTTGGTGGTCAGCAGAATGCCTTTTTCTTCAAAATTATCCAAAATGTCTTGCTGAAATTTGCTGTCTATTGCATCAGATGGCTTTAGTTTTTTAAACTGCTGATAGAGCTTGGGATTTTGGAAAATATCGGTTTGGAACTGAGTAATTTTAACTTCACAATCCTCAGCCGCGTTGCGTACAGCCTCATCGGGATAAATGTTGCCATATAAACCAATCGGCCCATAAAAATCTTCAAATTCTGCAAAGATACGATCCCATTCTGCTAGAACAGGTGCTGCAGGTGCATCTTGTTTTAACCGCAACATTTCTACCGACTTTAGCTGTTTTTTCACCTCATTCATTTTGGCATCGCACATTGCTGCAATGTCTTGGGCCTGAAATGTTGGTAATGTCTGACGTTTTGTGGTTTCTGCGATTGCCATCTGGCTAACGCCCATCGTCAATACACATAAGGTGGTTAATTTAAAAGTATTGAATTTCATGATGACTCCAGTTCTTTATTTCTATTTCTTCATATCAATGTCGATGTACATCCATTCCGCAGGAAGAATCGGATGCTTTTTAAAACCAATCACACGAGGTTGAGCCAAGATGTTTCGGTAACGAGCACCGATCACTTGTACGGGCATATAGACTTCCAAGACACGTGACATTTTTCGGTATAAGGCATCACGTTCTGGACTAGGTGGCAGCTTCTGGGTTTGTTCGTATAGGCGGTCAAATTCAGGAATTTCGGCACAACTGTTGTTACTCACATGAACGTTCTTGCCATAAAAAAGCTGCATAAAATTATCTGCATCAGGATAGTCCGCAATCCAAGCAGATGTTTTGAACATGGTTTTGCATTGTTTTTCTAACTTCAGTGCTTCTGAAAATGGCAAAGATTTGGTGGTCATTTGGATCTTGAGACTATCCAGAATTTTTTTCCAAAACTCCGCTTGTTGCTGACTTCTTAGACTATTTCCAGAGATCGTCATATCAATTACAAGCGGCTTTCCATTCGGCAGCGTTCGCCAACCATTTGCACTCACCTTGTAGTTATAACGATCAAGCAACAGATTGGCGGCTTTGACTGAATACGGAATACTGCTTCTATAATCAGGATCGTAGCCGACTACACCATCTGGGATCAGTGCTTGTAATTTTTGGGCATCCCCTTTTTGCAAAATATTGATATAACTGTCGGCAGAAAAAGCCATAGCCATGGCACGGCGGAGTGCAATTTTTTCTTTACTCAACCCACCCACAATGGGGTTTTTCATATTCCAATAGTGATAGTCAATGGATGGATCAACGATACGAGATAGTTGCACACCTTTTTTCACCAATTCAGGTTTCAACTCACCATTTTGCAAAGCTTGAACGGTCAACTCACCATCGAGCTGAAATAAATCAACCTCATCTTTACTAAAGGACAGCCAACGTGATTGACCCTCTTCCATCACTTGTATATCGATGACACCAATTTGCGGCATCTGTTTGCCTTGCATGGCTTGAACAATTTTCTGGTCTTCAGCAGTACTCGCTTTAAAGTTCCAAACAAAACTTCGGAAGTTCGGATTGGCTTTTAAAATAATGCGTGACCCCGGTGTCCAACGAGCCAACATATAAGGACCTGTGCCCACAGGATGTCCCATAGCAAAACCAGCCTTGTTTCGATACTTTTCGATCACCTCTCTGGCAACTGCACCAGCAGGTTGATGTGCCAAGATCATCGGGAAGTTTTGATCAGGACTGGTCAGTTGAATCACCAAGGTATAGCGATCTGGTGTCTGTAAGCCGACAACAGGTAGATCGTAATTAAATTTTCCTGTTTTTTGTGCTTGCTTCAGCACTGCATCCATTCCCGCAATACGCCCATCCAGCAACCAACTGTTAGGTGAACGCAAGTTTGGATCGAGCAAGCGCTTAAAGGTATAAGCATAATCAGCCGAGGTTAGTTCCCGCTTTTTCCCTTTAAATACAGGATCATCAACAAAATAAATGCCTTTCTGGATTCGAATGGTATAAGTCAAACCATCTGCACTGACTTCTGGCAATGACAGCGCTGTTCGAGGTGTTAATTTTGCAGGTGAGGCCAAATAATCATAGGTAAATAAGGTCTCAAAAATAGATCCATTCACATGCGCAGAATATAAGTCGTGTACACCCGCAGGATCAAAACCTGTTTCTGCGACGGGAAAGACATAACGCAATACTTTATTGGGATCGGCTGGGCTTTTGGCAGCAAGCAATGAAGTTGAAAGCGTTGCCGTGAGCCCAACACAAATTGCCAAACCATAGCGTGTTAACGAAAGTTTAAAATTTTGCTTCATCTTGAACTCATCACTTATTTTTGACGCGGTGAAGCAATATCTAGATATTGCCAGTTGGTATTCATGATTGGATGGGCTTTGAAGCCTTGCACATGGGGCTGAATGACCCAGTTTCTTATGCGGGTGTCTTGAAGAATAAAAGGATGATCTGCTTCGATTTGTCGGCTCATTTTTTCATAAAAAGGCATACGCTGTTCTGGTGCGTGCTGCATCACTTGTTTATATAAACGATCATAAGCTGCTGACTGATAACAAGATTGATTCGCGCGTCCAACGTTAGGACCATAAAGTAATTGGGTGAAATTCTCTCCTTCTGGATAATCTGCATGCCATGCACCACCCCAGATCATGTATTGACATTGAGTTGCCGCTTTTAAGTTATCGGCAAAATTACTGACTTTAAATTCTGCTCTGATGCCAATTGCATCTAAATTTTTCTTCCACAACTCAGAGTACATAACTGAAGCTGAGCCACTTTCTGTATTAATTTTTAAAGTTAAAGCATTGCCATTAGGTAGAGTACGATAACCATCCGCATCTTTTTTATATCCAAAATGATCCAGCAGTTTATTAGCGAGAACAGGGTTGTAACCAATGCTGCTACGATAATTCGGGTTATGACCATTTACACCGGCGGGAACCAACATTTCGGCTTTGACTGCCTGCCCCTTTCGTAAAATACGGATGTATTCATCCAAATTAAAAGACATCGCTATAGCACGTCTTAATGCGACTTTATCTAAGCTCTTCCCACCTATGATCGGGTCACGCATATTCAGCATGGTATAAGTGATTTCAGCTTCTTTATTCGGATAAAGGAGAATACCTTGCTGTTTCATCTCAGCTTTTAATTGATTATTTTGATCCAATACTTTGGGCACTGAGCTTGAAGTTAACTTATCAAAATCAAGTTGCTTGGATTTAAAGGCTAACCAACGTGACTGCTCTTCTTCGATAATACTGATGTTCACCTTGCCGATTTGCGGCATCTTTTTGCCAGTCATTTCTTTGACAAGCTGATTATCCCAAGCCGTTCCCGTTGACTTATAATTCCAGACAAAACCACGATAATCAGGATTTGCGACCAACTCTATTTTGCTACGAGGAACATACTTGCTGAGCATATATGGACCTGTACCAACAGGATGCATACCTAGACGATCTTTATAATATTCAACCACTTCACGAGCAACTGCACCAAAAGTGCTATATGCCAAAATATAAGGAAAGTTATAATCAGGTTGTGTCAGTGTGAATTGAATCGTATAACGGTCTAATGCCTTGATTCCCTCAATCGGCGCATCATAATCAAATCGACCAGACTTCTTCGCTTGATCAACCAATACATTTGCACCCACAATTTTATGATCAATAAAAGCAAATGATGAGGAGTGATTTTTAGGATCTAAAATACGTTTAATCGAATAAACATAATCCTCTGCAACCAACTCTCTGCGCTTGCCTTTGAATGCAGGGTCATTGGTAAAATAAATTTCTGGTTTTATTTTAAAAATATAAACTTTGCCATGTTCTTGAATGATTGGCATGCTCTCTGCCGTCGACGGCACAAGCTTTACTGGACTGGCCAAATAATCATATTGGAGTAACCTTTCAAAAATAACATCAGCAACATTCCCACTATAGAAATTGAAAGTTTTAACCATATCAAAACCATCATCGGGGGCTTCAAAAGCAATTCGAAGCACTTTGTCCGCTTGTGCAGGTGTTTTGGCATATCCAATTGAGGCAAATGCAATAATGGTTGAAAACAAAGCAACGCTAGAAAATTTAGACTTCAACTCAGTGCTCACATCGTCGTTTTTCAATAAACGCTAGTCTTTCGAATAGCAGCCAATCACTTAACGATTCGAGCATCTTTGTTTAATTAAATGATATTTCTAATGAAATTTAAAAATTGATTATTTTTTACCATTCATAAAAATAACAAAGATGGAAGAATCATTTCCATGACGGAAAAACCACTGCCAAATTCATGCCACTTTTCAAATAAAATATTTAACAATAATAAAAAAAAATTTAATAAGTAGTCTAAAGATATGGATTTATCGATGTTAATTAAAAGTAATATTATGCAAAGATCATTTTTGATATTAATTTACACCTCAGACAGTATAAAAATACAAATGCATAATTTTAAATAAATAAATAAAAATTCGCACCAAATAAAAGCAACACATAAACATCCTGTTTCATTTTAATGCGATATAAAAAATCATGTTTGTTGTAGAAAAATGACAATAAAAATATTTTTTGTATATTGGTTGTTTTTTAATAATTAGTAAAAATATGAAACGCTTATTAGATAAAACTATAACGCTTTTACACAATTTAATCTAACTAAATTGAGACCTAAAAATAGTATTTGGCACATGTCTTGCTAAAACGATTTTGTTCATTCTTTTAGAGTGACCGTCTATTTAGGGGTTATAAATTCAATGAAAAATACCAATTTCGTTCAATCTAATGCTCTGCCAAAAGCGAGCAAAAGCATACTAAAACTCAGTACCCTGAGCCTCAGTATGTTGTGTTTATCAATGACCCATGCGGCCGAAACAGAGTCACCCACAGATGAAAAAGCGACCAAAGTTGTAAAAGTTGCAGTCACAGGTTCATCGATCAAAGGTGTTGCAGCGCAGAGCGCTTCTCCAATCACGATCGTAAAAGTCGATGAAATTCTGAAGCAAGGGATCACCACCACTGAGGAGGCATTATCTAAAATCACAGCCAACCAATCCAACTTTGTTACAGCCTCTAATGTAGGTGCAAGTAGAACAGAAGGGTCCGCAGCCAACATGCGCGGCTTAGGTGCGAATAAAACTTTAGTGTTATTGAATGGACGACGTCTTGCAGCAAATGCCTATGATAGTGGCATCACAAATTTAAATATCATTCCGCTTGCGATGTTAGATCGGATTGAGGTTTTAAAAGATGGCGCTTCTGCCGTTTATGGAACGGATGCGATCGGTGGGGTGATTAACTTCATTACTAAAAAGCAGTTCAATGGATTGAATTTTAGTACTGACTACCAAAAGCCAGAACAAAAAGGCGGGGAAAAACAAAGCTATTCAATTTTTGGTGGTTTTGGTGATCTTGATGAAAATGGATTTAACGCGTTCGGTGTAATTGATTATCGCCGTGGTGAAGATGTCATGGCAAAAGATCGTAAGGTCAGTCGTCGTGGCGGTGTTTTTCCAGAACTCGGTGTGGACAGAACCAGTAGTGGCTCATTCCCAGCAAATTTATATGATCCTGAATCAGAAGTTTTTGGTAATCCGTATGCAAATATCGGTTGTGGCGATAACCCATTAGTAACAGCCAAAGGTAAAACCTGTCGTTATAACAGTCAAGCAGTCATTGGTATCGTTCCTAAAACAGAAGATATCTCTGTCATGGGACGAGTCACTGCAAAATTAAATGATAATTTTAATGCTATTGGCGAATATGTATATGCACGGAACGAAGTCACCACTTCTGTGGCACCAGATGTATTTTTTGATTTACCTCTAGATCCTTCAAGCAAATATTATCCAGGCAAAGGTATAACTCCAGCAATGGATGGCGTGAATGGTCCATTAGAACTTTATCTTCGCTCTCAAGCGGGTAATCGTGTCAGTAATAGCGTCAATGATTCACATCGTATCTTTGCAGGTATTGAAGGTGATGCTTATGGTTGGGATATCAATACAGGCGTAACCTATGCGCGTAGTAACGCAGCAGATAATGTTATAAATGGATATCTCAATTACGATAAAACATCGGAAGCTTTACTCAATGGCACGCTGAACCCATTTGGACCACAAGCCGCTGAAGATGGAGATGTCTGGAGTAGCTTAGGGGTAAAAGGTAAATATTTAGACGCAAAATTAGACTCAACAACGATCGATTTTACTGCAAGTCGCCCTATTTACACTTTGCCAGCAGGTGATGTAGGTCTTGCGATTGGTGCAAGTTATCGTAAAGATGATTGGCAATCAAAAACCATTTCTGAGATTGCGAGTGTTGCACCAAGTACGGGTGTAGATCCAAATGAACCAATAAATGAAGGTTCTCGAAATATTAAAGCCGTTTTTACAGAACTACACGTCCCATTGCACAAAACTCTAGAAGCACAACTTGCTGCTCGTTATGACGACTATAGTGATTTTGGGAGTACCTTTAATCCTAAGTTCTCCCTACGCTGGGAACCAATTCAACAATTAATGTTCAGAACTAGCTATACCAAAGGCTTTAGAGCACCAACACTCGCAGAAATGCATTCACCGAACTCGTTAACCAATACGCAAGCAACTTACAATGATCCTGTTCTATGCCCGAATGGTGTTCCTGCCGCTGGTGCTCTCCCTGCCCGCGATTGTGGTATGCAGTTTGATCGTCAAGATGGTGGTAACAAAGACTTAGAGCCAGAAAAATCAGATTCGATTACAGCAGGTCTGGTCTTTCAGCCAACCAAAAACCTAGTCTTCACATTAGACTATTTTGATATCAAGGTTAAAAATCAGATTACAGCGATTTCCGAGACGGCTATTTTCGGCGACCCAGAAAAATATGCAGATAAATTTGTCCGCAATGCAGATGGCTCACTCCACCACATCATTACAACCAAGCAAAACTTAGGTGGTATCAAAACTTCAGGATTTGATGTCGGTATGGCGTGGCGCTCCCCTATGACCAGCACAGGTCAGCTCGGTTTTAATATTGATGGTACCTATATAACCGATTACCAATATCAAGAAGACAAAGGAATGCCATGGGTTGGTGTTGCGGGTAGTTATGCTGGTCTGGATTATCAAGCCATTGTTTTACGTTGGAAGCACACCGCGAATCTAGATTGGCGCTATGAAAATTGGGCACTGAACTTACAGCAAAGTTTCTCTAAAGGTTACAAAGATCAAAATTCCAGTGGTCAAAACCATAAAGTCAGTGACTACACCACCTATAACTTATCAGGAACGTATAAAGGCTTTAAAAATTTAGAGCTTACGTTAGGTGTCAAAAATATGTTTGATGAAGCTCCCCCTGCATCAAATGTATTGGATAACTTCCAAATGGGTTATGACCCTCGATACGCAGATGTACTGGGTCGAACTTACTTCGTTCGTAGCACTTTCAAATTTTAATATGCGCATCACTACAGCATGATTTTCAGATGCTGTAGTGATCTACCGTGATCCGCCGATCCAAAACAACATTTATTTGCATCACATAAATCAGAGATTTCATTTTCAAATTTATGTATGGGTCAACGATTACAATTTCAGGAGCAATTATGGGCATACCCTTTGCTGAGAATGAAAATCAATCTGCCAAACGTTTCATCGGTCTTGGTGTGGTTTTATTTCTACATCTCGTGATCGCCTATATTTTAGTAACAAGTTTAACGACTGCAACGATTAAGCCTGTCGAGAAACCTGTCGAACTACTAATTATTCAAGATATTGAACCGCCCCCTCCACCTCCTCCACCAAAACCAGAGGAAAAACCACCTGAACCACCCAAAATGGTAGAGAAAGTGGCAAAAATGCCTGATCCACCTAAACAAGTGGAAAAAGTAACATCTGTTGCCAAACCAACGCCAACGCCACCTGTCCAAAATACAGTTGCGACTCCTACAGCTACGCCTACTGTTGCAGCACCCAGTCCGAGTCCTGTTGCAGCACCGATCGCCGCACCTGCTCCCGCACCAAAACCTGCTGGAATTTCACGTGGGGTATCAGAAGGTAGCGTAGGTTGTAAAAAACCAGACTATCCACGTGAAGCTTTAATGAATGAAGAAGAAGGTACGGTACGGATGCGTGTATTGGTCGATGGTTCAGGCAAGGTAATTGATTCAAAAGTCGCAAAATCTAGCGGTAGCAAAAGCTTAGATAAAGCCGCGATCAAAGCATACAGCTTATGTTCGTTTACACCTGCCATGAAAGACGGTGTTCCCCAACAAGAATGGTACGAAATCGAATACCCATTCACAATTACTTAAACAAATGAATGAATTAAACAAATTTTTTGGAGAATTTGAAATGAATAAAACAGCAAAATATATCGCTCGATTCGCAGCTATTGGTTTAATTTCAACCAGCACTTTACTCCCAATCAGTACAGTGTGGGCTGAAGAAACCGCCCAAACAACGCCTGTAACCACAGTCGTGGCGGATGAAACCACGCAAACGACAGCAACACCTCCTCCACTTCCAGCTACTGAACAAGAAGCTTATAACCCTTATGGTTTAGAAGCACTTTGGCGTGAAGGCGATGTTATTGCCAAAACAACACTATTTATTTTGGTATTGATGTCGATTGGTACGTGGTACATCATCTTTTCTAAGGTATTCCAACAAAGCAAAGTTAAACGTCACGGTATAGAAGCTGAACGTAATTTTTGGGAAGCAGATACGCTCAATAGTGCCAAAGACAGTTTAAATCCCAGCAGTAGTTATCGATATATCGCTGAAAAAGGAATCCACTCTACCAAACACCATGATGGTTCTTTATTAGAAAGAATTGATTTCAACACGTGGGTAACCATTTCGATCCAACGTGCAATTGAAAAAGTACAAAGCCATTTAGGTAATGGTTTGGCATTTCTGGCAACGGTTGGTTCTACAGCACCTTTTGTTGGTTTATTTGGAACAGTTTGGGGAATTTATCACGCACTGACAGCCATCGGTATTTCAGGACAAGCATCGATTGATAAAGTCGCAGGACCAGTTGGTGAAGCCTTGATCATGACTGCAATTGGTCTTGCTGTCGCTGTGCCAGCGGTACTTGGCTATAACTGGCTTACTCGCCGTAATAAAGCGGTGATGGATAATGTCCGCTCATTTGGTTCGGACTTACATGCTGTTTTATTGAGTGGTGAACTAAATGGCAATCACCCAAACCGTGATTCTAAATAAGGAATACGATTATGGGCATGATGATGAATTCTGGCCAAGATGACGATGATGTCATTGGTACGATTAACACAACACCGTTGGTTGATATCATGCTGGTTCTGCTGATTATCTTTTTAATCACTGTTCCAGTTGTCACACACACAGTGCCTGTGAAACTTCCTGAAGAAAAAAATACGCCATATGCCACCACACCTCAAAATATCCAACTTTCAGTCAACAAAACTGGCGATATTTTTTGGAATGAACAAAACGTTGCAGATAAAGAAACATTACTTGCACGTTTGCAAGTTGAGGCGCAAAAGCGCCCTCAACCCGAGGTTCATATCCGTGGCGATCAACTCACGCATTATGAAGCGATTGATCAGGTGATTAGTACCACCCAACAAGCGGGTATCGGCAAAATTGCATTTGTCACTACTCCGCCTAGTTCACCTTAATCAGACGATAAGGAGTTAGTCATGGGTATGAATGTTGGTCCAAAAAGTAGTGAAGATGATGTCATGCTTGACGTCAATATGACGCCATTGATTGATGTCATGCTGGTGTTATTGATCATGTTCATCATCACGATTCCGATCCCAAACAATGCCATTAATATTAATTTACCAAATGGTACGCCTCCACCGCCAACAGATCAAAAACCACCTGAAACCATCAATCTTAGAGTTGATGCACAAGGTCAGATTTTTTGGAATGATCAAACGGTTGCTGATCGTCAGGCATTAAAGGCTTTGTTTGACGCTGTTGCACAAAAAACAGATCAGAATCAAATTAAATTTAAACCTGATCCTCAAGCAGAATATAAAAACATTGCGATGGTCATGGCATTAGCTCAGCAAAGTAATGTCACTAAAATTGGGATCGTGAGTAATAACTAGAAAAAAACACTATAAATTAGGCTTCACAATTCTAAGTTCCTCCTCCGCTAACAAGTGCGCTTGTTAGCTTTTTTTATTTTATTTCGCTAATTACGATTGGAAGAACTGAACTATTTACTTTGTATCCTTTAGGTTTGTCATTACAGGCATCTCCTGTCACCGTTGTTTTCACAACATAAGGCGAATACGGCATTACATTTAAATAACCCGTATTATCTGCCCCCGTAAGACAAGCTTCCATATCTAGTTTTGCATTATAGTGCCCAGCATATGATGACTCCTGTACCTCAGTAATCAACTTAGTATTCCATTGGCTCAAATAAACTAAACTTTTGGTCGATTTAACAGCCCCTTGTCCTGAACCAGCACTTTCTATTTCAACAAGATCAACAGGTTTGCCTTTATAAACAGTTGAATGGATTTTAAATATATTAGATTGACCACCAAACTCTTTTAAAATTTTAGCTTGTTTTAATTTAGGACGAGTTAACACATAACCAGCCCAAAAGTTACGCCCAGCATTGTCAAAACTGACACCTGATAAATAGGCTTCTTCGTCTGAAATTAATTTTACTTTTTCCGTGTGATCAATCTTAATGGCTTGCTGAGGATTAGCATTTGAATCTTGTAAGTTAGTGATCCAACTGATGATGGTTTTATTTGTTGGTACAGCAGCATAGGATGCTGAGACTGGAATCAAAAATCCAAATAAAATGGATAGAACTAATTTATTTTTCTTGTTCATTTTAGGCCTTACTTTTATACAATCGAAACTCTCAAGTGAAATATGATACTCGGAAACGTCATCCACAACCTGCGTGAATTTTGCAATATATTGTTTCTGCGAAATAATAAACACAAAAAACAGAAAGAGAACAGGTTTTGTGGTGAGCTGCGATTATAGCAGCGCAAGATGCCTTTCTTGCGAAGCGTTGCTTCTCATTTGGGCGAAACCAAAGTAGGGCGAACCGCAGGTTTATCCCTAACTTTAGCTTGAACTCGGCGAGACTCCGTGAAGAGCCTCTATTTTGATTCTAATTAAAATTTAAGTTAATTAAACTTTTCCAACTCAATCCATTCTGCATCTGGAAAATGCTTTGCCAAATAAGCCTTTAAATAATCCGCCGTATCTTTAGAAATCAATGGGTCTTTCGATTCATCTTTTAAGTTATACACCAAAGCATACAAACTCAAACCACGCTGTTTTAATGCTTCTAAACTCAACAATGTGTGGTTAATGCTTCCCAAACGTCCAGAAGTCACCAAAATCACAGGAAATTGATGCTGCACAATATAGTCAATGGTTAACAACTCTGTGGTTAATGGCACCATTAAACCACCCGCACCTTCCAATAACACCACATCAAAACGCTGGGCAAGTTCTTTAGTTGCAGCTTCAATCTTGGCAAAATCTAACTCACGCCCATCTAAACGCGTTGCCAAATGCGGTGAAGCGGGATAAGTGAAAATTTCAGGCATGGTCAATTTTTCATGATCTTCCTGAAACCAGCCACTACCCATAATTTCACGGTGTTTTTCGATGTCTTCAGACACATCGATATTGCCTGTTTGCACCAACTTCTGGGTAATAACACGCTGCCCTTGTCCGGTCCAAAGTTTGGCGAGATAACCACTGGCGTAAGTTTTACCAATTTCCGTATCAATACCGCTGACGAAATAAATTGCTGCACTCATACTGTTCTCCGCGCAATTACATACATAGGATGGTAAGTCAGACGAAAACCATGCTCATCATGAAATTGTTGATAATCTAAATAAAACTGTTGTAAGGATTGCTTGGTCCAGCGATGCGATTTTGCGGTCGCGGTCACGCCCGTCGCTTTCAAATGCTGCAAAACTGCTTTAGGGTGATCAAAATACAGATGCTTTTGCTCTTGCTTTATCAATAAAATCTCAAAACCATTTTCTTCTAATTGTTGTTGTAAGGTCTCTAAAGAATAATAATTCAAACCTTGTCCAGTCAATTGCTTGATCTCAATTAAATTCTCTGCCCCAAATGTAGAAAAACAGAAATAACCATTTGATTTTAATGCTATATGAATCCGTTTCAATAATGCAGGTAGATCAGTCATCCATTGCAAAGCTGAACTGGAAATCACGGCATCTAATGATGTTGGTAAGGCAAGTTGTTCAATGTCACCAATCAACCAATTAACTCCAGGTCTCCCATTTATAAAGGGGAGATTTAGAGGGGATTCCACATCAGCAAAATGCTGCTGCACGTCTTCATATAAATCATTTAAAAACAGTTGTTCAACCTGAAAATAGGATTGGAATAAATCGGTTAAATTACCAGAACCACAACCAATCTCAAGTACTGAAGCTAAAAATTCGGGACAATGCTTTTTGAGATATTCAAATAGCTGTTCGCTAATCTGCTTCTGTACCACAGCATGTTCAACATAACTTTGCCCAGCTTTGGCAAAGCGCTGCGCGACCAGTGTTTTATTTAAACTCACAAACACTCCACCAATTGTTCCAATTCAGTTTTTTGCACCAGAGAAGTCAATGAAATGCGTAAGCGTGAACTATTCTGCGGCACAGTCGGCGGACGGACTGGCATGGCATAAAAGCCTTGTTGCTGTATATATTTCGCCTTTTCAATCGCTGCCTGACTTTCGCCGACAATAATCGGAATGATATGACTACTTGATGGACTTGAAAAACCTTTCGTAATCACCGCCGTCTGTAGATACTGACTGATTTCAGCTAAATGTTGACGCTGCTGCTGCATATTTAAAACTTTCTTAAAGATAAAGTCAGACCATGCCATTGAGATTGGTGGTAACGCTGTGCTGAAAATCAAAGGACGCATTTTATTGATGAGGTAATCACGGATAATTGGATCACAGATAATATAACCTCCCACAGAGGCGATCGCCTTACCGAAGGTTCCGACTAGAAAATCAACCTGATCCAGTACCCTATATTGCTCAGCACAACCTAATCCTTGCTCACCTCTCACACCTATGGCATGAGCTTCATCGACATATAGCATGGTTTTAGCAAAGCGTTGTTTTAACTGAGCCAATGCAGCTAAATCGGTTTCATCACCATCCATACTAAAAATACTTTCAGTCACCACAATAATACGTTCAACTTGCTCATCTTGTTGATACTTTTGCAATAACTGTTCCAGATGTTGCAAATCATTATGACGATAACGCACATACTGAGCGTTGGATAGTCTAATACCATCAATCATACTGGCATGAACCAGTTTATCCGCCAAAATCATAGTTTTGCTATCACATAAGGCAGGCAAAATACCGATATTCATGTGATAGCCACTATTAAAAAGTAAGGCAGCTCGACCAAAAACTTTGCTTAGGCTATTTTCAAATTGCTCATATTCTGCAAAATTACCTGTAAGTAAACGCGAAGAAGATGAACTAAACAATGCCCGTTCTATTTTCAAAGTATCGAGAAATTCCTCTCTCAAACTTAAATCTGCTGCCAAACCCAAATAGTCATTGGAGGCTAGATTCAGCATGGTTCGATCTTGGATCGTAATCCATCTTCCTTGCTGTTGATTCGAGGTAAATTGACGAAAATTGCCCTGCTGTTTGAGCTGGTCAAGCTGCTCTGCATAGTGATCAAGCAAGGACATTCGCATTTGCTCCTTGCATATTTTTCACTACTTCACTCATCTGTACTAATAAGTAATTTAGTTCATCATCAGTGATGACATATGGTGGCATCACATAGACCAACTTTCCAAAAGGTCGCACCCAAATGCCACGCTCAACAAACTGTTGTTGTAAGCTTTTCATGTCGACACTAGAGGTTAATTCAACCACCCCAATCGCACCCAGAATACGCACGTCAGCAACGTGGTCAAGCTGTGCTAAATCTGTTAATTGTTCAGCAAGAATCTTTTCTATACGCTGAATATTGCTCTGCCAATCTTGTTCAACCAATAATTGAGTACTTCTTAGAGCAACTGCACATGCCAAAGGATTTGCCATAAAAGTTGGACCATGCATAAACACGCCAGCTTCACCACGGCTTATGGTTTCAGCCACCTCTTTAGTGGTTAAGGTCGCAGATAAAGTCATGTAGCCGCCAGTTAAACCTTTACCAATACACATGATGTCTGGTTCAACTTGCGCATGTTCCCAAGCAAACATTTTGCCCGTACGACCAAAACCTGTTGCGATTTCATCAAAGATCAACAATAAATTGTACTTCTCACACAAAATCTTGGCTTGGCGCAAATATTCAGGATGGTAAAACCGCATCCCCCCTGCACCCTGCACAATCGGTTCAATAATCAAGGCAGCTATACTATGATGATGCTGTTCAATTTGCTGTTTGAGTTCTTGAATATCTTGTGGATTCCACTCACCATCAAAACGACTTTGCGGTGCAGGCACAAAAATTCGGTTCGGTAAACTACTACCAAATATCTGATGCATCCCCGTGACAGGATCACAGACCGACATCGCATTCCAAGTATCACCATGATAGCCAGAGCGCGTGGTAATAAAATTGGTTTTCGCAGGTTGATTCAACGCAGTCCAGTACTGAACCGCCATTTTTAAAGCCACTTCAACGGACACCGAACCTGAATCTGCATAGAAGATTTTATCTAAACTCGGCGGGGTAATCTTTAAAAGTAATTTGCCTAACTCAATCGCTGGTTCATGGGTAAAACCACCAAACATGATATGCGCCATATTTTGCAATTGATCAGTAATGGCTTTGTTGAGTTCAGAATGGTTATAACCGTGAATCGCACACCACCATGAAGACATACCGTCAATCAAAGTTCGACCATCTTCTAATTCAATTGTCGCACCGTAGGCACGTTTCACTTTAAAAGTTGGCAGTGGATTTAACATCGAGGTATAGGGATGCCATATATGTTCTAAATCAAATAAATCGGTCATCCGTTACTCCTTTTACCACTTTAAAATTTCAATTAGTTTTGGCATAGCGCAAGACAAACGAAGTGCGTAGTTCACGCTTAAGTAAAGCATTCGCTTTGCCGTACCTCAGGTTTTGCCTACTTTTCCCGAAATGAGAAACACCGTTTCGTAAGGTAGGTCGCCGAGGGCATATCCTAAAAATGAATGAGAACTCGGCACGATTCCGTTAGGCCTATAAAATAAACATTATCTTAAACCTGTCAAAATCTAAAATACATTGCGAGAAATTTCATTTCTCAACAAGATTAAACCGTCTGTTTAAGAAAATCCTCAATTATTTGCACAGTTTCTTTCACCATAAAACATGGGAAACCATGTGATGCACTACCAACCGAAACAATAGACTGATTCTTTGCAGCCAAATTACGGATATTCTGCATAACTTGGTAAGGAACCAACGCATCATGATCTGCAAACACGTGTAACTGAGCACCTTGATAATTTTTATAGATATTGACCAGATTTAACTGCTCCAACAATTGTAACCCATGCTTAAGTAATGCAATCGGTTGTGGCTGAATCAATTTTTGCATTGCCAAAAAATCTTTTTTCGCAGAACTTGCACCTTGACATACCAGTAGCCCGAACCGTTTTAAGGTGGTAATCGCATCTTGCTCAAATGACTGCTTAAACTGAATAAAGGTCTCGACTGGCATCGCCGTCATCCAATTTTCTTGGGCGACAAAACACGGATTTGAAGCTAGCGTAATTAAAACCTTTTGCTCTGTATATTGCTGCTGGATCAAATTGACCAACAATGTTGCAAGTTCACCGCCTAAAGACCATCCCACAATCACATCATATTTTCGTGCAAGTTCAACATGCTGTTCTAAGACACCGTCATCAAAAGCATTAAAAATATTGATTCGCTCAACCTGATGTCCTTGTTGTGCTAAAGCATCATATAAAGGTTTTAATAATTCAACGCCACCGCCCCATCCTGTGATGAGTAAAATCTTGTGCTTCACCTTATGACCCAATTATGCAAACTTTCAAAATTATAACCTGTTTTTTCTAATCATTATTTTCCAAATCAACCAATAATGTCGTAGGAATGACACGTTCCCAATTTTGTTTAAACTGTTTATGAACTTTATCAATTTCGAAAGGGCTGTTGCGTGCGACTTGTTGAGCATGTGCAATATCATTTGCACGCATATAGGCAAGTAGATAATTATTTCCATCAAGTTCAAGATGGAACCAAGATTCTATTTTCACACCTTCAGCTTGGAGTGTTTGAATGGCTTCATCTTTTCGTTGTTCAATTTCTATTTTCCAAGCATCGACATTTGCTAGCGTGTCTTGCTTCAATTTAATTAACACTGCACCGACATCCACTCTATTTTCCTTTTAGTTATACTTCATTTAAATTCAACTATATAAAACAATCAAAAGCCCTGTAAAGAATTTACTCACACATCAAATTTTTAAATTTGCTAAAGTAAGCGTCTACCACACTTTGAGATCAAGATAATGGCTACGATAAAATCCAAAGTTCTTATTCTATGTAGTTCTCTTATTTTACTTAGCGCACCAAGTTTAAGTAGCGCACAAAACACCTTATTTTCTAAGCAAAATACCGCCCAAAAAGAATGGGTCGGACAATCTGCGCCTGATTTCAAGCTACAAGATCAAAATGGCAAATGGCATACCTTAAGCCAATATAAAGGCAAATGGGTGGTACTCTATTTCTACCCTAAAGATAACACCGCAGGCTGTACTGAGGAAGCCAACCAATTTAAATCACTCTATCCACAATTTTTAAAATCGAATGCAGTTGTATTAGGCGTCAGTTTAGATGATGTTGCTTCGCATCAAAAGTTCTCTGAAAAGTTAGGCTTACCCTTCCCAATTTTGGCGGATGAAAAAGGCACGCTCGCCAGTAAATTTGGCATCGTCAGAAATTTAGGCATAACCAAAATCGCGAAACGAGAAAGTTTTCTCATCGATCCACAAGGCGCAATTCTGTATCACTATACCAGTGTGAATACACAGACCCATGCGGATCAAGTCTTGAAAGATTTAAATACTGCTCAAAAGAAATAAATTACCCAAAAAAAACTCAGCCATAAAGCTGAGTTTTTTAATTTATAAATTTTACATTTGTGATTGAATATAATTCTGTAAACCAATCAATTCAATTAAACGCAATTGCTTTTCTAACCAATAAGTATGATCTTCTTCTGTATCAGAAAGCTGCTGGCGCAACATATCACGACTAATATAATCGCCTTTTTCTTCACAGAGCTTAATACCAACCGCAAGTTTTTCGCGAACATGATATTCAAGCGCTAAATCTGCTTTTAAACAGCTCACAACATCTGTACCCACATTGATGTCTTCGCGGTTCATATTCGGTTTTGCTTCCAAAAACAATACACGACGAATGATTGCATCGGCGTGAGAAGCTTCTTCCTGCATCTCATGATCAATGCGCTCATAAATCTTGCTCAAACCCCAATCTTCATACATTCTTGAATGAATTAAATATTGATCACGAGCAGCCAATTCACCGCCAATGAGCATATTTAAATAGTCGATGACTTCTGGATTGCCACGCATAATACTTACTCCTTTCGAATACATTTATTATGAGCAACTTAGAGTTTAATTGCAAAATTATAATTGTGTAAGTTTATGATTTTTATAAAATTAAAATGAGAAACATACGCATTTACAGTTCTAATTAACCCAATTTATTGAAATAAAATAAGCCTTTGCAGTAGATAAACTCTTTTAGCTCACCATGAATTTACTAAAAATGGCATATTTTGTTTTTTGTAACGATTGGCAATGCTTCTTATTCACTCCCTGAATTGATCAAAAAAGCTAAAAAAAAAGCATTCAACAGTTGTATGTTCACATAAAACTGGTTAAATAGAATCATTTACAAAAACACAATTTGGATATATAAAATGGATAAAAGTAAACCAATCTTGGTCACTGGGGCGACGGGCTATATTGCTGGTTGGATTATTGAGCGCCTCCTAAATCAAGGATATACCGTTCATGCAACTGTTCGTGATCCATCAAAAAAGAATAAAATTCAACATCTTTATAATCTTGCTGAGAAGTCATCTGGACAAATTCACTTCTTTAAAGCTGACCTACTTCAGTTGGGTGCATTTGATGAATCAATGAAAGGCTGTGAAGTGGTCATTCATACTGCCTCTCCTTTTGTTGTAACCAACTACAAAGATGCGGTCAAAGATATTATTGAACCTGCGGTGATTGGAACAGAAAACGTATTGGAAAGCGTAAACCGCACTGAATCGGTAAAACGTGTGGTTCTTACTTCAAGCATTGCATCGACCTATGGCGATGCTGTCGAAATTCTCAATACATCAAATAATGAGTTTGATGAAAGTCACTGGAACAATACCAGTAATGAAAAACACCAACCTTACCCTTATTCAAAAGTCGCAGCAGAACGTAAAGCTTGGGAAATGGCTGAACAGCAAAATCGCTGGGATTTGGTTTGTATTAACCCAGCGCTGGTCATGGGTCCTTCATTAACCGCAAATACTCAATCAGGCAGTGTTGAAGTCTTACAGCAATTTGCCAATGGTATGACCTTGCTTGGTGTACCACCGATGTGGAATGGAATCGTTGATGTTCGTGATGTCGCAGATGCGCACGTTCAAGCTGCAACCAATACTAATGCGAAAGGACGTTATATTATTAGCGGCGGCACTTTAAGTTTATTGGAAATGGGAAAAATCTTACGTCAGAATTTTGGCAATAAATTTCCATTCCCGAGAAATCAACTGCCTAAATCTGCGTTTAAATTATTCGGTCCACTAGCAGGATTTTCCAAATCATTTGTCGAACTAAATATGGGCTATCCAATTTATTTTAATGCGCAAAAAAGTCAGCAAGAGCTTGGGATTCAGTACAGAAATATCGAATCAAGTGTTGTTGAACACTTTCAACAACTACTAGATGATGGTGTGGTGCGAAAATATATTTAAGATAATGCTGTAGGCAGCGACGGTAATCGCTGCCTACAATTTTTACGAATACTGCGCCAAGAATTCCAAAAACTCTTGTTCATTCAAAACGCTAATTTCCAGTTTCTGCGCTTTCTCCAACTTACTACCTGCTTTTTCACCAGCAACCACACATTTAGTTTTACTCGACACACTACCACTCACACGAGCACCCAAGGCTTGAAGCTTTTGAGTTGCCTCATCACGCCCCATCGTTTCTAGCGTACCAGTCACCACCCAACTTTCCCCATTTAACGGTTGGCGTGTTGGTGCTGTTGGTGCATCCCAGTGAATCCCCGCAGCCAATAAACGGTCTAAAACTTCTAGATTGTGCGTCGCTTGGAAAAAGTCTGCAATCCACTCAGCAGTGATATCACCAACATCAGGTGTTTTCTTTAATGCTTCAACATCGGCTTGTTTTAAAGCTTCAAGTGTTTGAAACGTATTGGCAAGCATCCGTGCTGTCGTTTCACCGACACCACGAATTCCTAATGCATAAATAAAACGCGCTAATGTGGTTTTCTTACTGGCTTCAATCGCATCAATCAGATTCTGGACAGACTTCTCGCCCATTTTTTCAATAGTCAGTAACGTCGCCCGATGTTCGTGCAGGTGATAAATATCAGCAACGTCTTTCAACAAATCAAGGTGTAAAAGTGACTCCACCCATCGATCACCCAAGCCTTCAATGTCTAAAGCTTTACGAGATACAAAATGACGGATCGCTTCAATACGTTGCGCAGCACAATACAAACCGCCTGAACAACGTGCTAATGCCTCTCCTTCTGGCATCACTACGGGTGAATCACATACTGGACAATTCGTAGGGAGATGTACTATCTCTGCATCGGCAGGTCGGAATTCAGCCCAGACTTTCTCTACTTTAGGAATCACATCACCACTGCGATACACGCTGACCGTATCTCCAATGCGCACATCCAAGCGATGAATTTCACCAATATTATGCAAAGTTACGTTGGATACCATTACCCCACCAACATTCACGGGGCTAAGCCTTGCAACAGGAGTCAATGTGCCAGTACGACCCACTTGCCAATCAATATTTTCAACTTTAGTGAGTGCAGCTTGGGCAGGAAATTTATAAGCCGTTGCCCAACGTGGTTCGCGACTGAGGAATCCGAGTTGCTGTTGCTGTTTAAGACTATCAACCTTCACCACCATGCCATCAATTTCAACTTTTAAATCTGGACGCTCTTGCTGAATCTGTTCATAGCGTTGCTGTACTTCATCAATCGAAGCACAGAGAAATTGTCGCTCTGCGATTTCAAATCCAAATTTAGTCAACCAATGTAAACTATCATGCATGGTCGGCAAGTTATGATGTGGCTCGCATTGCGCGATTCCATAGGCATAGAAGGCCAATGGACGCGATGCAGCGATATTTGGATCTAGCTGTCTCAAGCTTCCTGCTGCGGCATTACGCGGATTGGCAAAAGTTTTATGACCTTTCGCTTCTTGGTCTGCATTGAGCTTTTCAAAGCCTTGCTTTGGCATCAGGACTTCGCCACGCACTTCTAAAAATTGCGGAATCGCTTGATACTGACTGGATAATACTTTTGGTAAATTACGAATAGTTTTAACGTTTTGAGTGATATCTTCACCCGTCTCCCCATCGCCACGGGTCACGCCTCGAACCAGTACCCCCTGTTCATACCACAATGAAATCGCCAAACCATCCAGTTTTAATTCCACGTCATATTGGACTTTTTGATTTGGTAAACGCTCATCAATACGGCGGGCAAAAGCAAACAAATCTTCTTGATTAAAGACATTACCCAAAGACAACATCGGAACTTTATGTGTGACGCTTTCAAATTTAGAAAGTGCTTGCCCACCGACTTTATTGGTTGGCGTATCTGCCTGAACAAGCTCAGGGTGTTGTTGTTCTAAAGCTTTAAGTTGATGAAATAAATGGTCATATTCACTATCTGAAATGGATGGCTGATCCATGACATAGTACGCATGATTGTGTTTTGCAATGAGTTGAATCAATTGACGCATTTGCTCAATCACTGAATTTTGTTCCATTTGTTTTTCACCATATAAAAGGGCGGAAAAACCGCCCTATAAAACATTTCACTGAATTTATTATAAAAGATTAATCATGTTGCTGCTTGATTTGGACGATAATCAATCACATGATGACGCCAATGTTCTTTCAGCTGCGGCGTGAACTCCAGATTATTTTCGTCATAGACTTTGCCATCCACTTCACGTGCAATTAAGCCCGCAATACTGGTCATCATGTCATAACCTGTGACTGCCTTGCTATTTGGCAATGCCAAGAAAAATGCCAAACCTTGCACTTGTTCAGTCGACAAGGTTTCCAAATCAAAACCAGCAGGACCATGATCCGTAATACGCAATACAGAGAACATCAATACACTTGGTTCATCGGTATTTTCATAACGATGGAAGCACGACATCTCACCAAAACGTAGACCATATTTAAGTAAAACTTTTAATGCCTTATCACCAGATAATGCACGGCGTGGATTTGGATAAACATTAAGGGCGATAATCTGTTCAGCCGTTGCTAATGCACTTTCATCATCATAACGTTGCTGTTCATGCAAATGTACGTCCAAAATATTACTCTCGCCTTCGAAGTCAGCGATTTCTACAGTCTCGATATTTGGATTTAAGCTCAGTTCTGATTCAAGTTTGGTTTCCCCATCCTTTTCCATCGCCTCGGTTTCTGCTGATGCGACTGGCTCTACTTCTACAATTTTTTCCAATTGCGGCTCAGGTGTTTCAGGCTCTCGAATGGGATCAACATCAACCTGTACCTTTGGCTCAACCGTTTCTATATCAGCAACTACAGTGGTTTTTTCTTCAACTTCAACCAATTCCACAGGTTTCACAACTTGCGATTCAAGTTCAGTCGATTCAACCTTTAAACTTGGTTCAACGCGGTCTGTCTCAATCTTCACCTGATCGTGTTGTAATTGATCACGCACATGACGTGGAATGACAGGCTGATTACTTTCAGGGTTAATATGCAAATCTGTTTCTAATGAAGGCTCAACTGGTTTTGGTTTTCTTAAAATCATGGTTAGGCCAACGAGCATAATCACAACGGCGATAACAATGCCTATTATTGTATTCATTTCCATACTAAGACTCCGCAACTAACCCGTATTCTTTTGCCTGTTCTAAATCAACAGTCACTAATTTTGATGTACCTGGCTCAGGCATGGTCACTCCTAACAAATCTGTTGCCATTGTCATTGCCAATTTATTATGTGTAATGTAAATGAATTGCACCTGTTCAGAAAGCTCTTTTACCAAATTACAATAACGTTGCACGTTCGCATCGTCCAGTGGCGCATCAACTTCATCCAATACGCAGAACGGCGCAGGATTCAATCTAAAAATCGCAAACACCAATGCCATTGCAGTTAAGGTCTTTTCGCCGCCAGAAAGTAGTGCCAAAGAACTGTTACGCTTGCCCGGCGGACGCGCCATCAATTTCACGCCTGACTGCCAATCATCTTCAAGACTTAAAGTCGCTTCACCGCCACCAAACACCTTTGGAAATAATAACTGCAACTCTTGATTGACCTGATCAAATGTACTCATAAACAACTTACGCGTTTCCTGATCAATGCTTTTCATCGCATCTTTCAGTTGAGTTACGGTATTTTGTAAATCTTGCATTTGATGGCTCAGCTCATCAAAACGCTGTGAAACTTCTTCATATTCTTGCGATGCAGCCAAGTTGACTGCTCCAATCTTTTCAAATTGTTGCTGGGCTTTTTCCAATTTCTGCTGATGGTCTTTGATTTCAATCAACACATCGGACAATGGTTCAGAATTGTGCGCTTTAAGCTGTTCTAAATAATGCTCGCGATCTGATTTAGCAGCCTGCCAAGCCAAACGTTTCTGTTCGAGTTGCTCACGTACCTGCTCATCTTTTTGTTGTGCCAAATGACGTTGTTCAGTGAGCTGTTGTTGTTTTTCTTGTACTTGATTCAGCTCAAGCTGCCATTCACTCCATGTTTTTTGCAGCTTTTCCGTTTGCTGCAATTGCTCTTGAAACTGTGACTCAAGATTTGGTAATTCAAGCTGAATCGGATCAACAAACTTCTTCGCCTGTTCAATTTGCTCAATGATTTGTCGATATTGTGTTTTTAAGAACGAAATATCTTTCTCTAACAACTCAATTTGCTGACTCGCTTGAGCCGTTTGACGACGTAAATGTTCACGCTGTTGCTGTTGTTGGGTTAAATGTTGCTGCTGTTCATCCAACTGTTCCGTTAGATTTTCGACTTGAAACTGCAAAGTCTTGTAGTTCGGCAGGACGGCTTCTAACTTGATCGCCAAAGCATGTAAATCAATCTCCAAGTCATCACGCTGCATGGCATCTTCTTCAAGCTGTACATCTAGCTGTTTGAGCTGATCTGCCAGTTGCTGTTGCTGCAATACAAAAGCCTGTGCCGTACTTTGTAATTTGGCAATCTCCACATCTAGCTGTTGCAGCTCTTTTTGCTTTTGCTTCAGATGTTGCTGCTGTTGTTGCGCAGTCTGTTGCTGTTGTTGCAAAACGTGCTGTTGTTGCGAAAATTGATGTTCCAAAGCAGATAACTGCGGCTGATGTTCAGCAAGTTGTTGCTCGATTTCTTCTAAACGTACTTGATGACTCAGCAAACCCTGTGCAGTTTGGCTATCTTCATCATAAAGTAAGCCAATAACCCAATCTGCTCCAACATGATAACCATCAAGAGTTAAAATTGACTGGGCTGGGTTTAAATCTTTTTGATGATCCAATGCTAACGCTAAATTTTCAGCCACAGCGACATTTGACCATAGCGAAGATTGAGGTGATTCGATCCAGTCTGATAGATATTGCAAATCTCCCCTAACCCCTCTTTGGAAAAGAGGGGATGAGAAGCCATGCTTCGCAAGTCCTTTATCAAAGGGAGGTTGGGAGGGATTTCTTAACTGACGCGCCACACCTTCTTGGAAAGACTGCTCATCATCCAACAAATATGCTTGCAACCACTTGGCTAAAAACTTCTCAATGATGGCAGCATGGGCTTTACCTTGAGCGGTCAAACGCAAGTTTTGCATCAATCGCACAGCATCTTGATGCTGCTTTGGGCTTTGCTTTGCCATCAACTGATTTAAATTCTTTTGCTCAGCCAATAAAACCTGAATATCTGTCTTGAGCGTCTGTAAATCTGTCTTACTCAACTGTTGCTGGTCTTGCTGGGTCAGCACCCTTTGCTGTAGCTGTTCAATGGCTGTTTCTAGCGCAACAATCTCTTGCTGTAACTGCTGCTGATGTTGCTGCAATGGTGCCTGTTCATCATGCTGTACTTGAGCACGGATTTGACTCGTTTGCGTTTGCAAGGTTTGTTTCTGTTGCTCTATGCGCGACACATTTTTTGTCAGTTGTTCGATTTGAGCAGCCATTTGCAGCTTTTGCTGTTGTTGCTTGTCTACTTGGCTTTTTAACTGTTCAAACTGTTGCTGTGCTTGCTTATGCTGAGCCTGTAAATCACTTAAATTTTGCTCTGAGGATTGAGTTTGTTGCTCAAGTCCAATTAAAGCCTCGTTTTGCTCATCAAACTGAGTTGTTAAGGTTTCAACCTGTAATTCAGACAATTGCAAACGTTCTTTGCTTTGTGCTTTTTGTTGTTCAAGCTGAGCTAAACTGCTGCTGTTCTGCTGAAATAAACCCTGTTTTTGTTCCAATGTCATTTTCAATTCAGCCAGTTTTTTTTCTGCCTGTTGCCATTCTTGTTGCAACGGAGAGGACTGCTGAATTAAGCGTTGGAATAATGCACTGGTTGCCTCTAAATCATGTTCAATCGTATGTGACTCTGAACGAACCAATTTAAAGCTTTCGCCAAGCTCGGTCATTTGCAAGGTATATTCTTGCTGTAACTTATGACTTTGATCGGCTTGAAAGGACAAAATTTCTATTTTTAAAGTTCGAATTTGAGTTTCTAAAGTTTTGTATTGAATCGCAGCTTCTGACTGCCGTTTTAATGTACGTAACTGTGATTTAAGTTCAGCCGCAATATCATCTAATCGTGCAAGGTTTTGCTCAGTATGTTCTAAATGCTGTAGGGTCTCACGACGACGCGCTTGATAGCGAGAAACCCCTGCCGCCTCTTCAATAAATACCCGCATTTCTTCAGGTTTGGCATCTACAAGGCGGTTAATCATGCCCTGTTCAATGACAGCATAAGAACGTGGCCCTAAACCCGTCCCTAAAAAGATATCGGTAATATCCCGACGACGACAGCGTGTGCCATTTAAAAAATACTCAGACTTGCCTTCACGGGTGACTTGGCGACGTACAGCAAGTTCATTATAAGCATTGTATGCGCCGCCTAATTTACCGTAAGTATTATCAAAGCGAAGTTCAACACTGGCAACGCCTACAGGTTTACGCTTGGATGTTCCTGTAAATATAACATCCTGCATACTGCCACCACGCAACTGACGTGCGCTAGACTCGCCCATAACCCAGCGAATTGCATCAATGACATTTGATTTTCCACAACCATTCGGCCCCACAACCGCCGTACGGTTCGCCTTAAAATGTAAGGTGGTACTATCGGCAAAAGATTTAAAGCCGGAAAGTTTTAAACTGCTTAAACGCATACTGCCGTATCTTAACCCTAATTAGCGGCGTGAGCGTCTCGCCCAAGCCAATTCAATCTGTTTCATACGTGTCAGAGATTCCAACACAAGGTTGCGCAAGTGTCGACAAAAATCTTCCATAAATAAAGCAGCTTGTTGTGATTTTCGGATCAAAATAGCATCAATCACCAATTTAAACAGGGTAAATGATTCTTGTAGCTCACGACGTGAGGTGTTTAAGGTTAAAAAATAGCTACGACGTAACGATGGCAACAGTTCTTTATAAAACTGCATCAGATAGGGATTGGCCACCATATCGTGTTGTTCTGCTAAATATTTAAAGATCGCATCATAAAATTTTTCAATATCCCCTGCGCGAACAAACTCGACCAACTCATCCAGCAATGCTTGTAATTGCTCTGCCTCATTGACACGCCAAGTTTCACTGATACGTTGCACGATATGACCAAGCACCATCACATTGGTATCAAATAATGCCTTGACCTGTTGAGCAGACATTTCAGAAACAATCGCCCCTCGACGCGGAAAAATTTCGATCAAATAGGTTCGTTCAAGTAATAACAACGCTTCACGGACAGAACCACGACTAACATCTAATTCTTTAGCGATGCGTAATTCTTGAATACGTTCGCCCTCAACCAGCTCACCGCTAATGATTTGTTCACTAATATATTTTGCAATCTGTTCAGAAAGACTATCAGCCTCTTCGAGATTCATGAGTCCCTCGCTATCTTTGTTATACGCATTTTCCGATACTGGTTGTGCTTTTTTGTTTTAACTGATCTTAGTGTATAAATTCTATATCATTGTCAGACAATTTCATTGCTTTTTAAGCCAATCACGCTAAAAACACGATTAAAACACCCAATTTGACTAAAAAACCAAGATTTTCTATTTTTAATATCAGGTATTTACATTTTTTTATCGGATTTGACCACATATCTGAAAGATAAAATATGAGCAATTTATTTTATTGACTAAAATCACATAAAATAAAAATTTAATGAGTAAAAGCACATTTTAAAACCTCACTTCTAATTATGCGATCAGCAAGATGGGGCGCTACGTAACTTCCATCAAAACATGCTTGTCGTGATGGAAGTCTATTCAGAATTCAATTAAAGAAGCTTACATCAGCCCTTTATAGACAAAATAACAACCTACGGTGACCAATAAGCCAGCGAAACATTTTTTCAGCATCGCAGGAGATAATCGATGTGCCACTTTCGCCCCCACTTTTGCAGTAATAAAGCTCATGGTACTAATACCGAGAAAAGCATAAATATGTACATAGCCAATGGTATTTGGCACATTGATTTGCTCTTTGGCACCAAACCACATAAAGCCGATTGCGCCTGCTGCTGCAATTGGCAAGCCACAAGCTGCCGAAGTAGCAACTGCTTTTTGCATCACCACCCCATATCGGTTTAAAAATGGAACGGTTAAACTTCCTCCACCGATCCCAAAAATCGCCGAGGCAACACCAATACCTCCACCCGCAGCAAACTGGATCGGTGCAGAAGGCAAATGGCGACTGGAATTGACTATCGCATAAGCTCCTCTGAACATTTTAAATGCCATCCAAATCGCAAATACACCGATCACAAGCTGCAAATGCTGCCCGGACATCAGATCGGCAATCCCAGCACCAAGAAATGAGCCTAGAACCAGTCCTGGCGCTAAATTTCGAAATACTGACCATAACACCGCACCTTGCCGATGATGTGCCATCACCGAGCTAATTGAGGTCACAATGATCGTTGCCAAGGAAGTACCAATCGCAATATGCATAATGACATTCGGGTCATAATTCATTTGAGTAAAGACGATATATAAAATTGGTACAATAATTAAACCACCACCTACGCCGAATAGCCCCGCTGTAAATCCTGCGATTGCACCAATCAACAAATATATGATTAACTCCATAAACACATGACCACTCTACTTTTAAAACGATGGATGATTTCGCAACTCGCCAGTTACAGCAATTATTGAACGCAAAAAATCAATATCCTGAAGTGGTTTTACTCAAAACGACCACGACATCGACCAATGATGATATGCGTGAAATTGCACAAAAAGGTATTACTACAGGCTTGGTGTGCAGTGCACAACAAACGCAAGGTCGTGGTCAGCACCAGCGACAATGGGTGTCTCCTGAAGGCAACGTTTATTTAAGCACACTGATTCAAAGCAAAACAGCATTAGATGGCCGCCTTGCATTAGAAGTTGCCCTGAATATTTTACAGATGCCAAGCCTGCAAGATTTAAACTTACAAGTCAAATGGCCCAATGATCTATACAGCCCACAAGGTAAATGGGGCGGGATTTTGGTTGAGCCATTATCCGCCAATCAAGCCATTGTGGGTGTGGGAATCAATTTAAATACCCCTGCAATTGAAAGTGCAGATCAACCGATTACTTCTTTACAGATGTTAGGTTTAGAGCAGATTGATCGCTTAAGTTTGATCGCTGAGTTGTACACGGCGATTCAACAAGCCTCGCGATGGTTTGAACATGGTTGTTATAATTTAGCAGATCGTTTTAATCACCATGCGATTTGGCTCAATCAACAGGTTGAGTTTGAACATGCTCAAGGCAAAGTTCTGGGCATTTTTCAAGGGATTTCAAATGATGGCGCAGTCATGATCCAAACAAATCAACTACAGCACTTCTATCAAGGTCGTTTACGACTTGTGTCCGTTTGAGGAAATCATCGTCCTATGAAAAGCTTATGGCTCGATATTGGTAACACCCGCTTAAAATACTGGATCACAGAACAAGATCAGGTGATTGAACACGCTGCCGAGTTACATCTACAGTCTCCTGCTGATTTGTTATTAGGTTTGATTCAACACTTCCGCTATCAAAATTTGAGTCGGGTGGGTATTTCCTCCGTGCTGGATACTGAAAATAATCAGCGTATCCAAATCATTCTCGATATTTTGGATATCCCGATTATTTTTGCACAAGTTCATGCCGATTACGCAGGATTGACATGTGGTTACGATGATCCTAGTCAACTCGGGATTGACCGTTGGCTTCAAGTCTTGGCAGTGGCAAAGCCAAATGAAAGCTTTTGTGTAATCGGTTGCGGTACCGCGCTGACAATTGACCTCGTGAAAGATTTACAACATTTAGGTGGCTATATTCTGCCAAATTTGTATCTGCAGCGCGATGCACTTATTCAAAATACCAAAGGCATTAAAATTCCTGATTCGGCCTTCGATAATTTAAAACCCGGTCACAATACTGTTGATGCAGTTCATCATGGGATTTTACTGGGGCTGATCAGTAGCATTGATCAAATCATGCAACAGTCACCAAAAAGTCTGGTCTTAACAGGCGGTGATGCACATTTATTTGCCAAGTTCTTAGATCACTATCAACCACAAGTAGAATCAGATTTATTACTGAAGGGATTGAAAACCTATGTTCAACTCAATTCGGCTTTAACTAAAGTTTGAAGTATTTGTAATAATTGTGAAAATTCAATATAACCATCTTCGGCACGAAAATGCCCAGCCTGAGTCACTTCGATCAGTTGGGCATTTAATAGATGTGAAAATTTAAAACTGAACGGAACTGGAACAATAGGATCATTGCTAGAGAACAGCACCACACGGCGCTGAATATTTTGCCTCAATATTCCGCTATCAAAAGTGGAATGAGCAATAAATAAATTCAACTCAGGATGCTGAGGCAACGGTTCATGAAAAGCCGCGATAAATATTCCGGCTTTAATGGTATGTTGTTGCAGCTTTCTTGCAAGAAACTGAGCAACAGCCACGCAGGAAAGACCATGAGCAACCACAATACTGTGCTCATTTAATTTTTTTAACTGCGCCTCTAAACATGTATGCCAAATTTCGCTATCTGGATGGCTTGCATCTGCCAAAAAAACTCGTTCAACGGTGACATTCAGTTGTTTTAGCTGTTGTTCTAGCCATAGGTACCAATGTTGTTCAGGGTCAGCATTCACACAATGTGTGATGTAAATCGTATTGACTGAATTATGCGACATAGTTATCACTATTTTCAATATAAAACATAGATTTAAAACCAATTTTCTTCTTTTAATCTTTGATTAGATATTGATCTTTTGTATCAATTTTATACAGAATACAGCCATTCAAACTCAATAAAAAAAGGCGCAGATTGCGCCTTTTTTTGGATGTAGAGCAGTTATTTCTTGGAGTCATTATTTCCAAATAATGGTCCCATACCACCACCACCACCGCCAAATTGTTTTTGCATATTGCCAAACGATTTCAGCATTTTGCTCATGCCAGATGGATTGGCAAACTTTTTCATCATTTTTGCCATTTGGGTTTGTTGCTTGATTAACTTATTGACTTCAGCCACATCCATCCCACAACCTGCTGCAATACGTTTCTTACGACTCGGATTCATAAGATCAGGATTACGGCGTTCTTTAATGGTCATCGATTGAATGATGGCTTCCATACGCTTGACTTGCTTTTCTGGATTCGCTTTTTCGATCGCGTCTTGAATGCCAGAATTGCTCATGCCAGGCAACTTGTCCAAGAAGCCCATCATGCCGCCCATTTTGCTCATTTGTTCAAATTGCATCAGCATATCTTCAAAATTGAAGGTTCCGCCCTTTTGCAATTTTTTCGCCATTTTTTCGGCTTTTTCTTTGTCGATTTTACGTTCAACTTCTTCGACTAAAGAAAGGACATCCCCCATCCCTAAGATACGTTGTGCAACGCGATCAGGGTGGAATGGCTCAAGTGCATCGAGCTTTTCACCGATACCTAAGAACTTAATTGGCTTACCTGTGATCGCACGGACAGAAAGTGCAGCACCACCACGGGCATCACCATCGGTCTTGGTGAGAATCACACCAGTCAATGCCAAAGCGTCGTTGAAAGCTTTTGCTGTATTGGCAGCATCCTGACCCGTCATCGCATCAACGACGAATAAAGTCTCAGTAGGCTTAACCGCAGCATGTAATTCTTTAATTTCATCCATCATGTCTTCATCGACATGCAGACGACCAGCGGTATCGACAATCAGTACATCAGCGAACTGAATTTTGGCTTGTTCAATCGCACGATTGACAATATCAATTGGTCTTTCAGACGCATGTGACGGAATAAAACCGACACCAACTTCATTGGATACAGTTTCTAACTGCTTAATAGCTGCTGGACGATAGACATCGGCAGAAACCGTCATTACTTTTTTCTTTTGACGTTCTTTTAAGAAGCGCGCTAATTTTGCAGCAGTGGTGGTTTTACCCGCACCCTGCAAACCAGCAAGCAACACCACGACAGGTGGTTTTGCACTTAAATCTAATGTTGCATTTTCCTCACCCATCATTTTGGTGAGTTCATCATAGACAATTTTTACAAATGCCTGACCAGGAGAAAGCTGCGTCATGACTTCTTGACCGAGCGCTTCTTCCTTTACCTTCGCGATAAATTCACGTGTTACAGGTAACGCCACATCGGCTTCAAGAAGTGCCATACGTACTTCACGTAAGGTATCTTTAATATTGTCTTCGGTCAGCTGCCCTGAGCCAGTAACATTTCTTAAACTCTGTGTGAGTCGTTCTGTTAAGGTATCAAACATTGCGAAATCCGCTTAAAATGGCTAGTTGCAAAAAAATCTTTCTTAAAATAGAAAATTTATGCATAAGATGCTATAGGATACTGTAGTTCGCAGCGAATTTATATCTTAATGGTGAATATTATTCATCCTCCTAAAAAAGGTTTGACATGATTAGTCTCCCCTTGGTTTACACAATTTTGGCACTTATTGCTTATACCAGTTCGTTTTGGTATTTGTTTATTCGTCTAATGTCAAAACGTACACCAAATCTTTGGTGTTATGGTCTGATGGTGGGTTTAGGAGTACTGCTTCACAGTGCTGTCCTCTATCAAGACATGATGACACCAATGGGAATAAATTATGATGTATTTAACCTCATTTCTTTTACTTCGGGATTGATGCTGGCGCTGAGTTTGATCCTGAGCCTGATTCGTCCGATTTTGCCATTAAATCTCATAGGTACGCCTGTCGCAGCGGTTGGTCTAATCTTGGGTTATGCCTATAGCCAGCCAAATCAATTTATTGAGCTGCATAGCTTTGGCTTAGATCTACACATTATCCTGTCTTTATCAGCCTATGCCGTACTCTTGATGGCGACCATACAAGCCGTATTACTTTGGTTTCAAGACCGAGAACTCAAAAAGAAACAGAAAAAAAGAATTTGGGTCAATTTACTCCCCCCATTCCAAGTGATGGAATCATTACTTTTTGATCTGATTATTACAGGTTTTGGTTTATTGACGGCTGCGCTAATCTTTGGTTTTTTCACCATTGATAATTTCTTTGCTCAGCACCTTGCACATAAAACGGCATTTAGTATTATCTCGTGGTTTTTATATGGTGCTCTGCTGATCGGACGTTACAAATTTGGCTGGCGTGGACTCAAGGCCATTCGCTTTACAGTGACTGCTTTCATTTTATTAGCCATTGGCTTTATTGGTAGCAAGTTTGTCTTAGAAATGCTTTTAGGACGTTAAGTTTTTACACTTCTAATAAAACTAGACAGCCTCCTTTAAAATGCGTATAACGCTGTTTTCGCTTAACTAGGTAACCATCGTGAAACTTGTGCTCGCCCCAATGGAAGGTCTAACTGATCCAATCATGCGTGATGTCCTCACTCATGTCGGCAGTTTTGATTGGTGTGTCACTGAGTTTATTCGTATTACTGATACTATTCTGCCTGATCATATTTATTATAATTTCTGCCCGGAACTTAAAAATGATGGAAAAACGGCAGCGGGGACACCTGTACATGTACAATTCCTAGGCAATAACCCAGACATGCTTGCAGCCAATGCATCGAAAGCCGTCGAGCTAGGTGCACCAGCAATTGATCTAAATTTTGGCTGCCCTGCAAAAACGGTGAACCGCCATCGAGGTGGTTCGGTACTACTCGATGAACCTGAAACAGTCCACCTATTAGTCAAAGCTGTTCGTGATGCGGTTCCTGCACATATCCCTGTCTCTGCCAAAATGCGCTTGGGTTATCTAGATGAAAACCACACTTTAGATAATGCTCATGCTATAGAAGATGCAGGCGCGAGTTGGTTAACTGTACATGCTCGAACCAAAGCAGATGGTTATACCCCGCCAGCCTATTGGGAAAAAATTCAGCCGATTACAGAAGCGTTAAAGATTAATGTCATTGCCAATGGTGAAATTTGGAATAATGCCGATGCCAAAGTATGCTTACAACAATCACACTGTCAGGACATCATGATTGGTCGTGCTGCTGTCACCACGCCTGATATTACCTTATGTGTTCGTCAAGACATTGACGATGCACTGCTTTCTTGGCAAGACTTAGTTGAACTGCAACAACGCTTTTTAAGCGGTCAATATAAAACTGAAATCGGCATGATCGGCCGTTATAAACAGTGGTTAGGCATGATGAGCAAAGCCTATCCCGAAGCACAGGAACTATGGGGGCAAGTGAAGCGAATGAAACAACTTGAGCAGATTATTGATGCACTCAACGCCACAAATTAAAGGTTATCAAATTAAAAAAATCGATTCATGAACTAAATGCATAAAGTCGCTTTCGCAAAACTGAAAAACCAGAAGATACAACCTCAGCCTATAATCCGTTCACTCTCATTCTCAAATTAGTCACAGAAGCGCCAGTCAAACCAAAGCTCCCCATAGATGCATTGGGTAAATTATTGAAGACATTTGCTTGTTGAGCATTATTACTACCAAGCAACACATTGTTGAGTTGTAAATTGAACTTATCTGTTGTTCCTGCATGCCCAAAAATAAAGCCACCCGCATCTGAACCTTGAGGAGCTTCAATCCCTGCATAAAAACCATTCAAATCAAAAGGTGAACCATTATGCCCAGTAAATTTAAAATCAAAGCTTGCGCCTATCGGTGCAGTAGTTGAATCACCAGAAACGGCATAGTCAGAAACCAGCATGATATTACAACCATCACCAGCGCCACAGATTGAATCAATACCACCGCCAAACTTGATCATGTTACCTTGCGGTGCAGCTCCCAATTGAATATTCATCGTGGGCTTATTTGCAGCAAAGACAACGTCAATTCCACCTACTCGTAATATTTCTTTGACATCGCTCTTTAACAAGGTGCCAGAATTAAAAATAGAGTTTTGTGTGTAAGTACTACCACTAATACTAGAGAGTGAGTTTGCTGCGGCAGCATATACAGAGAATGGAGAAATTCGAAGCCCTGTAACATTATTATTCAATGCGATCGCGATATTTGCAAATGCGCCACCTGTGCCAGCATCTGTATCTATCGTGGCAGTAAAACCAAGTGTCGTTTCAGCACCACTATTTAAACCGACTACTTTTACGGATGTATCTGTCGTTTGTCCTGCAACACCAGCAACGACCAAACCTGCTCGATTGGTATAGTCTGTAGCTAAACCATCATTATCAATAATTGCCAACTGATTGAACTGAATATTTGACTGTACACCGATCGTCAAACCATCTTGTCCTGTCGTGGCTGAAAGGCTTTGATCATCCATGGGTTGCATTGCCATCGTTAAAGGACTTAACAATAACAATGAAAAACATCCTAGCTTTTTGTTTTTATTCATTGCCCTCATCCATAGACAAATGTTTAAAATATGTACTCTAGCTTAGCATAATCTAGAGAAACCACAATGTGAAACACAATAAATCAGATAAACACTCAAACCATATTAATATCTACTCACATTTTAAAAATATTTCATAAAATCTTTAAATATTATACCTTTGCTTTATAGCAGAAAGATATTGTGCTACTTTTTGCTTTTTCTCAGGGGCCAAAGCATAAAGTTCCGCTGCACTCGCCTCAGCTTTCACAACGCCTAATGCCTGACCAATTGCCAGCCAACTATACACACCAAACTGTAACACACCTCCCATTTCATAGCAGGACAAGTCCAGTTCTCGTGGTGTCCGAGATCTCCAACACTGTTTTAACTCTGTATATGTTGCAGACATCGGTCTATGTTGCATCGCTTTCCAAAACGCTGAATCAGTTCTAGGCGTGTCATAATGCATTCGAATGAAATCACGTATCCCATGCCAGCCTTGTAAATTTTCTTGATTAAATTTATCTATGCTATGTTGTGGAACAACACCATGGCACTCTTGTACAACTGCACAAAACAAACCTAATTGATATAGCATTTGTCCGATTGAGGTCGCTTCGAGTGGTTCAACAAATCCTGATGCCAAACCAATCGCCAACACATTGCCCTTCCACACTTCCTCATAACACCCAGCTTCAAATGAAATCGTACGAATCGGATCAATTTCATGTCCTAGCCATTGCTCAACTTCCTCAACTGCCTGCTCAGATGTTATAAAATTTCGATCAAATACATATCCTGCACCAACGCGTTGTTGCAAGGGAATTTGCCATACCCATCCAGCATTCATAGCTGTTGAACGTGTCACAAGATCAGGATTCTTTTGTGAATGTTTTAAATGGAAAGGAATCGCCGTATTGACTGGTAAATAATTCTGAAAAGATTGCCAAGATACATTGAGTTTTTCACCTAGAACTTTCCTCGAAAAACCTGTTGCATCAACAACAAAATCAACATGTATAGATTGATCATCCACTAAAATAGTTGAGACTAAACCTGTTTCGGTTTCTCGAATGATCTCCTTAAACATACCTTCTTGATGAATCACGCCACGTTGCAATGCGATTCTTCTTAAATATTGTCCAACTTTATAAGTATCGAAATGAAAAGAACTCGCAAAATTATGGCTTTTATCGCTAACCAACATTTGCGTAAGCGTATCTTGCGAAATATTATTTTCTCTTAATTGAATAGAATCTGCTACATAAGAAATCGGAATATCATGATTCAATAGCGCTGAAAGCGTAGGAAAATACCCCTGTTCATCCCAGAATATCTCTTCATTTTTGACAGGAAACATATGATAAAAACAGTCTTTGGGGTTGAGCTGATGATCTCTCCAACCCTCATAGACAAAACCCAACTTATGCACTGCCTCAGTTTCTTGCATGAACTCCCCAAAGGGAATTTTTAACCGATGCAATGCTTCCATAAGATTTAAAATCCCACCTTCTCCAACCCCTACAATCGGAACTTCAGGAGCAGAAATAAGTAAGATTTCAACGCTAGGACTAAATAGTTGACGAAGATGTAAAGCAGCGAACCATCCCGCTGTTCCCCCACCGACAATACAAACTCGTTGTTGACCACGTAAGTTGAGCATTTAAATTCCCACACAAAACAAAGGTGGCCAATAGCCACCTTTTATTAACCCACCAAAATTTAACAGAACTTCAAACCACCAAAACAGTTCGCAACAGGTTTCTGATGGCCATCTAAAAGCAGGTTTTCCAAAACCATAACCGCACGTGCATCATCTGCTAAACGAACATCACCAATCCCTTTATAAATAGGAGTACCAAATAAAGCACCAAACGCCTCCCCAAGACTAAGATCAATCCGATTATTTGATAAATAATCTGTAATAAATGTAGCTATTTGAGGAAGCACATCTTGCATTGGGATGCCTGTGGTTGGATTTAAAGCACCAAAATCTAATGGATCTTTAAATGATAGCCACCAGCCTGGCTGAGCAATATCAGCAGCATCCACCCCAGGCCATTGTAGCGCAGTATTTTGCAATGCAAGATAACCACCGCTACTAATTGGTAAGTTATGAATTAAGTTAAAGTTCTGTTTGACCTGCACATTGGCCTTGAGATTGGTAATATACGAACAATTGGTTTTATTGATCACTGCAGCACAACCTGCACCTGTTGTTCCTTTTGCACCCATAAAAAAGGTTGCTTCATCAACCAAGCCTAGAATTGATTGATCTAAAGTCATAGCAATACCACCGTTATCTGCACCAATAGCGATGGTTGGGATTGGTACATCTTTTACCACCAAATTCAGTTGTTTCATCCGACTTCCTGTGACTATGGTTTCAGGAAAATTGAATTGTACCTCTTGTCGTGGCACGTTAATGCCCCAAATTGGATTACCATTATAATGGTATAGATTCTCAGAACCATTTGCCCCAGCAGGATTTTCATAGCTTCCAGATCCTGATGTCATCTTATTTGAGTTTGTAAATGCAACTCGATCCAATCCAAGTGCCCTGATTTTCGCATAAATTATGTCTTCTGGTGTTGTACCAAACATTGCATCCTGAGTAAATGCATTGACTGGGGTTTCACCAACTTTAATAAAACCACTAAAGGTATTGATTCCACCGCCGGTTGATAGACCATTACCATCAATATCATTACGGGTACCCGCAGTGAGATAACCTAAGATTTCTTCAGCACTGAGCCGAAAACCAGCAATCTCACGAGTAGAGGCACTATTTGGATTTTTGATGGCAAACTCAACAAAGGGGTTGGTCAGTACCGCACTGGTATTGGCACGACCTTTGGACCATGTCGGGGTGCCATCAGCTAACTTGCCATCTGGTGGCCCACTCAGAGAGACATTTTCCATATCAATATCGCAGCCATCTGGGCCATTTCGTCCACCACAGCCGAGTTGCAAAGCACGAATATTGGCATTTAATTCCATCTTTGCCTCAAGTCCAAGTTTATAATAACCATAGTTCTGTAGCGGATTCGCAGTATTAGGTGCAGTAAAACCTAAAGATAAAAGTGCTTGCCCTTGTATAGCAGATAACTCTGTATCGGTCATTTCCACGAGACTTTCACTCGCCCATGTATGGGTTGAAACCACTGACATGAGTAGGCAAGAAGTCAATATTGATTTTTTAATTCCTTTTTTCATCATTCTCTTCCTCTGCTACTCAATTAATTACGTGGTCTTAAGGTAAGTTCAGAACGGATTTGCCCGCCTGTCATGACCATTTCACCAAGTCTTTGTGCTTTGTTATTCACCGCATCAACTCTTGGATAGAAGTTAATATCTTGTACACGGAATACATCATTCGGATTTCGGTCTGGGTTAAAATCAAAACCTAAATTAAAACCAACATTGTCTTTATTGATCACAATCGCGTTATTGAACTGTACTAAACCAGACATTTTGTCAAAACCAATACTGGCTTCATCAATCGGGTCGCTAAGTTGTAATGAACCATCTTTTAAACGATAACGTCCAACAATAGACAAACGATTGCCATTATTGGCTGTAATTTCATTGTTCGGGATCAAACTAAAATTCATATCTCCTAAAAATTTCAATTTTAATCCTAGCAATACATCATTTTTGGTATTAAAAGCGTTCATGATGACTGGGCTACCACTATTTGGATCATTATAAGTTGGTAAATATCCAGCAGCAATTTCAGCCGCCATCACCATAAGTAAATCTTTGAGTTCGACATTTACATTGCCATTTTCAAAGCCCATGCTGCCGTAACCGCGAAGTAACATGTCAATGTTACGTAAGCCCATATAATAGTTTTTATCGCCATCCACAATTAATATCGAGGTTGTTTTACTACCATCACTATTACGTCCTTCAGTACTCAATCCCACAGCTAAACCTAAACGCTGTGAATTAGTCACCGCTGAACGTGAGACTATATTATTACTGTTATTTAGATTAAATACTTCCCCAGTATAATTGGTTGCATAGGTCGCTATGTTTGCATTGACGTTATAAAAAGGCAGTCCCAATCCCCATTTATTGTCCAGCCCCGCATCCGCTTCGATTTTATTTGTCGCTGAAACACCACTGCTCGAAGTAAAACGTCCACGTCTTGATACCGCTTGGAAGTCTGCACCACGTACTGCGACCACTAGACTATATGGGTTGACCGCTTGATTATGAATTTGTTGAAGATAATCAGCTGATGTTGTCAGTGTGCCTGTATTGGTTCCGCCAAAACGTGCATTACGTAAAACCGAATTCTCTGGCATTATCAAAGTACGTGTATTGGCTAGATTGACATACACATTTCCACTATCAAAATAAGCACGTTGATTTGAATTAACAACCAAAGGACTTAGATCACCAAACTCAAAACCGAAGGTATTACTGCCCGCACCACCAATTTCTAGGGTGGTTGCCTTACTGTCATCACCAGCTAACATAGCATCGCCTTTTTGAGTAAACTCCCCTCTCAAACGCAACGCTAAACCACTTGACCCAATGACTGTTCCATCGGCACCATTCGCTGTGGTATTCGCATCACTGGCGAAGCCCAATACATTATTTAATGTATGGGTATTAGTATTATTGTTATCCACTGGCGCAGCGATCCCATTGGCACTGGTACCGCGTAGTTGCAGTGCCCCGTTAACCATACGGCCACTCATGCCCACACGAATTAAGCCTTTACTATTATCTAAATTATAGTTCGGCATATTCGGATCAAGTACAGCATTACTTTTAGTCATCAACTCAATATTTAGACCTGCACTAGTACCCGCATAAGTTCCTGTCTCAGCGCCCAACTGGTTCGGATCGGTCACCCGCGCAAAGTCTACATAACCATAGGTCGTATCAGGACTATTCAGCTTACTGGCAGTGGCTACACCTAAGTTGGTTTGTAATATTAAGCCTTTGGTTGCGTCGACATACATGGCACCTTTACCTAAAAAATTGAAATTGAAATTTTTCAGAATAAGTTGATTGAATTGGTTTGCTGTTCCAGTTCCTAATCCTGTGTACAGATTGATATTTTGTAAACCCAACTGTAAAGTTGATTGAGAGTTTGAATTAAACAAACCATCTCGGGTACTGAGTGCAATTACTTGCGGTGAACCGGTTTGAATTGCGAAATTACCAATGCCCGCATTACAATCTACACTTGGGGTCTGCGCGCAAATTTGAAAATTATCGATTGAGATCGTAGATGGCTGTGACTCTATGTGCAGATCAAGTCCTGTTTTAGTGCCATTTGAACCTGTATTGATTTTATAATGTGTTCCTAAATTATAATTTCCAGCACCTGAACCTGCATCATAAGCCATGTTCTTACGTACTCTTACACCGTTAGCAACAGCTCTCAGAGATTGTTCAACATTACTTGAAGTACCCGCTTGATCTTGCCAATAAAGCTGATCAATTTTGACCTCATCATATTCGACTTGTAAAGAAATGCCATCTTGACCATTGACCATACGCAAATCGCGATCTTGTAATTCCTGTAATGCATACACTGTTTGTGTCAAACACAAAATACTACTGGCCAATGCCGTTAAAACAAAATGGCGTTGTGTCGTTGCAATCCTTTTCATAACCATTTTCCTTTTTATTTTAACAACGTGGATGACCAGCACCACAAGAGAAGATTTTAACATCTCCAGTCAATGACAAATTTCCATTCATATTCACACCAATAAAACCTCGTTCTTTATTGGCGTCAAAACCACTGCCACCATAAGGTGTGGCAGGGGTCAAATAACCAGGCAAATTACTTGAGCCTGTAGAACAATTGGCATCACTTTCGGTACAAGTATCCGTTTCGATCGATAGTGACTGGAATCCAACATTTCTAAACTCAATTGGTTTTGCTGGGTTGAAGCCTAACTTGATCGCCGCGTGTGGTGCGCCATTATAGACAACATCTTCACCATCCAACTTAAGCTCTTGAATATTGACAGTACCTTGGATACCTTTCATCACCAACCACTGTTTACGCCCTGTCGCTGAAGGAATCCGATTGCCCTGCGCATCATAGGTATCTTGAGTTCCATCGTGGTAACGGTTATTCAACGATAATGCTAAACGACAATACAGCAGATCAGCACATAGAAAATTGGCATTGTTATCATGGTTTAAACTAAATTTTAACGATAAATCTGCGCCTGCCTGCCCAGTAACCTGCTGCAAACTGGAATCATCCAAGCTTTCCATCGCAGACAACGTAGTTGATAGCAAGACTAGACCACATCCTTGTAAGATATTCATCGTGATACGATGAAAACGATACTTTTTATTGAACTTCATCGTCTTATATCCTTATAAGCCCGTAGTTGTGAACTTAAGATGTTGAATAAGTAAACCATCAATCACAGCAGAACCAAAATTATTACTGACCGTTGCACCTGTTGGCTGCATACTATTAATTCGTCCTGCGATATCCGATGGTGTCGTAGTTTGTATCCCTAATATTTGATTATTGGTGTTTTGACGCCAAGTGGTTTCATAAGGATCAGGACGATTTAATGAAGGATGCGCCTGCCCAGTTAGTGGTGCTTTGGGATCAACCTTACTCCAATTATCTTGCCAATTTGTCCAATTGTTAGTACACCCCAACCAACCACACTCTCGTTCACGCGTCCGTTTCCAAACCTGAGTAAAATCCTCTTGCACAGAACTTTGTAATCCGGTGCCAGATTTCAATTCACCGATCGATACGCCATAGGCACCAATACCTTTGTGTGCGGTTAACTGATTGGTAACAGGATCGTATTCGGTAGAACCAATAGTAATGCTACTATGCGTGGCATTACTGCCCTGATAACCAGCAATAGTAGAGCTACCACATTTATAGATATTACAGGTTGAACCCAAATAGCTCACACCTGAGTCAACACTTGCCGCAGGATCAATATGCTCATAACGCGTATAAATACGACGGTAAACCTCTTGTACATTTGGGATACGTGCCAACTCGATAGAGAAGTTGTTGCCATCCGTACTCAACATCAAGGGTTGGTATAAATTCCCTAACACCAAGTTGATATTGACATCATAGAGGAAAAGCCCATCTGCATTTGAGTTAGGTTGGAAGTTTGGCACCACGCCACCTAGTGCAGGCGTACTTGTATCAGATGCAGCACCGACTAACTCCTGAGTGCTAATCCTGAATACACTGGTTGCTGTTGGTGCTGTCCAGTTATTCGCACCTTTCGCTCTTAAGCGACGCGTGGTAAAACCATTTTGGTTTAAACATTGTCCGGCTTGCACTGACCCACCAGAAGTATTCGTCTTAGGAGTGGTACACATCCCACCACTAGGAAAACTCCCAGATACAGTAGCATTGGTTGGTGGATCATAGGAAGTTATCAGACCATTTTTACCCGTACCCGCGGCATCGTTTGTCGCATTCGCTTGGGTAGGGGTGATGGTTGTACCTGTTGCCAATACAGCACCTTCAGAAAAGGTATTCGTCGTAGGGTTATAATTCACCTGTACAATTTCTCGCGTAACGGTTTGATTACTCACCGTGCCACGTTTGGTATCAGTCGCACCACTATTCAAGCGCACCAATCCAGCCACACCAAAGGTTTTATTATAATTAGTATTTAAACCATAGTTAAACGTCTTGGTTGTCAGCACATTATTAATTTTTAATTGTGCATCATAGGTTCCACCCATCGCTGATGTCACGCCTTCAAGTGTTTGGAATACCTTAAGGTTTGAACCATTGATACTAAACCCATCCCATACCGCAGCGAGACGCAAACGATTACTTAATCCATTTAAACCATTTTCAGCGATTGCTGCATCACGCTGAAAAATGTCCGTCCATAAGCCAAGTTTTAGATTGTACGCAGAAGATTCCGCACTGCCCGAAGCAGGTAGCGTGGTGTGGCGTAATGGTGCCTCTAAAGTTAAATAAGTGACATTTTCAATATTTCCAACAAAGTTTGGTACGTTTTCATCATTCAAGGTTTTAAACAACCATGGGTTATCTGCTGTGCCCCATGTATCAATCGGGCGTCCATATAATGTCCCCCAATCACTGCCATTGATTGCAGCACCTACATTTTTATTTGATTGCGAAAGTGACAAACCGTACAGCCAAGCATCTGCTTTTTTATAGCCTTTTGCAGTTGCAGTTGCGCTTAACGGTCCCACTGGAATTAAACGAATTGAACCAGCGCCGTATGTTCCTGCGCCCCCATTCGCATTATCTGCACCATTAAAACGGAAAGAAAAATTTTCTGGCAAAAGTGCGATCCCTTCACCCGTGGTTTGACTAAGTCCTTCATCGGAAATTTCCTGCATTGCAAAAACAGTCTGACTGATGCATAAACCAATCAAACTCGCTAAAACAGTTCGTTTAAAAACCACCGTAGAAGTTAATCTAGTCATTTTGACCTTCCTATCCCTTGATGCTCCGCATCATCGTTATTTTTCTTACATCATTTTGAGCGACCAAATCTATCAAGACCAGTTAGCTTCCGAGCCACACTCATACTTTGCAGGCTTTTCCGCCTAGGCATTCTCATTTTTTATTATGCCGAATATTTACACAAAAGCAAAAGAAAGTGGTCAAATGTTACATTTTTCCGATAAGCGAACCGATGATAAAACACATCATTTTTATTTTGTATTTGGTTATTATGTAATTACCTTTATTAGAATCAAATTTGCAACAAGACCTTTTATCAATAGGCCTTGTCGCAAATTTTAATTAGGATAATTAAGTCTTCGGCAACGTCACACCTGTTTGACCTTGGTATTTGCCACCACGATCTTTATATGAAGTTTCACAGACCTCATCACTTTCAAAAAACAACATCTGAGCTACACCTTCACCCGCATAAATACGTGCAGGTAAGTTTGTGGTGTTCGAGAACTCAAGTGTAACGTGACCTTCCCACTCTGGTTCCAAAGGGGTTACGTTTACGATAATACCGCAGCGTGCGTAGGTCGATTTTCCTAAACACACGGTCAGTACATTGCGCGGGATACGGAAATACTCGATGGTACGTGCAAGTGCAAATGAATTGGGTGGAATGATACAAACATCGGATTCGATATCAATAAAGCTTTTCTCATCAAAATTCTTAGGATCAACAATGACAGAATGCACATTGGTAAAGACTTTAAACTCACGCGCACAACGAACATCATAGCCATAGCTTGAGACCCCATAAGAAATCAACTTTTCTCCATTTTCATCGAAACGGACTTGATTTTCTGCATAAGGTTCAATCATGCCGTGTTTTTCGCTCATTTCACGAATCCAACGATCAGATTTTATTGCCATGTCTTTCTATCCAAAAACGAAGTTGATGATTGGCAGCTACTTTAACGTAAAATGACATTAATGAAAACAACACCCCAATCGATATAACCAACCAAGTAAGAAACGATGGAATTTTATAAAAAGTTAAATGCTGAATAACTGATCAGTATTGAAAAATAATCAGATTTTAAGTTTGAACTAAGCAAAGCTTGTTAGTTTTAAGAGTACTGCTCTATTACTTTGATACATTTCCCATTTTATGCCTAAGCTATTCTTTCAGAAATGGCTCCCCTCTTCGGAAAAAATCGCCAAGCTCAAGTTGATGAAAGTTTTTGGTCCACATACCTTAAACCCCTTACTGTGGTATGTGAACCGCCACACTATTGCTAAAGCGATCTTTATTGGTACGTTTTGGGGCATCTTACCCGTGCCTTTTCATAGCCTGTTTATCATTTTGAGTATTTTATATTTTGAAGTGAATTTGCCAATTGGCTTGTGCATGGCTTGGCTTACAAATCCATTGACGGTTGTGCCCATTTTATATTTAGGTTTTTGGTTTGGCACTCAGATGTATCATGTCAAAATGATTAATAATGAGATGTTACTTGGTGTTTTACATCAAATGATCAATTGGTTAAGGAATTTTGGTCATGGTCATATTGATTTTCATTTAGCAAAAATACTTTTGTCTGGCCTGTTTGTTGAGGCGCTGCTGTGTGCGCTGCTACTTTACGTCGTTACACATCTTGTCTGGCGTTGGATGGTGATCAAGAAATGGAAATCTCGTCATAAAAAAGGATAAATTCTTTAGTATAAGAAGCATCAAAAAAGGTTGCCATCCCCATAATAATACGGTAAGAGTAGAACATATTTGATCGCGTTAAAGATGAACTTGAGACTAAATAAAGCAACCAAATGATGGATTTATGGTTTGCACACAAACAGGAGAGAGTAATGAAAAAATGGCCCCAATTCATTTTATTGAGCTTAGCAATAACGGGTATATCAGCTTGCTCTGACAATACTGGCAACAAAAATACAGCTCAAGAAAAGAGTAGTGCAGCAGTTGATGCCAATGCCCTTCAAACAAAATTCGTCAATATTGCTACAGGTGGGGCATCTGGTCCATATAACGTGATTGCAACAAATTTAGCTGAAATTTATCATAAAACTTATGGGGTTAACTCCAAAACCCAGACCACAGGGGCTTCTGTTGAAAATCTAAATCTAATGAAACAAAACAAGGTTGAAATGGCATTCGTGATGAGCGACAGCCTAACTGAAGCAATCAATGGACAAGGAAGCTTTAAGGATAAAATCACCAATGTTCAGCAAATTGCAGCACTCTACCCGAACTATGTGCAAATTGTGACTTCAAAAAAATCTGGAATTAAAACCATTGAAGATTTGAAAGGTAAACGTATCGCAGTGGGTGCTCAAAATTCTGGCGTTGAAGTGAATGCTCGTAGTTTACTAAAAGGTTTTGGTATTAGCTATAAAGACGTTAAAGTAGATTATTTAGGATATGCCGAAGCGGCAGATGCACTTAAAGGCGGAAAATTAGATGCGGCCTTCCTCACCAGTGGTATTCCAAACTCTTCACTTATGGAACTACAACGTGGATACGATTTACAGCTTGTCAGTATTGATCCAGAAAAAGTAAAACAAATTGCTAAAGATCAGGCTTATTTTTTGCCAATGATCATTCCGAAAGGCACTTATGACAATGCAGAAGATATCCCTACCGCAGCCATCATGAATGCTCTGGTGGTACGTTCTGACCTACCCGAAGATGATGTATACAAGTTAACTAAAACATTCTTTGAAAATCTCAACAGTTTGTCGAACAGTCATCAAGCCGCGAAAGACATTAGCTTGCAAGGTGCTCAACAAGGTTTAGTTGCTCAACTACACCCAGGAGCGAAAAAATATTACGATGAAATTGCAGCAACGAAATGAAGTCTTTAAGTGCAGCCTCGGCTGCACTTTTCAGTGGACTAATCGTATTGGGAGTCGTTATAGCGTGTCCCATTGCAAGCACACATGTCACCACTCCAAAACATGATTGTGTTATTCGTGAAACGGATTTTAATTTGCAATGGCGACATTCAGTTGAAAAAACATTATGGCTAGAAAATTATCATCGTGAGAAAAAGGGTTTCCAGCTCGTCTATACAGATCTGATCGCATTTGGTGCAGGAACTCCAAGCGATTATCCGATTATTTTTCAAAAGGACGGCATTATTCGAATGTCGGTAAAGCAAAAAATTGCTGAGATTAACTGGACCGTTTCACGAAATATGCAAGGACGTATTTTGTTTGGAAACAAAAGCTGGTCGATCGCTAATGAACTCCCCGATTATAGCCTCGTGCAGTTTAAGAACAGTTATACACCATTATGGAAGATCTGGTGGTTAGGAGAATGTTTATGAATACACCCAATGATACAGTCACACCAGAACAAACAGATCTAGAAAAACAAAAACAACTATTAGAACAATTTGATAAAGAGTCTGTGACACGAAACCCTAAACAGAAGTCTATTGGTCTATTTATTACGATATTGGCCATTTTTTATTCTCTTTTTCATTTATTTATTACCTATAACCCATTACCTGAACTGATCCAACGTTCAGCACACGTGTCGATAGGTATAGCACTTATTTTTCTATTGTATCCAGCACGACAAAGTAGTGATAGACAGCATATATCGTGGTTTGACTGGGTCTTAATGCTAGCCTCCTTTGCCTCATTTGGTTATTTATGGATTGAGTATCAAAACATCATGACCTCTCGAGGTGGGATTCCAAATACCCTAGATGTCGTGTTTGCCATTATGACGGTGGTATTAGTTATTGAGGCAGCACGAAGAGTCATGGGTTGGATGTTGCCTATTCTTGGACTGATTTTTCTTGCCTACCCTTTTGTCAGCCATTTTAGTTGGATGCCAGACCGTCTACTTACCCGACCTTATAGTGTCAGTGATATTTTCGGGCAAATGTATTTAAAAACAGAAGGACTCTATTCTTCTGCGATTGGCGCTTCAGTGACCTTTATCTTTCTGTTTATTTTATTTGGTGCGTTTTTGGCCAAGTCAGGTATGGGTAAATTATTTAATGATCTCGCGATGGCTTTAGCTGGACATAAACAAGGTGGTCCAGCAAAAGTTGCTGTGATTTCTAGTGGTTTTATGGGAAGTATTAATGGTACTGCTGTCGCCAATGTGGTGGGAACAGGTTCATTTACCATTCCATTGATGAAAAAGATTGGTTATAACAAAAATTTCGCAGGTGCAGTGGAAGCCAGTGCTTCGGTTGGTGGGCAGATTCTTCCTCCTATCATGGGGGCGAGTGCTTTTATCATGGCAGAAACAACGGGAGTCAGTTATGGTACGATTGCCCTCGCTGCCATATTACCCGCACTGTTGTATTACCTTGGTGTCATTTCACAAGTCCATTTTCGTGCAGGCCGTGACAATCTCAAAGGCTTACCTAAATCAGATTTGCCTCGTGTCAAAGAAGTATTGAAAGAGCGTGGTCACTTGCTCATTCCAATTGTGGCTTTGGTGTTTTTCTTATTCCAGTCCATGCCTGTCAGTTATGCAGCGGTCTACACTATTCTTTTAACCATCGTTGTGGCCAATCTACGTAAAACCACACGCATGGGAATTAAACAAATTCTTGAAGCGTTGGCGGATGGCGCTAAGCAATCTTTATCGGTCATGGCGGCCTGTGCTGTTGTCGGATTGATCATCGGTGTGGTCAGTTTGACCAGTTTCGGTTCGGTGATGACCTCTTATATCATGAGTGTTGGCGCTGGAAATCTATTCCTTACGCTGTTATTTACCATGGTGGCGTCAATGATTTTAGGCATGGGGCTTCCATCTATTCCTGCCTATATCATCACGGCGACAATGGCGGCCCCTGCGCTTGCTCATTTTGATGTGCCAATTCTTGTTGCACATATGTTTGTATTCTATTTCGGTCTATTCGCCAATATCACCCCTCCTGTTGCGTTGGCTGCTTTTGCTGGGGCTGGTATTTCAGGTGGAGATCCGATGAAAACAGGGTTTCAAGCACTTAAATTATCCTTAGCTGGCTTTATTGTGCCGTTCCTGTTTGTTTATAACCCAGCCATGTTGATGATCGATACCACCAATGTGGCCATTAATGCTCGTGAATTTGCGCTACCTTCGATATGGAGCATTGTCAGCATCGCGACGACATCGATTATTGGTATCCTCGCCTTAGGAGCAGCTGTAGAGGGCTATTTCAAAACCAGGATGAACTGGCTATGGCGATTGGTCTTAGGTATTGGAGCATTGATGATGATTGTGCCTGAATCAACGACTGATCTCGTTGGTGTTGTTATTGTGGGAGTTTGTGTTGCCATGAATATCGCACAAGCGAAAAAAGAAACGGGTTCTACACCACCTCAATCAGCTCACTAGCACTACCATTACGCGGCTGTGAATAAAATCTAAAAAGCTGTCTCAACATGTGATGAGACAGCTTTTTGCTGTATTAATGTCTATTAGTTTTTGCCTTCATATAGTGTTCCGCAACATCTAATACATAATCCTGGCATGCCTCACCTGTAGCCGGATTATAAGCACCATTATTGGTAATATTATTGGATAAAACTCGAATACCCAGAAATGGCACTTTAAATTGATATGCAATTTGCGCAACCGATGCTGCTTCCATTTCCTCAACAGAAGTACCATATGTGCTATGCAAGAAATTAATTCTATCTAATTCATTATTCCAAACATCAGCCGAACCAATCGTACCTTCTACAACTTGCCCTTTGCTATAGTTTGCTTTGGCTTTATAAGCTGCAACCAGTAAGGCTGGATCCCCTTCAAACTTACGTATGGCAATCGGTTCAGGATCAGATTCATCATCAGGAAGTACATCAAATGCTTCATCCCATGTCAGTGAATTTGAACCGCCATTTATACGTTGATAAGGTGTTTTGAATGCACCAATATTAGTCGTATATTTTCCAAGAACAATATCAAATACATGTAAATCAGGATCATGTCCACCCGAAGTACCCTGATTAATAATCGCAATGGGTTGATAGTGTTGAATGGCAATGGCCGTTGCTGCAGCCGAATTACTCATACCCATTCGAGTCTTCGAGATAATCATGGGATAACCCTTATAGCTCCCCTTCCAAAATGTCCAACCTCCTATCGTTTCGACTGTAACACTGTCTAACTTTGAAGCCATTCTTTCGGATTCAATCGGCAATGCACCTTGTATCACGATAGGCTGTAATTGGGGCTTTTTTTGTGCTTGCTGAGAATTCGAATCACCATCTCCATTACAAGCACTTAGAAACAAAGCGGTACAGACACTGGCAATCCCCATAAACCGTTTAAAATGCATCATCCATCTACTCTCAATCGAAAAGAGAAAACAAGCAATCCATATGCCAATTTTTTACTAAATGGTATATTTTTTTAATTCTTATCAATCAGAAAATCATTTTGCTCAGCACATAAAAAAAACCAACATCATGATGTTGGTTTTTTGAAGCGTTAAGCTTGGAAATCGGTTTATTTAGAAAATACGTTTGTCATCTTTTTGATGCTTTGGTAATTTTTCCATTTGCTCAAGCAATGCTTGCGCAATACTCATAAAACTTTCAGCCGCGGCATCTTGCGCAATTACGCTTGGTTTACCTTGATCCGCATGTTCACGAATCTTAGCATCCAAAGGTAAACGCCCGAGTAATGGAATTTGGTATTGCTCAGAAATCTGATCACCACCACCGATCCCAAAAATTTGTTCTTCAAAACCACAATTTGAACAAATATGTGTCGACATATTTTCAATCACACCGAGCACTGGAATGTTGACGCGATTAAACAATTCAATCCCTTTCACCGCATCCATAAGTGCAACGTTCTGAGGTGTTGTTACAATCACTGCACCTGTCACAGGTATACGCTGTGCCAATGTCAATTGGATGTCACCTGTTCCCGGTGGCATATCAATCACCAGCACATCTAAATCTGGCCAAAGCGTTTGATTAAATAATTGCATCAATGCCCCTGTTGCCTTTGGTCCACGCCAAGCCACAGGCGTATTATGCGCCCCAATGAGATGACCGATCGAAATCACCGCCATGCCATAGGCATCTAAAGGAACAAAGTGTTCATTTTCAATTTGTGGTGTTTGACCCGCATTTCCAAGCATCGTTGGAATACTTGGGCCATAGATATCGGCATCGAGAACGCCAACTTTTAAGCCCATTTTTTGTAGTGCAAGTGCAAGATTCACTGTCGTGGTTGATTTACCTACACCACCTTTACCCGATGACACCAAAATAACATTTTGAATGCGTGGATGAGCTGCAATGTCACGTTGTTGTGGTGCTGCTTTTTGAATAGGCGGGTTATTTGGGTCAGTTTCAGCTTTTGCGGACGCATCCATCACAGGAGGTAACTTTGTATTTTCCGCTTTAGGCTTAGAGGAACAACTATGACCTGCTTCGCCATGTGCAGCATGTTTTTGTTGAACGACATGTAGATTTAACTCTTGAATGCCACATTTTTCTAAGGCTTCAGCAAGTTCATCATGGATTTGTTGTAAATGCTCTTTCTCTTCAGGAAAAGTATTAATTGTCAGTTGCAAAATACGACCTTGCACATTCACTTGGCTAATCCGATCTTTTAAGCCATTTTCTGAATAAGGTAATACATAGTTTTGTAGAACTGTTTGAATCTCGTCTTCCTTCACTTCTTGTGCTGGTGAAAAAACAGATTTTAAGGAAGAAAGCCACGACATTTTGTTTACTCCAAAAACAGATCAACAGAGGACTGAGTTTGGTTAGTTTAGCAGGATCGAAGAAGTGACGCTCATATCAAAGAAGACAATTGCTTATTTTTTACAGCATATTTCTTCACAGGATATGAGCGTCGGTTATTTAAGTTTAATCAGCCAACTAGCCTTTGAATTTATTTATAGTATCCGTAGCTGCTTTCTTTAAATCATCCAATTTGCTACTTGCCTGAGCTTTGAGATCATCAAATTTTGCAGCAGCTTCCTCTTTCAATTCAGCCGCTTTTACTTTCGCATCATCTAACTTATGACTTGCTTCTACTTTTAAGTGATCAAATTTGTCTTGAACACTATGTTGCGTATCTTCAAGTTTAGCTTTAATTTCATCTACTTTATTAGAAGCTGCTTCTTTGCTTTCGCTAGTCTGTTCAGATGCATCTTTTTTAAGATCATCTAATGCTTTTTCACCTTTCAACTTAAGCTCCTCAGCTGAGTGCTTTAAATCATCAACCGCTTTTCCACCTTGTAACTGTGCTTCTTTTGCTTTGTGTTTTAAATCATTACCTAAGTCAGCTGCTTGAGTTTTCAACTCATCAATTTTTTCATTTGTCATCTTAATTCCTCACTTATAGGTAAATATAAATTGTTTGGATCAGCCTTAGTTATACCGCGTTTATGTTGATTTTTTAGCGATTGCAGCAAATTGAAACAAAGGATATACAGGAAGATTCAAATCATTTCTGATTGATAACCTTATGAATTTTTGGATATAAAAATCATATAAATGAATAACGTTTAATTTACTTCAAGAAATTCATTTTTAGAGATCTCATATAAGACATGCCAGCTTAAAGGGTGATCTGATTCCAAAGCTGGATGTTGAAATTCTGTGATTTTTCTCATTTTCAACTTTCTCATGACCGCTTGCGATTTTTCATTTCCTAATGTGGTAAATGACACAACTTTGTCTAATTTCAACTGATCAAAAGCGAATGCTAATGCCGCTTGAGCAGCTTCTGGTGCATAGCCTTGCCCCCAATACGCTTGATCAAGTCGCCATCCGATTTCCACAAACGGCGAAAAAGAAAACTGGGTAGGTTGGTCATGTAAACCAGTAAAACCAATAAATTGCTGGTTGTGTTTTAACTCAACCGCCCAAAAGCCCCAGCCTTGAGTCTCGATAATCGACCTCATTCTATCGATCAAGGCATCACTTTCTGCTCGCGTCAGCAGTTTTGGAAAATATTCCATAACCTGTGGATTGGTGCTCATTGTGGCAAAGGATACATAGTCCTCTGCTCGCCACTGTCTTAAACGTAGTCGAGCTGTTTCGATCATTTTTAGACCCATTAAATTTCAATTAAAAACTATTCACAATATAAAAAAATAGATCAGATATACTTTTGCACTATCGAAATCTTAACCTTATTTATAAAGCTTTAAATATGAATGAAAACGAACTTTTAGAAATTCAACATGAACTTCAAGCACAAGAAAAGCGCTTAAGGTACATTCTTTCAAGTAAAAGAAGAATCCAAAGCATGATTGATTCTTTTGAGCGTGATTTGGCAGAACAATTACTTCCTGTCATTCATAATGAAAGCAATGATTATGCTGGAATTGCAACGAGCTTAGCACTTTCGATTTGTTGGAAATTTTCAAAAGTAGAATTCCCAACAACCGTGCATTGGTGTAGCGAGATGAGCATCAGTGATTTAGAGATAAAAGATGAGTTGACTGTTGCGATTAAAGCTCAAGCTTGGTTAGGTACTTTAGGTAGTGATGAACTTTGGCAAACGCCTTTATTTGCTGAAATCACGGTTGACCCAAAGAGCAATAGCTTAAAAAGCTATCACATTCATTTCTTATCTAAAGGCAAAATCATCTCTTTAAGAAAGAATTCTAAGCAAAGTGTGACCGTTAAGCAGATGCAAAGTATGTAATCCTTTGGGATGCATACTTTTTTAATCAAAATAGGATCATGTTCTTCTTTTGATTTACTTTATTCATCACAAAATAACAACTGTTCGCACTCATACAACCCAAAGCCAAAATCGGCAGCATAATGAAATACATCAAAATACCGATCTTTAATGTTGAGAAATCAATGTGGTTCACTTGATCTTCGAACAGAATCGTTAAGACCAGTAAAGCCCAAGCAATTAAGATCACAAAACTTATTTTTAAAAACTGTAATAAATCAAAAATTTGTTTTGGTAATTTCAATACTGCAAAAACAATCAGATAAAAGATAAAAGCCAAAACGATGAGGATTGGGGTCAGATATATCATGACTTCCATGCCATCACTGACCACATGAATCAGATGATTCTGTCGATAATTTAAGAACAAACAAAATGGTATCACGAAGCTAAAAACAGAAACTATACTTGCTGAGACTGATGAACAAACTAATGACCAAGATCTCATTTTTGTTTTCCTCTCTTTGATATTGTGATTATTCTCGATCAAACAGATGTACTTTGATTGAAGTCAAAGTGAAGCTTGTATGAAGTTTCAAAATAATATTCCCGTTAGGCTAAAAAGATTTCACCGATTCCCTTGTGCAAGTCGGTGTTAAGTCATGTAAAATCATCCACCTTGAAATACGAATGAGAGAACAATATCCGTGCGTAAAATTTTAGTCACCAATGCCCTTCCTTATGCCAATGGTCCTATCCATATGGGTCACTTACTCGGTTATATCCAAGCAGATATTTGGGTTCGTGCGATGCGTGCAATGGGTCATGACGTGACTTACGTTTGTGCGGATGATGCTCATGGTACAGCGATCATGCTGCGTGCTGAAGCAAATGGCATTAGCCCAGAAGCACAAATTGCCAACGTTCAAAAAGAACATATCCGTGACTTTGATGGCTTTGGTGTACATTTCGATCACTATGATTCAACCAATAGTGACGAAAACAAAGCACGTTCAGAAGAAATTTATATTAAAAACCGTGAAGCAGGCAATATTGCGATTCGTCCTGTAAATCAGCTATTTGATCCAGAAAAAGGCATGTTCCTCTCTGATCGTTTCATTAAAGGTACATGCCCTAAATGTAAATCGGAAGATCAATACGGCGATGCCTGTGAAGTCTGTGGCACAACCTATAACGCAACTGAACTTCTTGATCCTCGCTCAACCTTGAGCGGTGCAACACCAGTTGAAAAATCATCAGATCACTACTTCTTTAAACTGCCAAATTTCTCAGAATATTTACAGAAATGGACACGTGATCAAGGTCGTTTACCTGTTTCGATTGCCAACAAACTAGATGAATGGTTTGAAGCAGGTTTATCGGATTGGGATATTTCGCGTGATGCGCCTTATTTCGGTTTTGAAATTCCAGATGCACCAAACAAATATTTCTATGTTTGGGTGGATGCACCGATTGGCTATATGTCGAGTTTTGAAAACTACATCAAAACCAAACGCTCTGATTTAAGTTTTGATGATTTCTGGAAAAAAGATTCAGAAAATGAAGTCTATCACTTCATTGGTAAAGACATCGTTTACTTCCATGCACTGTTCTGGCCTGCAATGCTTGAAGGCGCAAACTACCGTACGCCATCTGGTTTATTCGTCAATGGCTTCTTGACTGTGAATGGTCAGAAGATGTCGAAATCTCGCGGTACATTCATCAAAGCTGAAACTTATTTACAGCATTTAAATCCTGAATATTTACGCTATTACTTTGCTTCTAAACTTTCAGACAAAGTTGAAGATTCTGATTTGAACCTAGATGACTTCGTTCAAAAAGTGAATTCGGATCTTGTTGGTAAAGTGGTGAATATTGCGAGCCGTTGTGCAAAATTCATTAATACCAATTTCAATAATACTCTTTCAAGTACCTGTGCTGAGCCTGAACTCGTGCAAAGCTTTATTGATGCAGGCGATTCAATTGCACAAGCATACGAAGCACGCGAATTCTCTGCTGCAATCCGTGAAATCATGGCATTGGCAGATCGTGCGAATCAATACATTGATGAGAAAAAACCTTGGGCACTTGCAAAGCAAGAAGGTCAAGAACAACAAGTTCACGATGTATGCTCAGTGGGTATCAACCTTTTCCGTCAGCTTGCAGTTTACTTATCCCCTGTATTGCCAACACTTGCTTCACAAGTTCAGGCTTTCTTAAAACTTGAAAGTTTTAACTTCGAATCACGTAAGCAAATCTTAATTGCTCATGAAATTGCTCAATTCCAACCGTTAATGCAACGTGTCGACCCGAAAGCAGTTGCTGCAATGGTTGATTCTTCTAAAGATTCTTTAGCGGCTACGGCAGAAGTGCCAAAAGTAGAAAAGAAAAAAGACAAGAAAGCCGAGAAAAAGCCTGAGCCAAAAGTCGGTGAAGCCGAAATTATTGGTATTGAAGATTTTATGAAAGTTGACCTGCGGGTAGCTGAAGTTTTAGAAGCTTCAACTGTCGAAGGTTCGGATAAACTTCTTCAATTGACTTTGGATGTTGGCGAAGCCGAACAACGTAATGTATTTAGTGGCATTCGTGAGTTTTATCAGCCAGAAGACTTAAAAGGCAAATTGGTGGTGATGGTTGCGAACCTTGCGCCACGTAAGATGCGTTTTGGTATTTCTAACGGTATGGTACTTGCAGCGGGTAATGGCGAAGGTGTTTGGGTGATTTCACCTGAATCAGGTGCTAAAGCTGGTGATAAGGTTTCTTAATTAGCTGTGCATGTAAGGCTTCTTCAGAAGCCTTACTATCTCATATTATTTTGTTAAAACCATCCATAACACCTCACTGGTAAAAGAGCCATCTGCTTGAACTTGGTAATATTGCTGGGTTTGAGTCGATGCCTTTTTCTGCAAATCACGTATGGTTTGAACTGCATGTTTAGGCGTATTCATCCGTTCTACCCAACTCTGAAATTCTAAGTCTAAAGTTTGTTTTTCAATTACGTCTACTCTAAACCCAGAAAATTCAGCAAAATCCATCCATTCTTGTAAACTATAATTTCTAACATGGCTAGGATCTCGAATCTTTTCGATGGTTTGAAAAAATGTATCAATGACTGGATGTGAATTCCCAAGGATATCCACAATAATCACTTTGCCGTTTTTTTCTAATACACGATGGATTTCATTCATAGCCTGAGCTACGTTTTGCCAGTGATGTGCTGAATAACGGGTAATCACACAATCAAAACGTTGTGTTGAGAAAGGTAATGACTCTGCTGCTCCTTGCTGACCGAAAATATTTTCAAAGCCCCTTACTTTTGCTTGCGTAGTAACAAGTTCTACCATTGAAGGAGTTAAATCATAAGCAATAATTTCTTCTACATACGGCGCGATATGATAACTAACATGTCCACCTCCACAGCCTAAATCCAGAATTTTTTTAAACTCATATTTTTGGATAAGTTGCTGCATTTTTTTAAATTCAGCCCCTTCGGCATGGACTAAACTATGTAAATAAGCATTTGATTTATTGTGATATTGACTTTGATTTACTTGATGTTGAGTACTCATTTTTTATCCTTAAATTCATTGATTTCTTTTTTAAAATAATCAACTCAATTTAAAAATAAAAATGATCATTTTTTATCTTATTCATAACTTTAAGTAATTAGTGATAATTCTATTCTCCAGAGTAATATTAATTTAAACAATTATAACGGCTAAAAATAAAATCCAAATAATCTACTTATATGAGGTTAAGAATTTCTGCCCTGTTATCTTATTGAAAACTTCTTGCCAAATAAAAATCACAGATACATTAAAAACATTGTAGCTTTTATTACTAGTGCATTTTTTTCATATATTTTGAAACAAGATAGCCCATATAAATCTCTAGTTATTCATGTTAAAAGTAGATAAATCAACTAAATTTGTGAACTTCTATAAATGAACAAAATTCTTATATCCGCTTTAATAAGCACAAGTTTCTTTAGTTTCTCAGCATTTGCAGCCAGCTCTCCTCAAACACCGATCCAACAACAAAAACAAGTCTCTGGCTTTTACCAACATCAAGTTGGTGATGTACAGATTACGGCATTATTGGATGGCACTAACTTTATGTCGCCAAGTCTGTTTAAAGATATATCCCCACAACAAGTCCAAGAAATCTTAAAGAAATACTATGCTGATCAAGACAAAGGTATTCAAACCTCAATCAATGCTTTCCTCGTCAATACAGAAAAATCACTGATTTTAGTAGATAGCGGTGCTGAAAGTTGCTTCGGTGCACATCTTGGTTCTATTTTGAAAAATCTAGTTGCTTCAGGATATAAACCTGAACAAGTCGATACGATTTTACTTACCCATTTGCACCCAGATCATGTTTGTGGCATCAGCCAAAAAGGCACAGCTAATTTCCCCAATGCCACAGTTTATGTATCAAATGATGAGGCTAAATATTGGCTAGATCCAAAACAAACAGCAAAACTACCAAAAGAAAAACAAGCCAACTACTTAAGCACTGTCGAAATGATTAAGGAAGCTATCGCGCCCTATCAAGCGAAACAACGTTTTAAAACATTTAAGCTCGGTGATGAAATTCAAGGCTTTAAAGTCATCAACACGTCAGGACATACGCCGGGACACTATAGTTATGAGCTAAAAACCAAAGATCAAAGTGTCGTGTTTATTGGTGATATTGTTCATTCTCATACCGTGCAATTTGATAAACCTCAAACTGCAATTGAATACGATATCGATCCGAAAAAAGCAGTTCAGACACGTTTAAAACAATTTGCGAATTTTGCCAAGAATGGACAAACCATTGCAGCACCACATTTACCATTTCCAGGGATTGGACATATTTATTCAGCAGATGGTAAAAGTTATCAATGGATTCCAACCCATTTCAAAGATTGAATAATACAACGCCATCACCATCCATAAAAAAGCGACCTATTTGGTCGCTTTCTCATATCATTTCATACCGAAGATCAACTTCAAGCCAAGCAATGTCATCACCCCACCCGCAATGCGATCAAACACAGTTTTAGATTTTAAATAAACTTTACGTGGACCTTCTGCTGACAGTGCGACAGCAACAAGTGAATACCAACCTGCATCAATAAAAAAACACAGCATTGGTAAAACCACATAGAAATTGGTCGGAATTTCTTTAGGTAATAACGCGGTAAAAATACTCGCAAGCACAATCGCAATTTTAGGATTACTTAATTGTGTGATGAGACCTAAACGAAAAGCTTGCGCATAACTCATAGTCTGAACTGCACTTTCCATTGATTCCATCGGCTCCTTCGCATGTTTAATAATTTTGTATGCGAGCCAAAGTAAGTACAGACCACCAAAAATTTTCAAAGCCAAATAAGCTGAAGGCACCGCAAGTAATATCGCCTGTAATCCCATAACAGCTAGAAAACCAAACAAAGCTGCCCCTGTACCTGTACCAAACGCAGTAAATAATCCGTGTTTACGTGAAATCGAAATCGAGTTTTTTGCTACATAAATAAATGTAGGACCGGGACTGATTGCACCTAACATCAATGCCAATGTAATCGAGCCTAAAATCAACATTGATTCCAAGATAAACCTCAAAATTAGTATAATTTTCCATAGAAAATTTTATACGAAAACCACTTAAATAAGATAGTACTCTTCATAACATATCGGTTATTTTACTGAACTAAAACAAAAATCAAAATGACTTGAATTTACTTCGGACAAAAATGTCCGTTAAATATCATGTAAACATTCCTAGAATATAAATCATGTTAAATCGTCAGCAACAAGCAGCTCATAACCGTGATGAGTTACTCAATGCCGCAGAGGAAATCTTCAGAACGCAAGGTGTACACGTGCCCTTACAGGCGATTATTGATCACGCTGGTGTTGGACGTGCAACGTTTTATCGTAATTTTGCTGATCGTCAAGCGTTAATCGCCGCTCTACTCGAACAAGCCATCATTCGTTTAGAACAAAGAGCGCAAGCTTTACTTGAATTTGATGATGGTTTCATTCGCTTGATTGAAGGTCATGTTGAACAGCTCCCTCATCTGATTGTACTGATTGATTACTGGCGTATCATTGATCGCCAAGACCCAATCATGCTAAACATTTATGCACGGCGTGATAAAGCATTACAACCACTCATTGATCGAGCCATACAACATCATTTATGCCGCCCAGATCTAACAACACAAGATTTTGCCATGATTGCGGCGATTTTAGGGTCTTCATTTCAAGGTCATAACGCATCAGATCAGGTTCGTTTGGCTAAACGAGCAATACAATTATTATTAAACGGTATTAAAGTTTAGTTCGAGGCATAAAATGGATAAAACACCTCGTTATCTTGAGACTCCACCTGATTGGTCTGCTGATGAGCGTCCAACACTACCCGGCTCGCCTGCCGCTATTGCACATCCCACACCGAAACGCTTTGCTTATTTTATTATTGGTTTATTTATCTGCATCGCTGCGAGTTTGAGTAATGGATTTATTATCGCTAATTTACCAATTTTCCAAGGTGAATATGCGTTAACCCCCTCTCAAACAGCATGGCTACCTGCCGCTTATGTGATGGCAAACGTCAGCTCGAACTTAATCTTATTCAAAGCGCGACAACAGTATGGATTGCGCCTGTTTTCAGAAATTGGATTATTGGCTTTTATTGCTGTTCTGATTCTTCATCTCATCGTGCAGACTTATGAAATGGCACTGTTTGTTCGGTTTATTGCAGGTTTAGCCGCAGCACCGTTAAGTTCGCTGGGCATGTACTACACCATGCAAGCCTTTGGAAAGGCTGATATGGCGAAAGGAATTTATCTGGCCTTTGGGTTTCAGCAATTAGGCTTGCCTTTAGCTTGGATTATTTCTCCATTCCTACTCAGTGCCAATCAATGGGATGTGATTTACACCTTTGAACTCGGTTTAGCTATTTGTTGTTTTGCGATGGTAGTGGCGTTAAAACTTCCTCGTAGCTTACGCTTAGACGTTTTTGAAAAACAAGATTTTTTCACTTTTGCTTTGCTCGCCCCCGGCTTTGCTTGCTTATGTATCGTACTCACCCAAGGGCCAATTCTATGGTGGTTCAATAGCCCATGGTTGGCTTATACCTTGATCGTTGGTTTTTGCTTGATTGTTTTAGGTCTAACCTATGAGCATTATCGACGTAACCCACTGATTATGACGCGTTGGCTCGCAACAGGTGATTTGCTGAGTTTTGTGGTAAGTGCCTTTGCTTTAAGACTCCTCATGTCCGAACAAAGCTATGCTGCTGTTAATTTTCTAAAAACAATGGGGATGGGACCTGACCAGTTTGTTCCACTCTATGTGGTTATCTTTTGCGGAACCATCGCTGGCTCAGTATTTAGCGCGCTTACTTTTAATAAAGATCGTTTGATCTTAAATCTGTTCCTAGCCGAAATTTTGATTTTTATTGCATGCATACTCGATTATCACCTGACCAGTGATGTTCGCCCTGCGAATTTCTACCGAAGTCAGTTCTTAGTCAGTTTTGCGGGTGGTGTATTTATTGGCCCATTATTGTTGATGGGATTTCTACGTACTTTACAACGTGGTCCGCAGTACGTCGTGACCTTTATCGTACTATTCACCGCCACTCAAAACTTTGGTGGTCTGGTTGGATCATCATTCTTCAATACCTATCAACAACGTCAAACCTACGATTACAAGGTCGAAATCAATAGCAGTTTAGACCCCACTGATCCAGTTGTTGCGCAACGTTTACAGAGCTATCAGCACAGTGCCATGATAACAACCACAGATCCTGCATTACAAAACAAGCAGGCATTGCAAAATTTAAATCAAGTTGTGACGCGTGAAGCTCAAGTCCGTGCCTATAACGACGTCATTGTACTGAATGGCATCTTTGCCGTTATTTTGCTGTTATGGGGCTTATTTAAGTACATACGTGACAAATACATCGCACGAAGAAATATACAACCAGCGAATTCACCTAATTGATTGTTTGATTGAGAAAAGATTATGCCTGAAGAACAAGATAAACCGGAAAAAGAGCTCACCCAAACTACTGAGTCAAAAGAGCCTGCTACACCAGCGAAAGCACCAGATGCTGTGGCACAAATGCCGCCGCCTCCGCCACCTGCGAGCAAACTCATCAAAACCAAAAGCTCAACACTATGGTGGATGTTAGGGGTTTTATTGGTGGGAATTATTATTATTTTATGGGCATGGCGAATTGGTCCTTTTCACACCGCGATTGAACAAACCGACAATAGCTATATCAAAGGCAAAACCACGATTTTGTCCTCACAAATCAATGGCTATATCAAAGATGTACTGGTTAAAGATTTTGATCAGGTGAAACAAGGTCAAGTGCTGATGCATATTGATGCCACAACCTATGATCAGAAGGTCACCCAAGCCGTTTCAGGGGTCGAACAGGCCCAGAATAGCCTCGCCAATCAAACCCAAGCCATCGCACAACGCCAAGCCGATGTTGTCGCAGCTCAGGCAAAACTGGAGCAAGTTAAAGCACAATATGATTTATCTATTGCACAATTGAGACGTTATCAACAACTGGGCAATAGTGGTGCTGCTTCCAAATCAGAACAAGACAAAGCGGCGGCTGATGCACAAAACAATCTTGCACTGCTCAAGCAAGCTGAAGCCAATATTTTAGTGGCTCAAGAAGCATTGAAAACAGCGCAAGTTGCACAAATGGGTTTAAAAGCACAGGTGAATAGTGCACAAGCTCAGCTTGACCAAGCCAATACGACAAAGGATTACAGTACCATCGAAGCTCCATTGGATGGTCAGTTAGGCGAAGTCAATCCTCGTGTGGGTCAATATGTTGCGGCAGGCACCCAATTGCTTTATTTGATCCCAAAGCAAACATGGGTGATTGCAAATTTTAAAGAAACTCAGATCGCCAATATGAAAATTGGACAAAAAGCCACCTTCACTGTGGATGCGATGAATCATCAAAAATTCACGGGGCATGTTGAGCAAATCTCACCTGCTGCAGGTTCAGAGTTCAGTGTGTTGAAAGCCGATAATGCGACGGGTAATTTTACCAAAGTAGTGCAACGCATTGCCGTACGTATCGCCATTGATCCGAATCAAAAGGGCATAGAGAACTTACGTCCAGGTATGTCAGTGGTGACCTCAGTGGATACTGATTCATAAACCATCACTGACATTCTCAATCAAATCGATTTACAATGTGATCAAATTAATTTTTAGCTCAATGAAATGTTTGATCACATTGCTTTTCCCATTCCTTATCAAACATTAGCACTGCCCTATCCTGTTCAGCTGACCATCAAGCGGCTAGACCAAATTCATCCTCGAATTTCAGGCAATAAATTTTTTAAACTCAAATACAATTTATTGGCAGCTCAACAACAAGGCTTAAGACAAGTGCTCACTTTTGGCGGAGCATACTCAAATCATATTGCTGCGACCGCTTATGCAGCACAACATTTTGGTTTTGATAGTATTGGCATCATTCGAGGTGAAGAGTTAGCCTCACAACGCTTAAATCCAACATTAGAAACAGCGCATGACTTTGGTATGCAACTACATTTTGTCAGTCGTGCTGAATATCGTTTGCGCCATGAAACTGAATACTTAGCGCAGTTACAACAACAATATCCTCAGACCATGATCGTTCCTGAAGGTGGAACCAATGTGCTTGCTATTCAAGGTACGCAGGAAATTCTATCTGCCGATGACTTAGCAAATTATGATGTAATTTGCTGTGCAGTGGGGACAGGAGGAACGATTGCAGGCCTCATCGAAAGCAGTGCTGATCATCAACACGTCTTAGGCTTTTCTGCTTTAAAAGGAGATTTTTTGAAGCAAGACATTCAGAAATGGACGGATAAAAATAATTGGTCGCTCACCGACGCTTATTGTTGTGGCGGCTACGCCAAAACCACACCTGCGCTACTACAATTTATGCAGCAATTTGAACAACATTATGCGATTCCCTTAGAGCAAGTTTACACAGCTAAAATGATGTTGGGTGTACTTGATTTAATTCAACAAAATTACTTTCCTGCACATACTCGAATTTTGGTGATTCATACAGGTGGTTTACAAGGTAAATTAAAAGCTATCATCTGATAGCTTTTGTCATCGCTTTCACACTGTTATTAGAACCAACCATCGCCTATTGGCTTGTTATCATTGAATACAATCAATCCTTTCACAATACGATAAATAAACCAAATCGTCGCTGCCAATAGAATTGGAATGCCAATCAAGATAAAAGACAATACAAATCCAATCACACCTGCAATCAAAGTGACCCAAAAGGTTTTTATTTGCCATTCAAAATGACTAGCAAGCCATGTGCCTTGTACTTCATCACGTTTGATATAATTCATAATGATTGCAGCAATACAGGTTAAGCCAACAATGATGCTCACAGCATATAATACATAAATAATGAGTGTATATTGTTTCAATTGATCTTGGTTTTCTGGCTGGTTATGACCTAAAATTGTTTTATCATTCATTATATTGCCCTTTTATTTAAAGTTATGTTTATAACATACCTTGCAGTAAAAACATTTTTTCTAGTCAAGCACTCTACATATTAAAATTTGTTTAAATCTTTTATAATCGCCCGCTTTTCGTCTACCGAGTAATACTCATGGTTCATCAAGTTGATGTAGTTGTTTTAGGTGCAGGCGCATCGGGCTTGATGTTGGCTGCTGAAGCAGGCAAACGTGGCCGCTCGGTTGTGGTACTCGAAAAAGCCAATAAAGTCGGTAAAAAGATTTTAATGTCGGGTGGTGGTAAATGTAACTTCACCAACCTAGATGTTGAACCTAAAAACTTTCTTTCTGAAAATCCACATTTCGTTATTTCTGCGCTATCACGCTACACCAATTGGGATTTCATCGGTTTGGTTTGTGAGTATGGTATCGAATATGAAGAGCGCAAACACGGACAACTTTTCACCACGAAAGGTGCAAAAGAGATTTTGGAAATGTTACTTGCAGAATGTGCAAAAACCAAACAAGTCGACATTGAAACGCATTGTGAGGTTCAAAGTGTGAAGGCACAAAAAGAATCTGGCTTTGTTATCGACACCAATCAAGGTACCTTTCAATGTGAATCCTTAGTTGTTGCGACAGGTGGATTATCCATTCCAACCTTAGGCGGTTCAGGTTTTGGTTATGAACTTGCACAACAATTCGGTCATCACGTCTTCGCAACTCGCGCAGGGTTAGTTCCATTTACTTTTTCAGATCAGTTTAAAGAAGTGACCACTCGCTTAAGCGGTAATGCCTTGGATGTAAGTTTGAGCAATGATCGCCATCAATTTACTGAAGCATTATTGTTTACCCATCGAGGTTTAAGTGGGCCAAGCTCATTACAGCTTTCAAATTACTGGCATATCGGTGAACGTTTTAACATTGATTTTTTCCCAAGCCAAGATTTCAATCAATTCTTTAAAGATAAGAAAAAAACACAGCCTAAAGTTTTATTACGCACTCTACTCAATGAATTCACCGCCAAAAGTATCGTACTCGAATTACAACAATTGATTTGGGCTGAGCAAAGCGAAACGGCGATTGGCAATATCAGTGATCTACAACTTGAACAAATCGCAGCACAATTGCATGCATTTTCAGTCAAGCCTTCTGGAACTGAAGGTTATCGTACAGCCGAAGTCACCCTCGGTGGTGTAGATACCAGCGAAGTCTCATCGAAAACCATGGAAAGTAAAAAACAGAAGGGCTTATATTTTATTGGTGAGGTGCTTGATGTAACGGGACACTTAGGAGGATATAACTTCCAATGGGCATGGTCATCAGCACAAGCTGCCGCCCAATTTGTCTAAACCACGACATCAATCGAGAGCTGGCTCAGAACGTCAACGATGCTCTGAAGTCTTTTCTGCTTCTGAAGAAGATGCCTTACGTGCGTTTGAGCTTGATTGTTCTTTTTCAGCATTTGATTTCGAAAAGACAAATTTATAAGCACTCGCCAAAAAACCTACAGTGATCCCTGCAATAATAATCGGCGCGAATACTCGATTTGGCTTCTTCATTTCATTCTCCTATAAATTTTTTTATTCATATATAAGTAAAACGACCACTCGCTAAGAGTGGTCGAATTGGCAAAAAAAATCAAAGATTATTTTTTCTATTCATCCGAATGTGGTGGAGATGGCGGTGTCGGTTGAACCGTATTTGGTGAAACAGTCTCGTTTTTATGCAAAGGATTTGGTTGTTTCGCATCAGCTTTTGCTTTATCGAGCAAATCACCCAGTAAACGTTCAGCAGGTTGACGACCACCCAATCCGAATGCCAGTGCAAATGCAACAGCGACCGAACCAAGCGTTAAACCGAATGCCAAATTCACAATCGAGTCTGCAATACCCATTGCTTTTAAGCCCATTGCAATGACTAAGCCCATAATCAAGATACGAACCAGCGTACCCAACCAGCGTGAACAGTTATATTCGCCACGCTGCACAACATTCGCAACGACATTTGCTAGCCAGAAACCAATCACTAGAATCACAGCACCGAGCAAGATACTTGCACCAAACTGGATGAACATCGCAATCAGTACACTAACCTGTTCCAATCCAAGTCGATTTGCAGCTTCTGATACCGCAAATAACATGGTAAAGAATACGATCAAATAGCCAACCACATCAGAAACACGTGTTTGTCCAAGGAAACGCTGCACATCCAGCTTCATTGGAACTTCATCAACACCTGCCCCTGAAATGAGTTCAGCAACTAAACGTCCGACAAAACGAGAAACCACGTATGCAACTATTAGAATCAATATCGCCGCAATGATTTGTGGTATTGCCAACATAATGTCATTGAGCATTGCTGTTGCAGGTTGAGAAATTGCATCTACCCCTAATGCCTCAAATGCAATGATCAATGTCGTAATCATGATCACAGCAAAAACAAAAGAGCCTAAAAATTTACCAACACTTGAATTTTTAAATAACCCCACTTTTTCAGCTTGTGCTTGTAGACCCACACTGCTGACCAAGCCTTCCACAATTCCACGAACGATTTTTGCAAGGATATAGCCTACAAAAATGATCACACCAGTAATAAATAGACTTGGTAAATAAGCAATTGCTTCGTTCACCATGTTCTGCACAGGAATAAGTAAACCTGTTAAACCTAAGATAGATAAAACAATCGGTAAGAAAAGTAATAAAATCAACCAGTATATAATTTCACCAATGTTGCTGCTCAGCGAACCAACACCAACTTCACCACTTAGCTTTTCATCAAGCTCAGTTCGTGCAAGTACACGCGTGATGCCCGTTCGTACTAAACTGGCAATAAGCCAACCCAGTCCACCAACAACAATCGCAGCGATAAGATGCGGTATAAACAGTAAGACACTGCCCACCATATTACTAAACGGATCGCTAATACTATTGATATTGAGCACGTTTAATGCCCCAACAACAGCAAGGATCATAATGAACCAAAATACAATTTTGGAAACAATACCCTCAATATTCGGTGTACTGCCTGTAGCAGATGACAATCTATTATTGGTATCAAGTTTTTGCAGTAATTTCTTTACACCTGCCGCAATGACCAATGCAATAATCCACCCGATTAGCAGGATCGCAATTGCAGCTAAAATCGGCTGAAATTGATCCCAATAATACATTGCATCGAATCCTCCACGTTGGGAGGGATCTCTAAAAAAATCATTCATGTTGTTATCCTTATGTCATGTCGTGTTTTTACATTTTGTACGATCCAATCATGATCACTTTATAAGCAAGCACATAGTTTATGGATGCTTCAACCTTAGTTTTTGTCTATTTCCCAATCAATGAACCGCATCACTAATACAACAAAAAACATGTAATAGTTTGCAAAAAACCCCTTGATTTATATCAAAGGGCTTTGGTTACTCAACTATTCATCGAATATGGTCTTAAATAATGCTCTACGCATTCAGTAGCAACGACTGCAAATAAGGCATAATCACCTGTGCAGTTGGTTTGGCTGAATGGTCAGCGAGCATAAACACAAGCAGCGCGATCAGAAAGATCCCAACAATAATGAGCATATAGACAGGTAGTTTCCGTTTACGCGCTGTATCTTCTTTACTTTCTACATGTGGTTTTGGCTTACTAAAATCATGCATCGCAGCTAGCCCTCTTGTTATTACTTATTTGACTTTCATCTTAGCAGTACTCAATGTTGCATTGTGTGAAGAAACATCGGACTATCGTTGTCTTGTTTGCAGAACTCTACTTTATATTGTTTGAAGTCTTGTTTAAAATATATGCGATTTTAGAATGCGATAAAAGTAAGCTATAATATGTCTTCTCGTTTCTTTAATATTCTGCTTTATGTCCTATAGCCAACAGCGCGTTTCTCTTGAATTAGACACTGATGTCACACATCAATGCTTTTTGCACCATACACGCGACGAACATTTGATTGGAATTATTGAGTTCAATAAGCCGAGCTATATCCTAAAATGGGGGGATTTGGAATATTTTCGACGTCGAACAGAAGAGCTTTCTGTGATGCCATTACCTGATTGCATCAACGCGATGATTGTCGACATTCGCAATGTACAGCCTTTCTTAGATAATGAAGTTCCGATTTTACCTTGGCGTTTATTGGAAGAAGATTGCCCTGTACGCTTAGTCGTCCCACAAGATCGTTTAGAGCATTATACGGGGATTTTCGAACCGACTTGGCTATCTACAGATGTTGAGACCGCAATTCAAGAAATCCGCGAATTTATGGATATGTTTGTTCATTAAAATATATCCTCTCCCACTCCTGCACACTGTTTTCATCGCCCCCTAGCGCCGCTACAATCGCCTTGCGGAGCTACAATCGCTCCTCATTACCAATAATTCTCTACCGCAATATTTCCCACACCACGCCGATTCATAATGAGACCACGCTGCTTTAATGCTTCTTTGGTGTCATCGACCATTTGTGGGTTGCCACATAACATCACATGACTGCTGGCAGGATTGAATGACAGTCCTACAGCCTTTTCTAAGTCCCCATTTGCAATCAATACTGGCAAACGATCATGTAACGCTGCATTTGGATCGCGGGTGATAATCGGTACAAATTTAAACCCGGAATGCCCCTCACCAAACAGTTCCGCAATCTCCTGAATACGCTCGATATACGCCAACTCAGACTCAGTTCGGACACTGTAAACCAAGGTAATTTTCTGATATTTGTTCCACGTTTCAAAGTCTTGCAACATAGAAAGAAATGGCGCTAAACCTGTTCCCGTAGCCAACAACCATAAATCTTGTGGCAATGGCTGTTGATAGCGAGCCAGTGTTAGATACCCATAAGATATTTTTTCGAGATAAAGTTCATCACCAACTTTTAGGTGCTGTAAGTTTGAGGTAAATGCCCCATCGGGTACCACAATCGAAAAGAACTCTAAGGTTTCATCATATGGCGAAGACACCACGGAATAGGCACGAATGACTAGCTCATCACCGACCATTAAACCAATCCGAGCAAACTGCCCTGCAGTAAATTTAAAGTGTGCTGGTCGAGTCATTGTGAAACTAAAAAGGTTGCTGGTCCAACGCTGTACCGATAAAACTTTTTCTACGCTAAATTTTTCAATTGACATGATTTGAACGTGGCACGAAACAGTGCGCTCATGGTAGCATGATCTGATTATTGATGAATACTCTAGGGTCAGTTAAATGTGACGAGACCCTCAACACGTTAAGGCTTTTAACATGCGCATGACATTACGCCAATTGGCAGTTTTCGTGGCGGTCGCTCAAGAGGGAACGGTAACCAAAGCCAGTGATGCTGTCCGACTCACACAAAGTGCGGCGAGCATGGCTTTAGCTGATTTAGAAGACGGTCTCGGCGCACCTTTATTTGACCGTTTAGGCAAACGATTACAACTTAATGATTTAGGAAGATTTTTACTTCCACAAGCTTTGGAAATATTAGGTCGCTGTGAATCCTTTGAACAAGCAGCGAAGGGCGAGCTACAAAGCATTGATTTACGCTTAGGTGCTACCCTGACCATCAGTGATTATTTAATGCCTGATCTCATGGCAGATTTTTTAAAGCGTCACCCACAAGCGCACCTACAACTACAAGTGGGCAATACACGCCAAATGATTGAAGCGGTTAATCAGTTTCAGCTCGATTTAGCATTAATTGAAGGTTCTTGTCATCTACCTTCACTGCAATGCATTCATTGGCGTAATGATGAACTGGCGGTGTGTTGTGCACCTGATCATCCTTTAGCTCAGTTAAATCGCCCAATCACACAAGCAGATTTTCTTGATGTCGAATGGATTTTACGTGAAGAAGGCTCAGGCACACGAGAAGTGTTTGATAACGCAATCTTGCAAGACTTACCCGATGCCAATATTCGTTTAACCCTCGGTCACAACGAAGCGATTTTAAAAATCGTTGCAGGTGGTTTAGGGATGTCGTGTATTTCTAAACTTGCGATTGAACCATTGCTTGAAAAAGGTCAATTGGTTATTTTAGAAACACCATATTGGCAATTGACTCGCCCACTCTACATGCTGGTACATCGTCAAAAATATCAAGGACCTGGCTTAAAAGCTTTTTTACAGTTCTGCGAAAATCAGACTTGATCTAATCTTGTTATCGTCCAAATTGCCGCTCGCATGGAATGCCATCTCCATCGCCATCCATTTCGGTATTTGGACAGTTCCTTAAAAAGAATACAGCCTCTTCATAAGATCTCATTTGAGAACAATGTTTACGTCCATCACAGCTAAATTCGCTGTTCACTGTGTTTGTTTGTGCCGATTGATAATTTTGAGTTAGATCATTATTATTTCCCAAGGACATTAGTGCTTTCTGCGATTTTTCTGTGAACTTTACTTCTGGTAAATCCCCTATCGCTTTTCGTTGTTCTTCAATAATTCTCTTTTGCTCTTCAATAAGCTGAGCTGTTTTTATTTTTTGCGATTGTTGATAGGACTGATATTTTTGGAAGACTAATCCCGCTAATATCGAGATCACAATCAATCCCACTATCATAAAAGTTATCCCGTTCTTATTTGATTGAGAATGAGGTCGAGCTACTAACTTCTGAGCTGGCTCATTTTGAACAGTTGAATTGCCTAACGCTGCTGTCTTTAAATCTAAGCGAACGATATTTACAGCTTTAAACTTTCCCTTATCTTCAACAATGAGAAACTTGATCCTCTCTCCAAGTTTTGGCTCTCCAGCAGCTTTGGGGAAATCAGTAATGTGGAAGAAAATATCCGATTGATTTCCGTCTACTTCAATAAAACCAAAACCGCGTTCGGTATTATATTTTTTAATTTCTCCCTCAAGAAACATCATTAATACTCTATTTTTATAGTGACTATATTCTAATAAAAATGAGGCTAAAAAGCCTCTTTTATCAGTATATTCAAAACGAAGTCTGAACCGATCAGCACAAAAAACTAAATCATTAGCGTCGAAAATTTGACAACAAATCTGTTGTGATCGATTCATTATGCGCCAGTATTTTAGTTTTTCTAGTTTTGGCAGGGTTTGGATCAACGCGCTCAATTTTTGTGGCTTTATATTTTCCATCATTTTCAATTACCACAAATTTCACTTTTTCATTTCTTTTCGGCTCACCGTCTGTTGGATATTCTGAAATATGAAAAAACACATCTCCTTCAGCCGTTGCAATAAAGCCAAACCCTTTGTCTGGATTGTATTGTTTAATTTTTCCTTGATAGAACTCTTGCTTCATTAACTTCACCCTATTCTTTAAACGCTATTAGTCACAGTATATATAAAAAAAGAGACTGTTGATCCGCCCATAAAGATTTTACGGGTGAATGCAGCCTCTTTTTATCTGTATTTCAAAAATTAATCTTTTTGAACACTACCAAAAATCTTGTCACCTGCATCGCCCAAACCAGGAACGATATAGCCTTCAGCATTTAATCCTTGATCAATCGAAGCCGTATAAATACGTACATCAGGATGGGCTGCTTCCACTTTTGCAACACCTTCAGGTGCAGCAACTAAGATCATGACTCGAATATCTTTACAACCACTTGCTTTTAAGACATCGATTGCAGCAATCAAAGAGTTTCCTGTTGCCAACATGGGATCAATGATCATGGCTAAACGATTGGCAACATCTGGCACCAACTTTTTATAATAGGTGCGAACTTCTAACGTTTCATCATCACGCTCTAGACCCAATACACTAACTTTTGCACTTGGAATCAGGCTGAGTACACCTTCTAACATCCCAATACCCGCACGTAAAATTGGAACAATGGTAATTTTCTTCCCCGCAATACGTTGCGTTGAGACCGTCCCAGCCCAACCATCAATGTCATGATCAACCATTGGTAGGTCTTTAGTAGCTTCATAAGTTAATAACATCGTAACTTCTTGCGCCAATTCGCGAAAGTTCTTGGTACTAATGTCTGAACGACGCAATAAACCAAGTTTATGGCGAATAAGTGGATGATGAATTTCTTGAATGGACACAAGCATGTACCTAAAACATATTAATCTTTGGCTATTATAAAGTGTTTTTTTACTCTTCAATAAAAAAGCCCCCAATTTTGGAGGCTTTTTTGTACAAATCAGATCATTACTGCTGTTGAGATAACATAAAATGCAATGGAGAAAGAATTTCTGCTTTCAATGCCAAGTTAATCATCGGATCTGGATAAATACCCAAGAACAATACCAGTAATGCAGCGCCGAGAACCATGATCCCACCGACTTGTTGACCCCAATGGGCATCAGCATCAATACGCGGTACATCAGGTGGTGTCATATACATCACTACCATCACACGGAGGTAATAATACAAACCGATACCACTACCGACTACAATCATCGCAGCCAAGAACCAGTGCTGAGTTGTAACTGCAGCTAACACGACAAGGAATTTACCAATAAAGCCTGCTGTTAATGGAATACCTGCCAAAGACAACATCATCACAGTTAAAGCAGCAGTCAAAATCGGACGACGCCAGAACAAACCACGATAGTCTGCAAGACTTTGTGCTTCATCCACATTGTTATATGGACTTGACATCAACGCCACAACACCAAAGGCACCGATTGTAGTGAGTACATAAGTAATCACATAAACCGTTACGCTACCTAGACTTGCATAAGTCATGCTGATTAAAGCAATCAACAAATAACCAAAGTGCGCAATCGATGAATAACCCAAGATACGCTTCAGGTTCACTTGACGTACAGCGAGTAAGTTACCGACCACAATTGACAATACTGCAAGGATGGTTAAAACCGTAATTAAACCTTGATCTAGGATTGCACCAGAAGTGAGTAAGTAACGGACAAATAAACCGATTGTTGCAACTTTAGCGACAGTGGCCAAGAAAGTTGCCATTGGTGCTGGAGCACCTGCATACACGTCAGGCGTCCATTTGTGGAATGGAGCAAGCGAGAGTTTGAATGCCACAGCAAAGATAATTAATGCTAAGCCCAATAAGACCATTGGCTGATCAATGACAGCGAATAAATTCTGAACTGAATCATAGAATGACAATGAACCTGTATAAGCATAGATATATGCCATACCCATCAATAACATCGCAGATGCGGTCGCAGAAAGTACGAGGTATTTAATCCCTGCTTCCAAAGACTGACTACGTTGATAGGTATACGCCAACATGCCATAAATCGGAATCGACATGAGCTCAAGACTAATGAAGAATGCAGCATAGTGCGAACTTGCCACCATCAACATTGCACCCGCTACTGAAGTCAGTAACAGGATATACAACTCTTCACGGTTGTCTTTATAAGTCTCAATATAAGCATGAGACAAAGTACAACACGCCAGAGCTGCAATCAAAATCAAAAATTGATAGAGCATGGTAAATGGATCAACCATAAACATGCCCATTACATTTACAGGAATAAAGCTTCCAGTAAACATGGTGTATACAATCAAGATTGCCGCGAGATTTAAACCTACCACCGAGGTTGTTGCAATAAGGTTATGATGGCGTTTAATCGCAATCAATAACATCACTACGATTGCAGTCAATGCCACAATCATCACAGGCGCAAGCGGCATAAGCTCAGAAAAAGAAAGTGTGAAGTTCATGATTTATTGCATCTCCACATGTTCAAGTTGAGTTGCAGCCTGCTGAACAGTTTCGACAACTTCTTGTACTGGCATATAACTATTTACGATCCATTGCATACTCGAATGAGATACATCCAAGAATGTTTGAGGGTAAATACCTAACCAAACCAAACCAATCGCGCAAATCATCAAAATGCTGACTTCACGCGCCGATAAATCTTTGAGTGGGCTTGTGTAATGTTGCTTTTGTTCAGGATTTGGTTCACCGAATAAGGCTTTGTGAATCAAGATCAAACCATAAAGACCAGCAAATACTAAACTCACCGCAGCCATAATCGTGAAGGTTGGATAGGCTTTGAATGAACCCATTAAAATCAGGAATTCACCAATAAAGTTACCTAGTCCAGGTACACCAACAAGTGCCGCAACGAAGAACATCAAGAAGAATGGCAAATATTGTAGTTGACCACGAAGACCGCCCATTAAGCGCAAGTCACGGGTATGTAAACGTTCATACACTTGACCCGACATGATGAACAATGCAGCTGATGACAAGCCATGCGCCAGCATCATAATCATTAAGCCTTGGAAGGTCAGAATGTTACCTGCATAGATGGCAAGTAAAATGAAACCCATGTGTGAAATAGACGTATACGCAAGTAAGCGTTTCATATCTGTTTGCTGATACGCCAAGAATGCGCCGTAGAAAATACCAATTAGACCCAAAATGATCGCGATATCAGCAAATTGTGCTGATGCTGCTGGGAAGAATGGAATCACAAAACGAAGCAAACCGTACGCTGCAGTTTTAATCAAAATCCCTGCCAAGTCCACAGAACCCGCTGTTGGTGCTTGCGCATGCGCATCTGGCAACCAACCGTGTAATGGAAATACAGGAAGTTTTACCGCAAAACCGATGAAGAAACACAACATAAATGCATAAGCAACTTCTGGCGGTAAACGGTGCGCTACAGCCATAAGATAGTTGTAATCGAATCCAATCATGCCTGTCATCGTGTATCCATAGACAACAAGTCCTACGATACCGATCAACATGATCAAACCAGCGATTTGTGTGTACAAGAAAAACTTGGTAGCAGCATAAACACGTGAACGACCATTCGAGCCTTTATGACCCCATAACGCAATCAAGAAATAGATTGGTACAAGCATCATCTCCCAGAAGAAGAAGAACAAGAATAAGTCAATTGCAAGGAAGACACCGATAACCCCACCTAAACTCCAAAGGAGGTTTAAGTGGAAGAAACCAACGTTTTTCTGAATCTCGCCCCATGAACAGCCAACAGCAAGTACACCCAGTAATGCAGTCAGTAGCACCATCAAGAGAGACAAGCCATCTACTGCAAGATGAATACTAATACCTAAGGTCTGAATCCAAGGAAGGTAGAACTCCGCAGCCCAAGATGGCGTTTGACTACCTAACTTATAGACAAAATCACCATTTTGCCAAAGTGCGATACCTAGACCGAAGGTAATCAACATACCAATCAAGGCAATCCAGCGCGGTAAATGTTGGTCGAATTTATCTACCAACCAACAAATAAAACCAGCAATGAAAGGAACTAAAATCAGTGCGGGTAAAATTAAATTATTTTCCATTTTATTTCCCCACAACCTCAATAACGATCAAGACCATCAATAGCACCACGATACCAAGTGACATGCTTGATGCGTATTCACGTAATGAACCTGTTTGACGCGAACTTGTAAAGCTATTACCACCTTGCACGATCGCAGGAAGTACCAGCCACAAACCATCTACTGGATCACGACCTAAAATTTTCGCAATCAATAAATAAGGTTTTACAAATACAATGTTATATAAAGCATCGAAACCAAATGCAGTACGGCAGATGTGTGCTAAACCTGAACCCAGCGATGTTTGAGCAAAAGATTTGACTGCACCATAGGCAAAGACAAACAGCACAATACCAACTACTAAACCAGCCAGCGCAATACCAACCGCTTTTAATTCAACTGCATGCTGTAAATGTGCTAGCGCATCCGTCATCACAAATGCAGGGATACCCGCGGTATTTAACAGCCCTTGTACTGGACCTTGCAACAAAGCACCAACACCAGTTGAAAGTACAGCCAAAATTGCAAGCGGCGCCCAGTAAGTCGCACCTTTGATTTCGTGATATGGGGTCTTTTCTTCACCAAAGAATACAATCCAAATCAAACGGAAAGTATAAATAGAGGTTAAGAATGCACCAGCAACACCCACCCAGAATAATGAGCCATAAGTCTCAATACCTGTAGTGTGACCATGTGCCCAAACTTGCCATAAAATCGCATCTTTAGAGAAGAAACCGACGGTGATAAATGGGATTGCAGCTAGTGCACCACCACCAATCGCAAAACAGGCAAATAAGAATTTGTTATGCTTGAACAAGCCGCCCATCTTGAAAATGTTTTGCTCATGATGGTAGGCCAAAATAACCGCACCAGAAGACAAGAACAATAACGCTTTAAAGAATGCATGCGTCAACATGTGGAACAAACCAGCTTGGTATGCTTCAGCACCCACCGCCATAAACATATAACCGAGCTGACTCATAGTTGAGTAAGCCAAGATACGTTTGATATCGGTTTGAACCAATGCTGCAAAACCAGCCACCAGCAATGTCACCGCACCTGTAATCGAAATGAATTGCATCACTTCTGGTGCCATTTCCATCACAGAGAACATACGGCAGCACAAGTACACACCTGCTGTAACCATGGTCGCTGCGTGGATCAATGCAGAAACTGGTGTAGGGCCCGCCATCGCATCCGCTAACCACGTTTGGAGTGGAATTTGCGCTGACTTCCCTGCTGCACCCAAGAACAACATCAATGCTGTCCAGATCGACAATGAAGAGCTTTGCGTCATCACCGCTGCTGCATTTTCAACAATGTACTGGATATTCAAAGTACCAAACTGTTGATAGAGCAAGAACAATGCGATCAGTAAAAATACATCACCCACACGCGTTACGGTAAATGCCTTGATCGCCGCCCAACCATTGGCTGGGTTTGAATAATAGAAACCAATCAGCAAGTATGAGCACAGACCTACACCTTCCCAACCTAAGAACAATAACGCTAAGTTATCGCCCAGTACCAACAACAACATGCTGGCAACGAATAAGTTGAAATAAGAAAAGAAGCGTGCATAGTCTTCTTCACCGCGCATATACCAAGATGCAAAAATGTGGATCAGGAAACCAACCCCTGTCACCATTCCCATCATCAGCAATGAAAGACCATCAAGTTGTAAACTAATCCCTGGTTCAAAACCACCAACACTGAACCATGTCCACAAATGTTGAATAAAGACTGTCTCACCACTATTGCTAAATGCAAGACCTGCAATTAATGCAAATAAAGCAGATAGACCAACTGAACCCACGCCAATAATTGCGGCTACATTTTCAGAAAGTTTGTTACGTCCTGCCGCTAAAAGGATAAAACCAATGAGCGGGAATAAAACGGTTAAATATAATGTACTCATCCGCGCATCTCACTAGCAGCATCTACATCCAAATGATGGAAGCGATGATAGAACTGAAGAACGATCGCAAGACCGATACACGCCTCTGCTGCTGCAAGGGTCAAGATCAAGATGAACATGACTTGTCCATCTGGTTGCGCCCAAACGCTACCCGCTAAGACGAATGCCAATGCAGCGGCATTCATCATCACTTCAAGGCTCATTAACATAAATAATAGGTTGCGTCGCACCATTACACCGTAAAAACCCAGTGCAAAAAGGATGGTTGCGACAATCAAACCATGTTCTAAAGGGATGTGTCCCATTATTCTTTATCCTCTTCTGCACCTGGTTCACGTTTGCCTAGGTGGAATGCTGCAACTAACGCTGCAAGCAATAACATCGCGGCAACTTCTACCAATAATAGATAATGCGTAAATAATGCTTGTCCTACTGCTTTAGGACCCACCACTTCACGCCCCATCACTGCACCCGAAGTCGTATAGTCGCTACCCAGCATCCAGACTAAAAGCAAGCCCATGAGAAAACTCATCAATGCGGGAAATGCCCAAGCATCAGAGCTCAACCACTTACTTTCTTGTTCAACGGTGTCTTGACCAAGATTTAACATCATGACCACAAACACGAACAAGACCATGATCGCGCCTGCATAAACGATGATCTCAAGCGCAGCAGCGAATGGCGCACCGACGATCAGGAAAATACCTGCAACCGCAAGTAGTGACACGATCAAACTTAAAAGTGCATGTACAGGATTCGTATTAGTCACAACACGAATAGTCGAAACAATGGCCACAAGTGCCATCAAATAAAATGGCCACATCATGGTAATAAGCTCCGTACATCAACTGGCGCACTTTCTTTTTGTGCTTGACCTTTGCCTTTACCATCAATCGCCATACCAGCAACACGGTAGAAGTTATAGTCAGGGTATTTACCCGGCCCAGAAATCAATAAGTTTTCTTTCTCGTAAACCAAATCTTGACGTACATATTCACCCAATTCGAAATCTGGGGTCATTTGAATCGCAGTTGTTGGGCAAGCTTCTTCACACATACCGCAGAAGATGCAGCGAGAGAAGTTAATACGGAAAAATTCTGGATACCAACGTCCATCTTCTTTTTCCGCTTTTTGTAATGAAATACAGCCCACAGGACATGCAACCGCACATAAGTTACATGCTACACAACGCTCTTCACCATCTGGATCACGCGTCAATACAATACGACCACGAAAGCGTGGAGGCACAATTTGTTCTGCTGGTACTTCTGGATATAAAATCGTGTCACGTTTACGCGTTACATGGCTAAACACCATCCACAACGAACGTACAATCGATCCGAATCCAGCTAGAATTTTATACATTTTGTACTCCCTGCTGTCCTAGGCCTGATTCATCAGAATCACAGCACCAGTCACCAACAAGTTGACCAACGCCAATGGCAAACAAACTTTCCAACCAAAATTCATTACTTGGTCATAACGCGGACGCATTAACGAGCCACGAGCCAAGACAAACATCATCACAAAGAATGCTGTTTTGATAATGAACCAGAATACTGGTGGAACAAATGGAATTTCTAAGTTAAATGGTGCAAGCCATCCACCGAAGAATAAAGTCACGATCAAAGCAGAGATCAGCACCACGTTGACATATTCAGCAACGAAGAACATCCCCCACTTCATCCCACCATATTCAACATGGTAACCCTCAGCCAATTCTTGCTCGGCTTCAGGTTGGTCAAATGGATGACGATGCGTCACTGCAACGCCTGCAACCACAAAGATCAAGAAACCTAAGAATTGTGGAATGATGAACCACATATCACGTTGTGCTTCAACGATTTCACGAAGGTTAAATGAGCCTGCAATCGCAACCACACCCATCAACGAGATACCCAAGAACACTTCATAAGAAATGGTTTGAGCCGCAGAACGTAAACCGCCTAATAATGAGTATTTGTTATTCGATGCCCAACCACCAAATAACACGGCATAGACTGCAATACCCGCCATTGCCATAAAGAACAATAGACCGATACTCATATCTGCTACGCCCAACATCGGACTCACAGGAATAACCATGAAGGAAAGAACCGCAGTTGCCATCGCAACTGCTGGTGCTAAACGGAAGGTTAACTTATCTGCAAACTTTGGTGTCCAGTCTTCTTTAAACATGATCTTGAGCATGTCGGCAACGATCTGGAACATACCACCTGGACCAACACGGTTTGGACCATAGCGGTCTTGCCAGAGCGCCAAAAGACGACGTTCAATAAACGACATCAATGCCGCGACCAGCACCACAACCAGCAAAATGACAATCGCTTGAATCACTGAATAAGCGATTGGCCATTGCTCAGCCCAAAGTGGCGTTTGACGTATAAATTCTTGATTCATGAATTACACTCCTACTGCCACAGACACAGGCTCAGCCAATGAAACGGTTGGTGCTAAACCAATTGGATAACCAATATAACCCGTTGGTAAATATTCAATCACTTGTACAGGTAAGCTAATGCTGGTTTCACCCGCCTTAACCGTAATACGTTGACCATCTTGAACATTTAAACGTGTCGCATCTTGTTCAGCCACTGCAAACATCGCTTCAGGAATACGAGATTCCATCGCAGGCGTTTTAATCGTGAACTCACCAGAACCAAAAATATGGTGCATTGGTACGAGACGGAAACTTTCAGGATTCACAACAACTGCTGTCGGTGCAACATAGCTACGTGCTGGACGCTTGGCTAAACGATCAAATAATCGAACACCTGAATCACCACCTTTTAAGTGACCACCCACTTCATCTTGGTATTTGTTCCAAGCTTGTGGTGAGTTCCAACCTGCAGCCCACGCAAATGGAACCAACGATGACGCATTCTGTGTTCCAACATAACCTTCCATCGAGTAGGTCAATGCTGAGTCTAGATCAGTCGGTTGTTTTGGTTCATGCACAGAAATTCCTGCTCGCATCGCAGTACGACCCGAATAACGACGTGGTTCACGTGCGATTTTCAAACCATGAACACGATAGCCTGCATCTGGTGCAACATCTTGAATCGCTTCAAGTACTGGAACATTTTTAACAATGTCATCAATCACATCATCAAGTAACGTCCAGTCAACCACTTTACCTTTCATGCCCGTTTCAATGGCATGTAACCAGCGCCATGATTCTTTAATCGCATAATCAGGTTTGTAGTAGCTTGGGTCATAGACTTGATAGAAACGTTGTGCGCGACCTTCTTGACTGACCACCGTACCATCACCCTCAGCAAAACTTGCTGCTGAAAGGACGATATCCGCCAATTTCAAGGTTTCAGTTTCGCTGTGGTCAAGTACGATCACTGCTTCAGCTTTATCTAACCCAGCTTTGACTTGTGCAACAGGTAAACGACGTGTTAAATCATTCTCAACAATCACAACCGCACCGAAATCTTGTGCAAAGGCTTGTTCTAAACTTAAACCACCAAACAATGCCAAGCCCATTGAGTTCACTTCAGGCACTGTCAAGGATAAACCTGCATTTCCACCCAAGTTTTGAGCAACTTGTGCTGCCGCTTCCATGATTGCAGGATCTTGCAAACTGGTACCAGAGATAATCAATGGCTTGGTCGCTGCTTTCAAGGTATCAGCTATGGTTTGCGCAAATGCTTTTGCATCATCAGCAAGACCTGTAAGTACTTCACCTTTAACCGCAGCCGCAACCGCGAAACCTAAACGCGCGATGTCATTTGGCGATGCAACCACTTCACCCGTTGCCACATCCGCTAAACGCGTTTGTGTTGCAGCAAGGATATAGATTGGAGATTTTGCATCTTGACCAATACGTTGAACAGGCTCAGCCAACCAATCTGGTGTACGTGTCTTGGCCGCCATTTCTTTGGCTTTATTTTTCGCAGCTTGGCGAACAGATAAAGCCATACGTGGCGCAGTTTGCGTTAAGTCTTCACCCAAGATCAATACTGCATCATAGCTTTCAATTTCACGCATGTTCGGGTTATGAATACCCTGTGTTTGCATGATTGACGCAGCCAATTCAACTAGATTTTGCTCTTTTTGCGACATTCCTGTTGAATAGTTGTCTTGTCCAACCAATTCACGAAGAGCGTAGTTTGATTCCAAGCTTGCGCGTGGCGAACCAATTCCTAACACTTTCTTGCCTTGAAGTTGACCAATCACTTGATCAAGTGCCTGATCTACAGTCACGGTTGCAACAGTGTCACCATTGCGGAACTGTGGTTGACGAGGACGATCTTCACGGTTGACATAGCCAGTACCGAAACGCCCTTTATCACATAGGAAGTATTGATTCACTTCACCATTGAAACGGTTTTCGACACGACGGATTTCGCCATAACGCTCACCCGGTGAAATGTTACAACCTGAAGAACAGCCAAAACAGACGCTTGGTGCGTACTGCATGTCCCATTTACGGTTATAACGTGCAGAATGGGTCTTATCGGTAAATACACCCGTTGGGCAGACTTCAGTCAAGTTACCAGAGAATTCAGACTCTAAGGTTCCTGATTCTGGACGTCCGAAATACACACGTGATGCATTGGCATACACACCAAAGTCTGTACCGCCAGCATAATCCTTGTAATAACGTACACAACGGTAGCAAGCGATACAACGATTCATCTCATGCGCAATAAACGAACCCAATTCTTGATTATGATGGGTGCGCTTGGTAAAGCGGTAGCGACGACGATCGTGCTGTGTCATCACCGTCATATCTTGTAAATGACAGTGCCCACCTTCTTCACAGACTGGACAGTCGTGTGGGTGGTTGGTCATTAAAAATTCAACGATCGATGCACGAAACTCGGTTGCTTCTTTGTCTTCAATTGAAATATAGGTATTGTCGGTCGCAGGTGTCATACATGACATCACTAAACGTCCACGTGTGTCCTCAGGATTTGCATACTGAGTCACCGCACATTGACGACAAGAACCAACTGAACCTAAGGATGGGTGCCAACAAAAATACGGAATATCAAGTCCGAGAGATAAACATGCTTGTAGCAAGTTCTCAGAACCATTGACTTCGTACGATTTTCCATCGACATGAATTGTAGCCATAGTCGAATTCCTTAAGCTTGTTCTACGTCAAGAGCTGGAGCATGGGTTTTAACCTTTGCTTCAAACTCATGGCGGAAATATTTTAATGCGCCCATCAGCGGCTCCATCGCACCCGGTGCATGGGCACAGAAAGTCTTACCGATCCACAACTTTTTAGTGAGTTCAGACAGATGTTGAATGTCTTCCATCTTCCCTTTACCATCTTCAAGTGCTTTCAGTGCTTTAACAGCCCAAGGTAGACCATCACGACATGGTGTACAAAAACCACAAGATTCACGCGCAAAGAATTCTTCTAAATTACGGGTCGCTGAAACCATACATTGGGTTTCATCAACCACCATTAGCAAGCACGTTCCTAAACGAGAACCCGCCTTCATAATGCTTTCAGCATCCATTGGTAGGTCAATGTGCTCAGCAGCCAAGAAGTCTGTTGATGCACCACCCGGTAACCATGCTTTCAGGGTTAAACCATCACGCATACCACCTGCATGCTCCTCAATCACTTCACGCGCAGTCGTACCGAATGGAAGCTCCCAAAGTCCAGGGAATTTCACTTTACCTGATGCACCATAAATCTTGGTGCCAGGGTCTTTGGATTTATGCGCAGAAAGATTGATATACCATTCAGGACCACGCAGCATAATCGCTGGCAAGTTATTGTAGGTCTCAACGTTATTGACAATCGTCGGACGACCCCATGCGCCCGCCACCTGTGGAAATGGTGGTTTAGTACGCGGGTTGGCACGACGACCTTCAAGCGAGTTAATCAATGCAGTTTCTTCACCACAGATATAACGACCTGCGCCTGTATGCACGTGCATCTCAAAGTTCCAGCCAGTCCCTAGGATATTTTCCCCCAAGTAACCTTTGGCACGGATTTGCTCTAATGCTTCATTTAAGTATTGAGCTGCTTCAACATACTCACCGCGAATGAAGATATAGCCATGTGTCGCTTCTAGGGTATAACCTGCGATCAGCATCCCTTCAATCAATTGATGCGGAAGCTTTTCCATCAGCAAACGGTCTTTAAAAGTACCCGGTTCCATTTCATCGGCATTACAGATCAAATAACGTGGACCACCATCATTCGGTGCCATTAATGACCATTTAATTCCTGCTGGGAAACCTGCACCACCACGACCTTTTACGGTTGCAGCTTTGACCACTTCCAATACATCTTTTGGTGACATACTGAGTGCTTTTTTAAAGCCTGCATAACCTTCAAGCGCTTCATAATCATCAGCAGCACGAACATGCTCTTGCTTGCTCAAACGCCAAGTCAATGGATGTGTTTCTGGGTTACCGTCGCCATAGATTGGTTTTGGTTCAGTATTCATACATACTTCTCCAATAACTGTTTGACTGATGACACATCCACTAAACCGTGGGTATCTTCATCAATCATTAAAGTTGGACCTTTGTCACAGTTGCCTAAACAACAAATTGGCAGCAAGGTAAAACGACCATCTGCTGTGGTTTGTCCATATTGGATTCCCAACTCACGCTGGAAAGCCTCTGCCAAAGTTTCTGCACCCATTAAGAAGCAAGCAATAGAGTCACACAATAAAATCACATGACGGCCTACAGGCTGGCGATAAATGCGGTTATAGAACGTTGCTACACCTTCCAAATCAGCCACACTCATACTCAACAATTGCGCAATCGCATTCATTTGAGCATCATCTACCCAACCATTACGGCGTTGTACACACTTGAGCGCATCAAGTGATGCAGCACGTGGGTACGGATAGTGATCAATGTGATGTTCAATGTCATGGATTTCTTCAGCAGTCAAAATCCCTTCAATATTCACACGAGGTTTTTTATCAGTCAAAATCATCATTATCGTTTACCCCTAGCGATCCACGTCAGCCATAACCACGTCAATGGTCGCCAAATAGATGATCAAATCAGAGACCAAGCTACCATTAATCACTGAAGGCATTTGCTGTAAGTGAGTGAATGTTGGCGTACGGATACGAGTACGGTAGCTCATCGTCGACTTATCAGACGTGAGATAATAGGTACTTGCACCTTTCACTACTTCAGTCATAAACGATGCTTCACCTGCTGGCATTACAGGACCCCATGACACGCTCAAGAAGTGCGTAATCAAAGTTTCAATATCTTGTAATGTCTTGTCTTTTGGTGGTGGAACAGCCAGTGGATGATCCGCTTTATATGGGCCAGAAGGCATATTATCCAAGCACTGTTGAATAATTTTCAGTGACTCGGTAATTTCACGGAAGTGAACCAGAACACGCGCGTACGCATCGCCTTCATATTCGAGCGGCACATCAAAATCGAAGTTTTCATAACCACTGTATGGACGATATTTACGTACATCAAAATCAATACCTGTCGCACGTAAACCTGTACCTGTCACACCCCAAGCCAACGCAGATTTTGCATCGTATTGCGCAACGTTGCGGGTACGACCAATAAATACTGAGTTTTTAAGTGCTGCGGTGTAGTACTCGTTCAAACGTTTTGGCATCCACTCCAATAACTCTTTAACCAGTTTTTGCCAGTTATTTGGAAGATCATGCGCCGTACCACCGATACGGAACCATGCAGGGTGCATACGGTATCCCGTAATCGCCTCAACGATGTCATAGACTTTTTGACGATCTGCGAACATATAGAATACTGGCGTCATACCACCCGCATCCTGAATCGCCGTACCACAGAATAATAAGTGGTTATTGATACGGAACAATTCGTTCAACATGACCCGAATCACTTGGGCACGTTCAGGAACTTTGATTCCTGCCATTTGCTCTACAGCCATCACATACGGCATGTTCTGAGCACAACCACCCAAGTAGTCCACGCGGTCAGTATAAGGAATGAAAGAATGCCATGTTTGACGTTCAGCCATCTTTTCCACACCACGGTGGTGATAACCAATATCAGGCACACAGTCTTTCACTTCTTCACCGTCCAACTGTAGAACCACACGGAATGCACCGTGCGCAGATGGATGGTTAGGACCTAAGTTCAGGAACATGAAGTCTTCATCAGCGTTGCCGCGTGTTAGACCCCAGTCTTCTGGTACAAAACGTAGATGTTCTTGTTCGAAGTCTTGCTTAGCTTGGTCTTGCATATACGGCGTATATTCTGTCGCACGGGCAGAATATTCTTTACGCAATGGATGACCTTCCCAATACGTTGGTAACAAGATACGACGCAGCATTGGATGCCCTTCGAAATTGATCCCGAACATATCGTAAGCTTCACGCTCATACCAGTTCGCATTTGGCCAAATGTTAGTCGCCGTTGGAAGGTTTAAATCATTTTCATTCAAAGCCACTTTGACACGAATATCACTATTACGCTCAAGTGAAAGTAAATGATAAAACACAGTGAAGTCAGATGCAGGTAAACCATCACGATGAACACGTAAACGCTCATCCATCGCAGATAAGTCAAATAGCATGACATAAGGACGTTCTACTTTACGTAAGAACATAAGGACTTCTTGCACGCGTGCGCGCTCAACCCAGACTGTTGGAAACTCTTCAAAAGTCGCCTGCACGTAGAAGTTCTCACCAAATTTATTTTTGAGCTCTTCTACGATTGCAAATGCTGGGCGTGAATCAACTGGTGTTGACTCTGGCATAGCAATGTCAGTTTCAGCCATTGGTTTGGCTTCCTATTCAATACAAATTCTGGCAATTTTTTAGATGACCATATCCATCAGATATGTCAAAAACTCATCTTCAAAAATTATTTAATTTCATCCATAGAGCGCAAGTTTTTCACCGCAATACGTTCAGCATTTTTACGGTCGCGTTCTGGCATCATCTTTGGCTTATACACAGGCTGAAGATCATCACCAATTACGGCTGAAAGTGGGCGGCGCTCAAGTTGAATTTGGTCTTGTAATAACATTAAAGCTTGGATCAATGCTTCTGGGCGCGGTGGACAACCTGGGACGTACACATCAACAGGAATAATTTTGTCTACGCCTTGAACCACAGAATAGATGTCGTACATGCCACCAGAGTTAGCACAAGCACCCATTGAAATGACCCATTTAGGCTCAAGCATTTGTTCATACAAGCGTTGAATTACAGGTGCCATTTTGACAAAGCATGTTCCTGCAACAATCATCAAATCAGCCTGACGTGGTGAAGCACGAATTACTTCTGCACCGAAACGAGATAAATCATGCACACCCGTTAATGTGGTTGCATATTCGACGTAGCAGCAAGAAGTACCAAAGTTAAATGGCCACAAAGAGTTTTTACGACCCCAGTTGACTGCTGTATGTACAGCATCTTCTAGACGAGTCATCATCACACTTTTATTGACTTCTTCCTCAAGTGGATCAGTTACGATTTGACGATCTTGTAATGGATATTGATCGGCATCCGGATTCGCACGGGTTAAAGTATATTTCATCCCGACTTACTCCTGTTCAGATGATGAGGTAGTCGGTGTTTTAGACTTAACACGACCAGAAGACTGCGCTGGAATTTGACCAGTAGGATCGACGATTAACTCTTCAATGTTATTGAATCGAGTAATGTCAGCGATATTCATATTTGGTGAACCAATTTTAGTTTTAACACCAGCCGCTTTACGACGATCTGAAGGTGCCCAGTTAAGTCCACCTGTTGAAAGTTCGTAAATCAAACCAATAAGTAACACTAAAATAAACACTGTGGCAGCTGCAAAACCCACCCAACCGACTTCACGGACAGAGGTTGCCCATGCATAGAGATAGAGGGCTTCTAAATCAAAAACGACAAAGAAAATCGCAACTAGATAGAATTTGGCTGACAAGCGAATACGAGCACCGCCCGCACTTACTACACCTGACTCAAACTGTTCTTGCTTGGCACGTCCCCAAGCTTTACCCCCAAGGAGTAAAGGAACGGTCAGCATAAAAACGCAAAGAAATGTAACGCCGATCACGAAGGCAATAATCGCCCAATCGTATGGAGTAATGGCACTCATGCGGGGATAACTCCTGGCAGGCCTATTTTTAACAAAGAATGTATGTATTGGCCTTCAAATACACCAAACACAAAATTAATTCCGCCAATTGTACCTGATTTCTAATTTCGCATGCTAGTTGAAGCGCTTTAGTCTTTCGGATGATTTTGTCCTTAAAATTACAAATATATCCAAGATCATGGTTAATTCACCCTTAAAAATCGAATTAACAAATCAAACATAGCATGTTAATCATTTTTTTCTTTACTTATGTACCAAAAACTATCGCAATCTACGGTCTATGCTCACAATTAACGCTCTATGCACTAAATCATTGCATTAATACAAATTTATGATGAAAATTTAAACAAAATTTATATAATAGCGCGACCAAATATCTAAGGAAACGCGTCAGAATGGCTCAATCAAGAGTAGCATTAAAGCCCCTGTCGCTTTTCCAATTATTTTTAATATTTACGGGTGTGATTTTTTTGTGTTGCTTACTCGGTATTGCAACGCGACAACTCAATTTTCTTGCTTCGTTCTGGCCTGCCAATTCAGTGCTTTTAGGTTTACTGATTCGCTTTCCACAGACACGCCATCCAATCAGTTTTATCGGCGCAATCCTTGGCTACCTCCTCGCAGACGGTTGGCAAGACACACCTCTTCTATTAAATATTTGCTTAACCTTTGCCAATTTACTTTATGTGCTCACCACACTCGCACTTTATATAAAATTTAACGCCTTTATTCGCTCAATGCATCAAGGCTATTTCTATTTATTTTTATTTAGTTTTTGCTGTATCGGCGGATTGTCGAGTGCTTTATTTGCAGCGATTACACTGCCCTTTTTTGAGACTAAGTTTGCTTTAGGCTCGTTCTGGCTTGATTATGGACATTGGTTTACAGCAGAAATTCAGAATGCACTCTTACTTTTACCCGCCATCATTAGCACACCGCATTTAGCCAAATTTAAACAACAACTCAATGCATTTAAATCTCAAATTATTCTAGAAAGCTTACCTGTGGTTGCAGTCATTATTTCAATTGTGATTGCCTACTATGATGCGGGTCCTGGCTCATTACTCTATCCTATTGCGCCATTGATTTGGTGTGCGCTGAGATACCCCCATTTTTCAGTGGCAATTATCACCTCTATAAGCTGCGCATTTATTATTCACCACGTCTCCCAACATTATTTAGTGCTCTATCCAGATCAATATCTAAATAATACGATCTCTATTCGTCTTGGGCTGATTATGATGACCATCGCGCCGCTAACGGTTTCCAGTATCAATGTGGTGCGATCTAAGTTGATTCGAGAGCTACAACACACGATTGCTCATGATGAGTTAACATCTAGCTTAACCAGACGTCAATTTCTACAATCCCTACAACTTTTACAACAACAAGCCAAAAATGCAGGTCAAACAACAGCCTTCTTGATGCTCGACATTGATCACTTCAAACAAGTCAATGACAACTACGGTCATCTCATCGGAGATCGCGCCCTGCAGAGCTGTGTAAAAACCATTCAATCGCTTTTAAAGCCTCATGACTTGATCGGACGTTTAGGTGGTGAGGAATTCGCTATTTTCTTAACCAACACCAACGCCGACACAGCCTACCAAGATGCTGAAAGAATCCGTCTACACGTGAGTCAAACTCCAATTGAATTGGAACATCACAAAACTTTTTCGATCCAAATCAGTATCGGGATTTTTGTTTGCACGGCTGAAAATCGACATTCAATTGAATACTTATTTAAACAAGCGGACGATGCACTTTATCAAGCGAAACGACAAGGACGAAATCAGGTGGTGATTTCGACATAATATGTTGCAATTCAGCTAAATACTTTAATTATCTTTTTACACAGCTTCGGCAATAGATCGGTATTCTAAAGAAAAGGGGCTGTTGATATTTCATCCATGTGTTGCGTTATAGGCTAAAACAACTCAAACAAAGCATGAAACGCAGACAATGGCGATACCCTTATCAAGTTTCATAACGAAGTTTGGGGCGGTTTTAGCCATAACCCTTTGGGACAGGAATATTTTTTACTGCAACAGCATTATCTTGCGAAACAGTGTTTCTCATCATTTAGAATCACTAAATTTCGCAAATTATGCCTTGTATCAGTAAAAAATATCCTCTGTCGCAAGCATCTGTGAAATATCCACAGCCCCTATAATAAGGAGAAAAATATGGATCTAAAATTCGCACACCACTCAGATTATTTCTTTTTTTCACAATTACTCATGCGTCATATTGAGAATTACGTCCGAAAACACCCAGATGCAGATAACGCAATTTTCGATTTAAGGGATATTTACGAATTATTTAGAGAAGATTTTGCATCAACCACAACAAATCTTGAAGGAATTCTTAATATTGCAGATGCTTATCGAGTAGAAACCATAAATGGAGATGAACGACTCATCCAAAGTTATAAAATAGACGTTAAAAACAATTCTTTATTGGTTGATTTTAATGCAGATGCGTTACAAAGCTTAAGATCAGGTCGCCCCTTAATCGAACCTGATTCCTCTCTACAGGAATAGACCAACGCTGTATCTTTGAAAGATACACGATAAAGCCAAAGCAAACAGTGCTTTGGCTTTTAGTTATGGCATTTTATTTTAGGTATTTAAGTGCTGATTATTTCTTTAAGGTTTGTTTATAACGTTTTGCAGGCCACGTCATCATAAAGCGCGCACCGCCTAAGTTTGGACTCTGATCCACATGAACCTCGCCACCAAACCAATACGCAATACGACTCACAATAGATAAGCCCAAGCCATAACCACCTGAAGCACGGGTACGACTATCATCTAAACGTGCAAAGGCTTCAAAGATCCGCGCTCGCTCTTGCTCAGGGATACCCGGTCCATCATCTTCCACACACACATAAGCATTGCCGTCAGCGCGAACACCGCCACTAATACGCACCTTATGATCACAATAGCGAACTGCATTGCCCACTAAGTTTTGCACCACACGATGTAAATATCGACGTTCAGCATCCACCCTCAATACCAATGAAGGGGCAATCAACTCAATCTCTTTTTGTGTTTTTAGCGCCTCAGTTTCCATCGCAACTTGATCAAGCACTTCAACCAATATGATTTCTTCAAAATCGAGAGATGGGGTTCCCTGCTCAAGTTTGGCATAAGTCATGATTTCATCGATCAAGGTATTCAGTGCTTCAATATCCTTATCAATCATATCGACTTGTTGAATCCGATAATTATAATCATCTTCTTCAGCCAACATTTCCATCCCAAAGCGAATGCGCGCCACAGGTGTTCTAAGCTCATGCGAGACTGCCCGCATTAATTCCCGTTGCGCTTCGATCAGACGCTGAATATGGTCTGACATATTATTATAACTAGATGCCAAGTTTGCCATTTCATCCGTACCTTCAATCGGTACACGCAAGGACAAATCACCCGACTTCATCTTATTCAACGCATGGCGTACCTGACGGATTTTGCGCTCTAAAGGCAAAATCAATCCATACACACCTAAACTCAATAAGAATAAGCTAAATAGGGTAATACCTGCTGAAAGCTGAAAAGGCATCCAATTAAACATTGGCACTGGACCCAGTAGCAAAACGCGTGCTGGGTGATTCGGCATCGGTGAAACAATCGAAATGGTTGTTCCTCGTATACTGGCACTATCTTTATATAGCAACACACTTTGATCTTGACGCAAACGACCAATCTGTTCTGAATCCAGATTAATATCGCGAATATCTAAAATTTCAATAGGATAATAGAAGTGCTCTTTAATTTTCTCTAAATACTCCCGTTCCTGTCCTGGATAAAAAATCAAATAATCCAAAACAAAAATAGGCAGTGCCTTCATTTGACGTTCGCCAAGTTTATCGACTTTTATATAGAGGAAATGCTGAGGATCATCTTTTAAACCAATAATGATATAACCAACACCATTATTAGCATCATAACGAACCACGGACTTTTGCTCAGCGATACGTTTCTTTTCAGTTCGAGAAAGCTCGACCCGCGCCGCATCTACATAATAGATGGGTAATTCCAGCAAATCGGATGCATCCGAAATCCAATCTAGTTTTTGTTGTTTTTCTGGTTGACGAGATACCCCCTCACTAATAACGAAGGAAATACCATCCGTGAGAGACTCACGATATTCTTGCGCACGTTGATAGTTAATGATTTGTACCAGCAAATAACAAAATGCGGCTACCACAACCACCAATACGACCAATCCAGCATAAATTCGCAAGAATATGCTGTTCTTCAGTACTCGACTCACCATAAGGGAAATGATTCCAAGTTATTCAACAACTTCTCCTTGTAAAAAAAGAGAAACCCTCCTTTACGAGAAAAGGAGGGGCTGAATTTTACATCCCATTGGTTTCTTTAACGAATAAATAACCTTTACTGCGTACTGTTTTAATTCGTTTCGGGTTTTCTGGGTCATCGCCAATTTTTGGACGAATACGAGAAATACGCACATCGATTGAACGGTCTTGACCATCGTACTCAATACCACGTAGACGCTCAAAGATATCTTCACGAGATAAGATACGCCCTGCGTTTGATGCCAATAACCACAATAGGTCATATTCAGCACTGGTGAAATCAACCAGTTCACCATTTAAGGTCACTGAACGACCACCGTTATCAATCACAAGATCATCAAACTCGATACGTTGCGCAACTTCATCTTCAACTGTTTTGTCGGTACGACGTAACAAAGCACGGATACGAGCCAACAACACACGTGGTTGAACAGGCTTAGCAACGTAATCGTCTGCACCCATTTCCAAACCAAGTACTTGGTCCATATCTTCAGTACGCGCTGTCAACATCAAAATCGGTTGATGATAATGCGGACGCACTTCGCGACAAACGGTTAAACCATCTGCACCAGGTAACATCACATCAAGTACAACTAAATCTGGTTGCTCGCTGATAATTCGACGAATCGCACGGTTACCGTCAGTTTCGACCCCAACTTCTAAACCGTTACGGATCAAATACTCTTGTGTTAAGCGTGCTAAACGCTCATCATCTTCTACGATTAAAATTTTCGGTAACTTTTCTTCTTGGCTCATTTGTTCGCCCCTAAAAATTGGCATATACATTGGTTCATGTTTTGCAATATACACACGTTTACATTGTAAACAAGTAGCCGTTCACCAAACTGATACACGCCTACCTCATTTTGTTATAATTTTATTAAAATTATGAATTTTAATAGCTTTTTTAGTTTTTGCTGCATTCATCCAACAAAATGAAAAATAAGTATAAAATTTGTTCCAATGTTAAACAATTTGTTTCTTAGTTGGTCAAAAAGAATTTAAGTGTTTGTTTTTTGAGTTATCCACAGAGTTATCTATACGGCTTTTTGAAGGGCTTTGCTATGCTATGTGTCTGTGAAATCAGCAGTTAAAACATGAAAAAAACTTTAGTAAAATGTCAATATTGATCTACTGCTAAAAATACCGTATCTTGTGTTTAAAATAAACTTTAACCACTAAGTCTTGTGTTTATCCCTCAAACATCGTGGCATATTTTTTGCTCGATTCAAACGGTCTATGAACATAAAAATATAGATGATAATGGAGCTATGCTGACATGAGCATCATCACTTCTACACCCGGCCAACTTCAGGTAATTAAGCGCACTGGTGAAATTGCGACTTTTAACGCTGAAAAAATCTCTGTTGCGATTGGGAAAGCTTTTTTAGCTGTTGAAGGTCAACAAGGTGCTGACTCTAGTCGCATCCATGACCGTATCACGCAACTGACTGAGATGGTTCTGAATACATTTAATCGCCGTTTACCGTCAGGTGGTACGATTCATATCGAAGAAATCCAAGATCAAGTTGAATTGGCATTGATGCGTACAGGCGAGCAAAAAGTTGCACGCGCTTATGTGATCTATCGTGATCAACGTGCAACTGCGCGCCAGCAAACTGGGGCAAACCACCACCCGACACTTCAAATCATTGATGCTAAAGGTCAACTGCAACCGTTGGACTTAGATGCATTGACGACCACGATCGAAACTGCAAGTGCAGATTTGGAAGGCATTGATGTACAAGCCATTGTCGATGAAACGGTTAAGAACTTATATAACGGCGTCAAAGAGAGTGATATTGCCACCACCATGATGATGGCAACACGTACCCGCATCGAACATGAACCAAACTACACCTATGTGACGGCACGTTTGTTATGTAATGAGTTGGTCAGCACAGGCTTAATCTTCTTAGGTTTACCAACCGATACTTCGGAAGGTGATGCTTTAGAAACCTTCTTAAAGAAAGGGATTGAGCTCGATCTACTCTCACCTGATCTACTTAATTTTGACCTTGCAAAATTGGCAGCCGCGATTCAACCAGAACGCTCAAACCAATTTACTTATTTAGGTCTACAAACTTTATTTGACCGTTACTTTATCCATTCAAATGGCGTGCGTTTTGAATTACCACAATTATTCTTTATGCGTGTGTCGATGGGTCTGGCGGTCAGTGAAGAAAATAAAGAAGACCGTGCAATCGAGTTCTATAACTTACTGTCTAGCTTCGACTACATGGCATCTACGCCTACCCTATTTAACTCAGGGACATTACGCCCACAACTTTCAAGCTGTTACTTGACCACTATTGGTGATGACTTGTACGACATTTATGGTGCAATGCGTGACAACGCAATGCTATCAAAATGGGCTGGCGGTTTAGGTAATGACTGGACACCTGTTCGTGCGTTGAACTCATATATCAAAGGTACGAATGGTAAATCTCAGGGTGTTGTTCCATTCCTGAAAGTTGCTAACGATACCGCAGTCGCTGTCAACCAAGGTGGTAAACGTAAAGGTGCAGTATGTGCGTACCTAGAAACTTGGCACTTGGATATCGAAGAATTCCTAGAGCTACGTAAGAACACCGGTGATGATCGTCGTCGTACTCACGACATGAACACTGCAAACTGGGTGCCAGACTTATTTATGCAGCGTGTATTTGAAGATGGTGACTGGACATTATTCACCCCTTCTGAAACACCAGATTTGCATGACTTAACGGGCGCTGCCTTTGCTGAGCGTTATGCTTACTACGAAGGTATTGCTAAAGAAAGCAATATGCTTCATAAGAAAATCCGTGCGAAAGACTTATGGCGCAAAATGCTGTCTATGTTATTTGAAACTGGTCATCCTTGGATCACATTCAAAGACGTATGTAACTTACGCTCACCACAACAACACGTTGGCGTAGTGCACTCATCAAACTTGTGTACAGAAATCACCTTAAATACTAGCCAAGATGAAATCGCGGTATGTAACTTAGGTTCGATTAACCTCGTAGAACACGTTAAAGGTGGTGTGCTCGATCGCGAGAAACTTGCTCGTACCATTAAAACTGCAGTTCGTATGCTCGATAACGTGATCGACATTAACTACTATGCAGTTCCACAAGCGAAGAACTCGAACTTGAAGCACCGCCCAGTCGGTATGGGTATCATGGGCTTCCAAGATGCACTTTATGAAATGGGCATCGCTTATGGTTCTGATGCAGCAGTTGATTTTGCTGATGAATCAATGGAAGTGATTAGCTACTATGCAATCCAAACTTCGAGTGATTTGGCTGTTGAACGTGGTGTGTATACAACATTTAAAGGTTCATTGTGGGATCAAGGTATCCTTCCAATCGACTCTTTAGACCTTGTTGCAAAAACTCGTCCAGAGCGTATGTTTGAAGTTGACCGTACTCAACGTTTGGACTGGGATACATTACGTGCCAAAGTTCAAAAAGATGGTATGCGTAACTCGAATGTGATGGCGATTGCACCAACGGCAACCATTTCAAATATTTGTGGCGTGTCTCAATCCATTGAGCCAACATTCCAAAACTTATATGTGAAATCAAACCTTTCTGGTGAATTCACTGTGATCAACCCATACCTCGTTCGTGCATTAAAAGAACGTGGTCTGTGGGATACCGTGATGGTCAATGACCTGAAACACTTTGAAGGTTCTGTACAGAAAATTGCGCGTATTCCTGAAGAATTGAAAGCAATCTTTGCGACTGCATTTGAAGTGGATACACGTTGGATCGTTGATGCTGCTTCTCGTCGTCAAAAATGGATCGATCAAGCACAATCATTGAACCTTTATATCGCTGGTGCAAATGGTAAGAAACTTGACATCACTTATAAGATGGCATGGTTACGTGGTCTGAAGACAACTTATTATCTCCGAGCTTTGGGCGCAACCTCTGCTGAGAAATCAACGATTAATACGGGTGCACTCAATGCAGTGAAACCAGCATCGGCTGAAGCTCCTGTTGTTGCAGCGCAAGTTGTAGAAGAGAAGAAGCCAGAAGCTAAAGTTGAAGAAGATGGTTTCACCACTGCGGCTCCAGTGCCAATGGCGTGTTCAATCGACAACCCAGACTGTGAAGCTTGTCAGTAAAATTCTCCTAAATCCCCCTTTTCAAAAGGGGGGACTTAACTAGAAGGCAGAGATTATGTTCAATTTGAGCCATAACTATATGTTAGGACTTGCTGTTCTAATCTTTGCTTTTATTTTCTTTTATGTGCCCATGGTTTATGCATTTTTAGCCATTCGCAAACAACAAAAGCAGCGAAATGATCAATAGGATGTTGAGATGACGCTTCAACAAGATTTAGCATTACATGCTAATGCGAGATTAGTACAGGTTTATATTGATCGAATGGTCTTAATATATCCTGAGAAATCTCAGCAAATTACCATGTCTGCTCAATTTTCTCATCCTCGTTCGTCATTAGGCGATTATTTTGTTGCAGAGAGTTTAGTAAGTAATTTAGTACACCAAACAATTTCTAATGCGTTGACCGTTCCTTATCTTTTCATTCAGATCATGGAGCGAACTGAGGCTGGCTTAACACTAGTAGAGATTCGTGCTTGGCAAGAATTAGGATTAAGTAGTGGCGCTAGAGTTGTCGCTATTTATGATGAAATGGGAAACTCCTTAACATCTGACAATTTAGCTTTAGCACAAAAAGCTCAAACCAAATTATATATATGGATTGTGGTCTTCATTGTTATAAGTCTTACTTTGTATCTTTATCAAAGTTGAAGGCCTCTAACAACTGTAATACGCATCAATTAAGATTAAAGAGAGAACGCAAATGTCTATCCTAAGTTGGGACGATTTTGAAGATGATTCGCAAAAACCGACTACACATGAACACAAGTCTGCGCCCGTCGAACCGAAAAAAGCGGTTGATACGCAGATGGTATCTGATGCAGAGCCTGCATCGCCGAGCGTGGCAGCTTCACAATCCACTGGAGCCAGTGCCATCCGATCAACAAATCCCACCGATTCGTTGGCTCGAGCATCTAAAGCCTTAGAACATCTCGATGTTGCACCAGGTTTAGAAGAGCTTGAGATGGGTGCAGAACGCGTGCAAGTTGATGACAAAGCGATGATCAACTGCCGTGCGGACTTGAACCAGCTTGTTCCATTTAAATATGAATGGGCTTGGCAGAAGTATTTAGACGGATGTGCCAACCACTGGATGCCACAAGAAGTCAACATGAACCATGATATCGCGCTCTGGAAGTCTGAAAATGGCTTAACCGAAGATGAGCGTACCATCATCATGCGTTCTTTAGGTTTCTTCTCGACTGCGGACTCATTGGTTGCAAACAACTTGGTCTTGGCGATTTACCGTCATATTACCAACCCTGAATGCCGTCAATACATCTTGCGTCAAGCATTTGAAGAAGCGATTCACACCCATGCTTATCAATACTGTATTGAATCTTTGGGTATGGATGAAGGCGAAGTCTTCAATATGTACCGCGAAGTCCCAAGTGTTGCACGTAAAGCAGCATGGGGTTTGAAATATACACAGTCATTGAGCGATCCAACCTTCCAAACAGGTACACCTGAAAACGATCAAATCTTATTACGTAACTTGATCGCATTCTATTGTGTACTTGAAGGTATTTTCTTCTACTGTGGTTTCAGCCAAATCTTATCGATGGGTCGTCGTAATAAGATGAATGGTGTTGCTGAGCAATTCCAATACATCTTGCGTGATGAATCCATGCACTTGAACTTTGGTATCGATATGATTAACCAAATCAAGATCGAAAACCCACAGTTGTGGACAGCTGAATTCCAAGAAGAAGTCATTCAAATGATTCTTGAAGGTACTATGCTTGAGATCGAATATGCACGTGATACGATGCCACGCGGTGTATTGGGTATGAACGCAGCAATGATGGAAGAATACTTAAAATTCATCTGTAACCGTCGCCTATCTCAGCTTGGTTTACCAGAGCAGTTTGCTGGTGTAACCAATCCATTCCAGTGGATGTCAGAAATGATGGACTTGCGTAAAGAGAAGAATTTCTTCGAGACGCGCGTAACTGACTATCAGACTGGCGGCGCTTTGAGCTGGTAAAAAATTAAAGAAAAACGACAATTGAAATTTCAATAAGTCAAAAGCCATCTAATACTAGATGGCTTTTGACTTTTAAACTTAAATAAATTCGATGCAAGACACATGATTTCTAGAGTTTGAATAGGACTACCAATGAGTATTAAAGTCTCACACCTGACATAAACTATTGAAAAAACATTCAAATCATTTAAGACAACCACCTCTAGGGATTGTCTAAATTTCTACAAAGGAAGTGCTGTCTCATGCAAATGACGCCATATCACTTGGCTATCCTTCCCTAACTCGAACACCACGGTCGAAAAGCGCAGTGTTGGAGCTCCCCCTAGTAGTTTTTGTTTCTCTTGATAAGTTACGGTAGCTCCTGTTGCACTCTCCGCTATTAACTGCATATTGTCGATTTCAATTTCCAGCCCTGATTTCGCCCCACATTGCGTATGGAAAAATGCAGTTAACGACTTATAATTAAGCTGATCACCATTTGGCGTTACCATAGAAAATGCTGGACTGAAACGTGCCAATAAATCCTCACAAACTTCGTAGGGAATACTCACATCGCCAAGCCAACGACGGATCAATACATGAGCATCTAATACTTCTTGAAAGTAGCGATTCATAATTTCTCCTGATTAAACATAAGTAAAACACTCTTATTCGTTATGCGTAGGCTGAGTAAAATGGGAATGACAGAGCTGATAGCCGCTACTACAAAGCACATTTGATAAGCTTGAATCTGCTGCATATCTGACATGTTAAGTAATACGTTTAGTAATAAACTGATTATCGTTACACCAAAACAAAAACTAAGCTGACGGTTAATGTTCCATAAGGCACTAGCATCAGCTAACTCACTATCATGCACATGAATAAAGGCTAAGCTTTGCGCAGTACTACTACAAAGGCTACCGCCAAACCCCATCATTGCATAAGAAACAGCAATTAAAGTGATATTGTCGACGCTGCCAATTAGAGGTAATAGTCCGATACCACATCCCTGTACAACACAACCAATGATAAATAGTGGACGCGGGCCAATCTTATTAAAATTTTTGCCAGTGAGAGAGATAGCTGCAAACGCGGCTATAGCCCAAGGAAACATCATCGCACCTACTAGGGTAGCGTGAATATGCAATATATCCTGTAAATACAGCATCGTAATCAAACTAACGCCAGTAAAAATACCTGGAACAAGTTGATAGATTAGCATCGCAGTATGCAGCATCGGCTCACGAATTAAACGTAGATTGAGCAAGGGGTGCGTTTTACGTAACGAAGAGCAGACATACCAGACCATTAGCAAAATACCAAATATCAGTAAAATCCCTCCCAAGCTTAGATGAGCAGTTTCCCCCATGTAAGTCAGGCTCATCAAAATTAGCATCAGCGCCAGACAGCCCAATATCAGCCCACTAAAATCTAGTCGTTCAGTACTGATATTAACAACATCACTCTTTAGCCAGCAGATAGTAAGAACCAATGCAACGAACATAAAGGGCAAACTGATCAAGAAGACCCAACGCCAACTGACATTGTCTACTAGCACGCCACCGATGACAGGAGAAAGAGCTGGGGCCAATAAAGCGACTAGCATAACAATTGAAGAGAGCTTTGCCCGTTCATGATTACGATAGAGGGCATAAGTCATTGCTTGACCAACAGGGATCAACATCCCCCCTCCCATCCCTTGAACCAAACGCCAAATAATAAGCTGCTCAATTTGATTAGAGCCTGCTACCCCCAACGTACTGATGATAAAAATAAACAATGAGAAGATAAATAAACGCTTTGAACCTATTCTTTTGGACAGCCAACCACTTATAGGGATAACCACAGTTAATCCAAGAATGTAGCCATTACTCACCCATGCCAACTGATTAACTGACACATTTAGTTGCTGACCAATATCAGGATAAGCAATATTAGCGATAAACATGTTGACCAAATCGATGAAAAAAACTAGCAGATAGATGCTGGCGACACGTCCTCGATAACTCATAACTTCTCATGAAAAATAAAACAATAGACGTAGTATAAATTTAGAAAAATAAAGATAAATCGACATTAAGGAGTTACACTGTCAAAATTATTTTGACAATAGATTAAGTTACTAGGAAGAGTCATGCTGAATATGCAGCGTTTAGAAATATTTGTGGCGGTTGTGGAAACCAAAAGTTTTACCAATGCAGCAGATACTTTAGGGCTGACCAAAGCAGTAGTGAGCTTTAATATAAAACAGCTTGAGCAGGAATTGGGCTTTTCTGTGCTCACTCGCAGTACCCGAAAAGTAGCTGTCACTGATGCAGGCGAGCATTTTTATTTACGCTGTCAGCAATTATTGCAAGATGCAGAAAGTATCTTAGATGATTTTCGCAATGATCATACAGGTCTAAGAGGTAGACTACGGATCACCACGACGCCAGAATATGGAGCCAAAGTCATCGTTCCAATACTCTCAGCATTTTCAGCCTTACATCCGCAACTGCACATTTTGCACTCGTCTTCTTCAAAAAATGATGATTTGATAGCAGAACGTTTTGATGTCGCAATACGTCTTGGTCAACTAGTAGATTCCACGCATCGAGCAAAGTTAATCGATAGATTCGACATTTTACCTGTCGCTTCAAAAGAATATTTGATGATGCATTATGATAGTGCTATCACTGATCTAAAACAGCTACAAACCGCACGTTGGCTCGCTCATAGTCGCCTCGCTACACCATTAACTTGGGATGTCCTAACACCGACTGGAAAAAATGTAGTGTTCAAGGCAGATGCCACCCCCATAATTATGGCTGATAGCGCAGCTTCGTTATTAGCTTTTGCACGTAATGGCACAGGTATAGCTTTACTACCCGCTTGGTTGGTACAGGAAGATATTGCCACTGGATCTTTAATTCATTTACTGCCCGACCACTGTTTTCCTAGACAAGGTATCTATGCACTTTATCCCAATACCCGCCATGTGCCCGAGAAAGTGAGGGCATTTATAGATTTTTTACAAAGCCAAATAGATAAACAGCGTGGCAGATAGTAACGAAACTCAGAACTTTTATCTAAAATACATTCGTATGATTCATGATAAGTGACAATACACTCAACAGAGAGCTTTTCATTTAATTTCAGCTTTGTTCGAGTAAGTTTTATTTCGTCGTAAAATGCCTTTTGGTTGTAGATACCTTGGAGTATCAAGATCAAACTAGATACGAGAGATTTGCTCAATTGCCTCTGGTGTTATAATAAGAAGTGGATGCTCCCCGATATCATCCTAGACGTCTAGCTAGTCTCATTGAAATTAAATTGGCTAAAATATCAAAACATGTATCACACAACGCTCAAACCCTCCCATAAGTTATCCTAACCAAAATTTAAAAAAGTGATATGAATCACGTATTCTGAAACACTAAACACACAAAAATACTGTCCAAATTAAAGTAAAATTCACAAAATTGTCTCCAACTTCAATTAAAGCACTCGCCTATCCTGATGTGTCTTTAATACGCCAATCCTCATTTAAATCTTTTCTCTCTATATCAAACATATAGGGAGTCATTTAATTTTTAAGGTAAATTGAATGAAAAAATTTTGGAAATACTTATTAGCACTCCTTCTAGTGCTAATCGTTATCGCAATTGCCTTTCTTTTTAGACCTGTTACGTCTAAGGCAATCAAAACTAAAACTAACGAACCAGTTGTCGATGTTGTTCTCATCGGTGGCGGTATCATGAGTGCCACTTTAGGTGCTTATCTCAACGAACTACAACCCGATTGGAACGTTCGCATGTATGAACGTCTTGATACAGTTGCTCAAGAAAGTTCAAATGGTTTTAACAATGCGGGTACAGGTCACTCTGGCTTTATGGAAATGAACTATACCGAAGTAAAAGACGGTAAGATGGACGTTTCTAAAGCAGTCAATGTGGCAAGCCAGTTTGAAATTGCAAAGCAGTTTTGGGCACACCAAGTGAAACAAGGTGTATTGGGTACTCCAAACAGCTTTATTAATCCTGTGCCACATATTGCCTTTGTATGGGGCGACAATGTGGAATTCATGGAAAAGCGTTATGCAGCCATGATCAAAGAACCATTGTTTGCAGGCATGAAAATCACTGAAGACCCAGCTGAAATTAAGCAATGGGCGCCTTTAGTTATGGCAGGTCGTGATACGCAACAAAAACTCGCAGCTACACGTATGGACGTTGGCTCTGACGTGAACTACGGCGCGATCACAACTCAACTGGTCAATCATCTGGAAAAAAATCCAAACTTCAAACTCAGAACGTCAACTGAAGTAACTGGCATCAGTAAAAATGATGACAATACATGGTCTGTTGCGTTTAAAGATTTGAAATCTGGTGAAGTAAACCATGTCAAAACACGTTTTGTGTTTATTGGTGCGGGCGGTGCAGCCATTAAATTATTGCAAATGACAGGTTTGCCAGAAGCAAAACAATATGCTGGCTTCCCTGTCGGTGGTGAATTCCTTGTTACTGATAACCCTGCAATTACCGAGAAACACACTGCCAAAGTCTATGGTCGTGCTGATCTAGGCGCGCCTCCGATGTCAGTACCGCATATTGATACACGTTATATCGACGGTAAGAAATATGTCTTGTTTGGACCTTTTGCAACCTATTCAAATAAGTTCCTAAAATATGGTTCACAACTTGATTTACTTGCATCGACCAACAAGAACAATGTGTTGCCAATGGCAGCGATTGGGATGCAAAATGCTGACCTCGTTCAGTATTTGGTTAGCCAAGTATTGATGTCTGATGAAGATCGTTTCAATGAGTTGAAAAAATACTACCCTGAAGCTGATCCTAAAGACTGGCACTTACGCCAAGGTGGTCAGCGTGTCCAGATCATCAAAAAAGAACCGGGCAAACCAGCCAAATTGCAGTTTGGTACAGAAATCTTCGCCTCTGAAGATAAGTCTGTAACGGCACTCCTTGGCGCGTCTCCAGGTGCTTCGACCTCACCGTACATCATGTTGAACTTGCTTGAAAAAGCATTCCCTGAGCAAACGGCTGGGGAATGGAATGGCAAACTTCATGAGATCGTTCGTTCTTATGGTCAAGACCTTGCAACAGATCCAGCGTTGTTAGATCAAATCCGTCATTACACCAGCTCAACATTAGGCTTAACCTACTCAACGCCTGCGAACTTAGTTCCTGCTAAAAAAGTAGCTCAAGCGGAAGCTGTAGCTCAATAAGTAAATCCTTAGATCCATCAAAAGGGATGAGTTACGACTCATCCCTTTTTTTATTGAGTATGCCCTGCTTTTCTCTATAACATCACCCATGTTTACAGCATGTTCGCGTCGAGACTTGAGCGTATTGACCATCAATATACAGTCCGCACTTTTCTGTTACATTACTTGATTAAAAAAAAGCTATTTGTGCTCATTAGCCCTCGCACTTTGCTATTCTTGATTGTTACCAGACAACTGTATTTTTTTGTCTTATTTCTCACTATGATGAGCACATGTGACAGCATCAACATTTTTTATTCAGTAACCTCAACTGCAATTTACCCTTTTCCGAGAGCATTCTTGGACGCGCCGCCGCTATCGGTGGCATCTTTATGACGTCTAATCATGCGCTTGGTATTTTGTAATCTAATTCATATGAAAGACTCGTTACCTGCAACATCTGGCCACTCAAAAGTTATTATTTTTTCCGTCTTGGTATGGTTGGCTCTTTTATGCCTCCAATCCACTTATATTGTGATCATTGGCGGTAGCACTTATCTGTTTTGGACGTCGTTGGGTTTGTTGGTACTTCATCTATTGAGTTTCCGACCAAGCACTTTTAAAAATCGAACAGCTTTGGTGTTCACGACCTTCCTGCTGATTTATTTAGCGTTAAACTCTCTTTTTTGCACTTATTTAGTGTTAGCATTCTATTGTATTTTTTATTTATATTCAGGACATTATCGATATAAAAAGCTTATCAAACTGGCGGGTTTATTTTTAATTTTAATCGTCTTTGCACTTTATCAAGCTCAATCCTTACATGAGTTAAAAGAAAAATACGCAGCTCATGACACAGGTGAAACATGGCAACAGTACGGTGCTTTATAACAACCCAATAAAAAACCCCACAATGATTTGTAGGGTTTTTTTTGATAGCGTTGTTTTAATCCTGCGAGTCAGGATACAAAAGTCGATTTCCCGGACCAATACGATTCATATGCAAGAAAGACATATGACGTTCATATTTATCCAAAATATCATTAATCACCTGTTCTTTGGTATAGCCAGCCAAATCATTATCCTGAGAGCCCTCATATAAGAAGGTCTCTAAACGATAGTAGAATTGTTTACCACGCTTACCGCGCTCACTAAAGTTTGGCGCTGTATAGCGCACAGGCCAGATTTGATAGACGAAGTTATGTTCCTCTTCCAAATAAATCGTGAGATCAAGATGATACAGCGCATCGTTTTCTTCAAGCGGTGTACTGGTCACATCAACCTGCATACCCTGCTTAATCAGCTCATCTGCAACTGTTTTCACCGCAGGATGACACACCGTATCTAACATATGCTGCGTTTCGGTTGTCCCCGGATGCTTCATCACACGCCGTAAACGCTGCTTCCAGTTTAGAATATCGACATTACCCACTACTGGTGCAGCATTGAGGCTGCGACTGGCATTACGGTAGTCTTCCAAACGTAAAGATTTATACAATCCCGCCATCACCAACAGCATGACAAAACTAAATGGGAGTCCCATGATCACCGTCGCACTTTGTAAGGCGGTGATACCATTTGCCATCAACATCGCAAGGGTCAATAAACCAATAGCAACCGCCCAAAAGACACGCAACCAACGTGGTGCATCATTATCAATATTGGAAAATTTGGTTGTGAAGTTACCCAATACCAATGCGCCAGAATCGGCAGAGGTCACATAAAACAGCAAGCCTGTAATCGTGGCAATCCCAGCAACAAATGCAAACCATGGATATTGTGCCAATAGATCATAGAAACCATGTGCAGGATCAGTGAGAACCGTTTGCGCTAATGCTGTATTACCATCAAAAATGACATTGTATAAAGCACTATTACCGAAGATAGACAACCATGTAATAGTGAACAACAAAGGAATGATTAACGTGCCGCAGACAAACTCACGAATGGTTCGCCCACGCGAAATACGCGCCAAGAACAATCCAACAAATGGCGACCATGCTACCCACCATGCCCAAAAGAAAATAGTCCAGCTATTCATCCACTCAGTTGGTTGTTCAAAAGCAAAACTTTCGAGTGATAAACTTGGGAAACGACTGATATAATCACCAAAGTTTTGTACCAAAGCATTGAGTAAGAATTCGGTATTACCCAAAAATAAAACAAATAACATTAAGCCAATGGCAACATAAATGTTAATTTCGGATAAAACTTTAATTCCTTTATTAACCCCAGCCGTCACAGAAATAATCGTGACAATGACTGCAACTAAAATGAGACCCGACTGAATCCACAAACCTTCAGGCCAATCAAATAAAACATGTAGACCATAATTGATTTGAACGACAGCAATACCACAGGTTGTGGCGATACCAAAAATCGTTCCGATCACGGCTGCTGTATCAACAGAATGCCCGATTGGACCATCAATTTTGTTACCAAAAATAGGGTACAAAGCCGAACGAATGGTCAATGGTAAATTATAACGATAGCTAAAGTAACCCAAAGCCATGCCCATCAAGGCATACATACCCCAGCCAGTCAAGCCGTAGTGAAATAGTGTCCACACCATGCCCTGACGTGCAGCTTCATAGGTTTGCCCCTCACCTATAGGTGGGTTCATATAATGGGACAATGGTTCTGCCACCGAGAAGAACATTAAGTCCGTCCCGATCCCTGCGGCAAACAACATCGCAGACCAACTCAATAAACTAAATTCAGGTTTTGAATGTTTTGGTCCAAGCTTGATATCACCATAGCGAGAACAAGCAATAAAGACCACAAAGACTAAATAAAGCGTTGCTGCAAGTAGGTAGTACCAAGTAAATGTAGAACTGACCCAACCCAAAACCGTATTCAATACGTGATTGGCGAAGTCGTTAAACAAAATCGTAGTTAATGAAAATATTAAAATTATGAGCGCTGAAACATAAAAGACCACACGATTTAACTGATCTTTTTCTTGAGATGAATCATCTACCGCTCTTGGATTATCTGTTGCCATACAATCCTCAAGTGAGTTAGAGAAAAAAAGAAAATACTCATCCTTGTCGTTTCGCGATTGGCTTCAAAACAAAAAGACAAGGATGAATAAAAAATGAAAAAAGGTCATTTACCGAAATTACATATCTTCTGATGGTTTGGTATGTTGAGGTGGTGGCGGAGATGTTCTCGTTGCCATCTGTAAAAATTTGTCCTGTTTAAGTGCTTTAGCTAAACCAAACATATAAAGCAAAATAATCACGGAGAATGGCAATCCACAGAGTACAACTGCACTTTGCATCGCATCAAAGCTACCTGCTAAGAGCAAGCCAATACTGACAATAGTAATTACCACAGACCAGAAGATACGCAACCAAATAGGTGAATCACTCTCATTACTGCCGCCTTTCGAGGACAGATTTGCGATCATGAGTGTACCCGAACCCACAGGAGTCAAAAACAAAACGAAACAAATCATAACAACAATCCCTGCAATATAAGGATTGAAAGGTAAAAATTCGAGAAACTTAAATAAGGATAATCCGGGATCGGCTAAGACCATTTCCCCTAAAACTTTTTGTTTTTGATTTAAAATTAAATGAATTGCGGTGTTCCCGAAAATCGATATCCATGCCAAGGTAAAACCAAGCGGCACAAGACATACACCTAAAACCACCTCACGAATAGTTCGCCCTTTGGAAATACGCGCGATGAACATGCCAACAAATGGCGCCCAAGCAATCCACCATGCCCAGTAAAATACCGTCCATGAACCTAACCACGTATTTGCCTGCTGATCGTACAAATACATATCAAAACTTTTGGCAATAAACTGGCTCAGATAATCCCCAACATTCTGCACCAAACCATTGAGCAGATGATTGGTTGGTCCTGTTAAAAACACAAATAACAATAAAACATACAATAAGCGCAAATTAATCCGTGAAAGCCAAGCCAGTCCTTTTTCAATCCCAATCACCGTGGTAATCGTTGCCACAAACATCATCAACAACACCACGGCAATCAGCGTTGTATGATTATTAGGGATGTCGGGTATCAGATAAACAAGGCCAGAGACGAGGACTAATGCGCCAATACCCAAGTTGGTGACCAATGAAATAACCGTGGCTAAAATACCAAATCCATCGACAAAATCCCCGACCCAGCCATAAATTCGCTCACCAAAGATAGGATAAAGGGCGGAACGTAATGCCAAAGGCAAATCTAAACGGAAAGCAAAATAACCCAGCGTGACACCGATCAAGGCATACAGCACCCAACCATGAATACCCCAATGTAAAAAGCTATACATCATGGCATCTCGCGCCGCCTGAACCGTGCCGCCCTCACCTTCTGGTGGTCTTAGAAAATGATCAACAGGTTCAGCAACACCATAATAGAGTAAGGCAATACCAATACCAGCTGAAAATAACATCGACACCCAAGCCATATAACCAAACTCAGGTTTATCGTGATCTTTCCCTAATGGAATCTGTCCAACCCGAGAAAATGCCAGCCAAGCAACAAAACCTAAACAAGCGACAATGACCAGCATGTAATACCAGCCAAACAATTGGTTGACTTGTTCTTGCACATAAGTGAGCCAAAACTGACTTTGTTCTGGAAACAACACAAACAATAAGCCGAAAACGCCAATACTGCTTGCAGAGCTCCAAAAAACGAATAAATTTAATCGGATACGTTCTGAAAAAAATCCATCACTACCTTTTGACACCATGTTGTTGCTCCTTGCAATCGGTGTATTCTTATTGCTTTAAATCTTGACCAATCAATCAAAAATTAGTTGATTTTTGCAGATCATACTTTTTATTGATTGAACGTTCAATCAATAAAAAGTATGATAAAAAAATGTTATGATGTTCAACATTGAGAAATGTTAAATAAAAAAGTACCAATATCGGGCTTTCAATGGATCAACATGACGAAACGTAAAGTAAAACCAGAGCATGTGCGGCGTGAAGAAATCATCAATGCTGCATTCGATGTGATTTATGAAGTGGGGCTATCCAATACCACCATTGCACAAATTGCAAAAAAAGCTGAAGTATCAACGGGTATTGTGAGTCACTATTTTGGTGATAAACAAGGCTTAATCAATACTTGTATGCAAGAAATGCTCAACGTTTTACGTCAGAAAACTGATCAATATAAAGTTGAAGCTGACTCGCAGCCAGAAAGCCAAATTAAGGCGATTATTGATTCCAACTTTGATATCAGTCAGGTCAATAAACAAGCCATGCGCGTTTGGTTGGATTTCTGGTCTGCAAGTATGCACCTACCTGAACTGGGTCGTTTGCAACGCATTAATGATCAACGCCTGTATTCAAACTTGAAGTTTTATTTTCTCAAGTTACTCGATAAAGAACAGGCCAGCATTGCCGCTCGCGGATTAGCGGCATTGATTGACGGATTATGGCTACGCGGTAGTTTGAGCAGTCATGAAGAGTTTGACAGCCAACTTGCCCGTTCCATTGCCTATGACTATGTCAAAACGCAATTACAATTTGCGCAAAAACCTTTGCAGGAGAAACAGAATGAGTGATGCACACGTTCATCAATTATATATCCACGGACGCTATGTAGAAGCAACCAGTGGTAAGACATTTGATAGTATTAACCCTGCCAATGGTGAAGTGATTGCAACACTTCAACAAGCCTCGCAACAAGATATTGAAGCCGCAGTTCATAGCGCGCAACAAGGACAAAAAATCTGGGCTGCCATGACCGCCATAGAGCGTTCTCGTATTTTACGCCGTGCAGTTGACATTTTACGTGAACGTAATGATGAGCTGGCGCAACTTGAAACGCTCGATACTGGTAAAGCCTACAGCGAGACATCAACCGTTGATATCGTCACAGGTGCCGATGTACTTGAATACTACGCTGGTCTTGCGACTGCAATTCAAGGCGAACAAGTCCCGCTTCGTGAATCAAGCTTTTTCTATACTCGCCGTGAACCACTCGGTGTGGTTGCAGGGATTGGTGCTTGGAACTACCCGATTCAAATTGCTTTATGGAAATCTGCCCCTGCGCTTGCAGCAGGCAATGCCATGATTTTCAAACCAAGTGAAACCACTCCCCTAACCGCATTCAAACTTGCAGAAATCTATACCGAAGCAGGTCTTCCTAACGGCGTATTTAACGTTGTACAAGGTGCTGGTAGTGAAATTGGACAATGGTTAACTGAACATCCAATCATCGAAAAAATTTCATTTACTGGTGGAGTCGAAACTGGCAAAAAAGTCATGGCCAGTGCCGCAGGCTCTACCCTTAAAGAAGTCACCATGGAACTCGGTGGTAAATCACCACTGATCATTTGTGCCGATGCAAATATCGACCGTGCCGCAGATATTGCGGTGATGGCAAACTTCTTTAGTTCGGGTCAAGTCTGTACCAATGGTACCCGTGTCTTTGTACCAAAAGCCCTGTTAGCTGATTTTGAAGCGGCCATCGTCGAACGCGTGAAATGTATTCGTATCGGTGACCCGATGAATCCTGAAACTAACTTTGGCCCACTTACCAGCTTTGCTCATATGGACAAAGTCCTCTCATATATCAATGCAGGCAAGCAACAAGGTGCCAAATTATTGATTGGTGGCGATCGTCTCACTGAAGATGCTTTTGCACAAGGTGCTTACGTTCAACCTACCGTGTTTAGTGACTGTACCGATGATATGCGGATTGTACAGGACGAAATTTTTGGGCCAGTCATGAGTATTCTCAGTTATACCACTGAAGAAGAAGTGATTCGTCGTGCGAACAATACCACCTTTGGTTTAGCCGCTGGCATCGTGACTCAAGATATCAGTAGAGCACATCGCATGATTCATCAGATCGAAGCGGGTATTTGCTGGATCAACACATGGGGCGAATCCCCTGCTGAAATGCCAGTCGGTGGTTATAAACAATCTGGCGTTGGGCGTGAAAATGGTTTAACCACTTTGGGACATTACACCCGTATTAAATCCATTCAAGTTGAGCTTGGTGATTACCAAAGCATTTTCTAAAAAGCGTTGCGCTTTATCTTCACTTGATCAACTGAATCACTATGTATTCAGTTGATCATGCAACAATAAAGGCTAATTATGAATAAGCAAGAATTCGATTACATTATCATTGGCGCAGGATCTGCCGGGAATGTTCTCGCAGCACGTCTCACAGAAGACCAAGATGTGACTGTTTTATTATTAGAAGCAGGCGGTCCAGATTATCGTTTAGATTTTCGTACACAAATGCCAGCAGCTTTGGCTTTTCCTCTACAAGGTCGCCGCTATAACTGGGCGTATTTGACCGATCCAGAACCACATATGAACAATCGTCGTATGGAATGTGGACGTGGTAAAGGACTAGGTGGTTCATCCTTGATTAATGGGATGTGCTATATCCGTGGCAATGCCATGGATTTAGATCAATGGTCAACGCTTAAAGGTCTTGAAGACTGGACTTATGCAGACTGTTTACCTTACTACCAAAAATCAGAAACGCGTGATATTGGTGGCAATGACTATCATGGTGGCAATGGTCCTGTTTCAGTCGCAACACCTAAAAATGATAATAATGTGCTGTTCCACGCAATGGTTGAAGCAGGCGTACAAGCAGGTTACCCACGTACCGATGATTTAAATGGCTATCAACAAGAAGGTTTCGGTCCAATGGATCGTACTGTAACACCTCAAGGACGTCGCTCAAGTACAGCACGTGGCTATTTAGATATGGCCAAAGGTCGTCCTAATTTGACCATCGTTACGCATGCCATGACCAACAAAATCTTGTTCAATCAAAAACAAGCCGTTGGTGTGGAATATATCATTGGCACTGATCAAGCCAACATGAAACAAGCACAAGCCAAACGTGAAGTGCTGCTATGCGCAGGGGCAATTGCATCGCCACAAATTTTACAGCGCTCAGGTGTTGGTGAAAGTACCTTCCTCAAATCTATGGACATCGAAGTTGTACAAGATCTTCCTGGTGTAGGTGAAAATCTACAAGACCATTTGGAAATGTACTTGCAATACAAATGTAAGCAACCTGTTTCTCTTTACCCTGCATTGAAATGGTATAACCAACCCGCGATTGGTGCTGAATGGCTGTTCCTTGGCAAAGGCATCGGCGCAAGCAATCAGTTTGAGGCAGGTGGCTTTATCCGCAGTTCAGATGAGTTTGACTGGCCAAATATCCAATACCATTTCTTGCCTGTTGCAATCAACTACAATGGCAGTAACGCGGTAAAAGAACATGGTTTTCAAGCCCATGTTGGTTCGATGCGCTCACCATCACGTGGTCGAATTAAGCTGAAATCTAAAGACCCATTTGAGCATCCAAGTATTTTGTTCAACTACATGTCCGCAGAACAAGATTGGCGTGAGTTCCGCGATGGTATCCGTATTACCCGCGAGATTATGCATCAACCTGCACTTGATCCATATCGTGGCGAAGAAATCAGTCCCGGAAAACACGTACAAAGTGATGCTGAACTGGATGACTTTATTCGCAATCATGCTGAAACGGCCTACCACCCATCATGTAGTTGCAAAATGGGCGAAGACGAGATGGCGGTGGTTGATGGACAAGGTCGTGTTCATGGCCTACAAGGTTTACGTGTCATTGATGCCTCGATTATGCCGTTGATCATCACAGGTAATTTAAATGCCACCACCATTATGATGGCAGAGAAAATTGCTGATCAAATTCGTGGACAAAAGCTACCACGCTCTCAAGCAGACTACTACAAAGCTGGTACAGCTCCAGTACGCCAATCCCCTTTACGTCCATTTGCATAACCTAGTTAAGTTATGTTCAGCGCCTTACATAGCGAAGGTGCTGCCAATCATTAGGAAAATTCAAATGAAAAGAATTTTATTCACTTTACCTTTGGGCTTTTTTTTACACACGGCTCATGCAACCGAGTCAACCACTGAAACAGTATCACCGTTTAGTGCCAATCTCACCGTTGCAAGCCAATATGTATCACGCGGCTTCCAGCAAACATGGGGCAAACCAGCCCTACAAGGCGGTCTTGATTATGCACATCCCAATGGCTTGTTCGTAGGTACGTGGGCATCGACGGTAAGTGATCATTTTATTCGCGACGCTTCTGTAGAGTGGGATGTTTATACGGGTTATTCGCGTAGCTTTGGTGATCTCTCTCTCGGTGTAACTGTCGCTTACTATTTTTATCCAGGCGCAGAAACCACAGCTGAAGCAGGTCATACTAGTTTTGACTATGGTGAAATTATTCCAGAGATTGCTTATGGACCCGTCACCGTCAAATATGCCGTGACTTATACCCAAGATTATTTTGGTAATAACTCAAAGACTTTAGGTGTAGGCAATGATCAACACTCACGTGGTTCAGGCTATTTGGATGTGAATTGGCATCAACCGTTAGGTCAAGGTTGGTCGGCAGATGCACATTATGGCAATCAACGTATTAAAAACTTTTCAGCAGCAAGCTTTCAAGATGCCAGTTTCTCGGTCAATAAAGAACTGCCTTATGATCTTGCAGCTAGCCTCATGTATAGCAAAGCATGGGACAAAGAGGATTATTACAAAGAATACAGTAATGGTAATCCGAATGCCCGAGTCTCAGATCCAATTGATTCGACTGTGACATTCTCTCTCACCAAAAGCTTTTAAGTGCTCAATTTAACTAAATTCCAAGATCTACTGAGACGGAGATTGCTTAGGCTATTTTAGTCACTTAAAACAAAAAAGCTGCTATTTCCAAAAATAGCAGCTTTTTTTGAATTTCTTTTAAGCTTTAATCAACTGAATATCCGATCCTGCTCGTTTTGGATCAATCAAGATTTTTGCATGTTGTTCCGGATCACGTAATGCATCAAAGGCATTGCTTACCCCTTCCAAACCAACCACACCTGTAATCAATGGTGAAACATCAATTTTACCTTCCGCAATCATATGCAAGGTGTCACGGAACTCCAGTGGAGTATAACCCAGCACATACTGGATTTCGAGTTCTTTATTGATCGCCAAAGCTGGTTCTATCTTATCGCTTTGCATACAAACACCAACCCCCACAATACGTGAGAACAGTGGCGCACCCTCCAAAATTTGCTGCATGATGCCAGCGACACCCACACATTCAAAAATCACTGGACGCTTCGGTAACAAACCGAGTTTGTCACCCACGCGCATCGCATTGACCCATGGCAATGAGAAAGTCTGAACTTTGTCAAAAATACCCATCCCCATATTAATTGCTTCAGAGACATTACCCAGCAAACCCAGCTCTTTCCAACTGCTAAATGGAGATTGTTGTTTAGGATCAATCAATATATCTGCACCGCATTGCTCAGCCAACTTACGGCGATTTGGTGAAAAATCACTGGCAACGACAGTTTTAACACCCATCGCTTTGAGCATAATAATCACACCTAAACCAACTGGACCACAACCGATCACGATTGCTGGCTCATTTTTCTTAATTCGGCTACGACGCACCGCATGCAAGGCAACAGCCATCGGTTCTGTCAGCGCAGCACTATCCGCATCCAAACCATTCGGAACTTCAAACATTAAACTGGATTGAACTAAAATTTGTTCTGCATAACCGCCTGATGCACTTGGTGAAAGACCTGTTGGCACATATCCTTGTGGATCAACATTGAGCAATGGCATCGCACAAACCAAAGTGTCTGCTTTTAATTTACGGCGTGTTTTTGGGCCATAATCCAATACCTTTCCGCAAAACTCATGTCCGAAAACGAGCTTATCAGAGGATTTTGCAACCCCATTAAAACCGACTCGCGCTGCCAAATCATGCATATGATCACAGTGGTGTTGCATATGTAAATCTGAGCCACAAATTCCACAACGTACCACCTCAAGTAATACTTGCCCTTTCGCGGGGACTAATTGAAAACTGTCTTCCAGCTTCAGCTCGGCATTATGACAAACTAACGATTTCATAGGATGCTTTCCTTATTGTTTTATTGCATTTGTTCGCTTTTCAGTTTTTTTGATCTACTGAAACAGTATAGCCAACAAAATCTTGCTTAATCTTGACAAACTGCATTGTCAAAATCTATGGCTTAAATATCAATATCTCTATCAAATCAGGTCAGCAAGAAATGTGTTGTCTCAAAGTTATTATTGTTAAACCAATATAAGCTCTCTCTACTACTTAAAAATTATAATTTTAGCTTTCCTCGAATGTTAGAAACTCCACGACGACACCCTATTGAAAATGAAACTGCGTAGGGGCGAATTGTATTCGCCCTCTATAAGTAAAAATTCATCTGATTTTGATGAAGATTGATTTTATTTCCAAGCCTGACGAATCATATCAACTGCTTTTTCTGCAATCATAATCGTCGGTGCATTGGTATTACCATTGACCACGGTTGGCATCACTGAAGCATCAATGACACGAAGACCATCGACCCCATAAACCTTCAGCTCAGGATCAACCACCGCCATCTCATCTACACCCATCTTACAGCTACCGACAGGATGATAAACCGTATCTACACGCTGACATAAAATTTCACGAATTTCATTATCCGATTTCACATTGGCAGTAAACATATCTTCTTTGATCTTTTCATTTAACGCTGGCGCTTGCATGAGCTTTTGTGTGACTTTAAAGCCATCTACCATATCTTGAAGATCTTGCTCATCCTCAAGAAACTTGAAATCAATTAATAAAGGATCATTCACGTGCTTACCACTAAGTTTGACTGAACCACGCGCACGTGGATTCAACAAACAAACATGACACGAGATACCATGTCCAGCATGCATTGTTCTCGCATGGTTATCCACGATGGCGATCACGAAGTGTAATTGCAAATTCGGCTTGTCTAATTCAGGTCGCGTTTTTAAGAAACCACCACATTCAGCATAATTGGTGGTAATAAAACCACGGCGCTCTTTACGATAGCGCCCAATTTGTTTGATTAAATCTAAGCTCCCACCAACAGATAAACCGAATGTCCCCTCCATCTGCTTGGTTTTATAAGCAAAGATAAAGTCGGGGTGATCATGCAAGTTCTCACCTACCCCTGCTAAGTCTTTGACCACAGGAATACCATGCTTTTCTAACTCTTGGCGTGGACCTATGCCCGACAACATCAATACTTGCGGCGATTGAAATGCGCCAGCTGACAACAACACCTCTTTGTTGGCTTTAACGATCGTGGTTTGGCTTTTTTGTTTATACTCGACCCCAATCGCACGACCATTTTCGATAATGATACGGGAGACGGTCGCATGGGTAATCACATGTAAGTTAGGACGTTTACCTAAATAAGGCAATAAATAGCCTCGTGCAGCACTCCAACGCTCACCATTTTTTTGTGTGACTTGATACACGCCCAAACCTTCTTGTTCAGCGCCATTAAAATCATCATTGAGTGGATAGCCAACCTGTTTTGCCGCTTCAATAAATGTTTTCTGATAAGGATTATCTGAATTCAACTCACTGACATTCAATGGACCATGCTGCCCATGATATTCATTTTTAATTCTTTCGTTATGTTCTGATTTTTTAAAATATGGCAACACTTCGTCATATGACCAGCCGGTATTTCCCAGTGCAGCCCAATGATCATAATCATCACGATGCCCACGGATATACACCATCGCATTAATCGCTGAACTTCCACCCAAGCATTTACCGCGGGGTTGATAGCCTTTTCGTTGATTCAAACCCTTTTGTGGAATCGTTTCGATTGCCCAGTTATTCAGTTTAGTTGGGATACTAATCACAGCCGCCGCAGGTGTATTCACCAACCAGCTATTTCCATCGCCACCAGCTTCTAATAAACATACAGAAATGTTTGGATTTTCAGATAACCGTCCAGCCAATACACATCCTGCTGAGCCACCACCAATAATTACAAAATCAAAAGCCGTTTGCGTCATATCTATCTCTATTTTTTCTTTTTAAAAAGTGCATGCATTATGCAGAATATGGTATTTAAATACTATTGTCGTTGTCTAACTGACTTAAATCATAAAGTGCAAAATAACGTGTTAACCATCAAATCACAATAGCCAAATCCTGCAAGACAGTTGCAATAAATAATCACTCTGATCAAAGGATTAAGTTATCAATACTTTTTCTGATTTTTCATATTTTAAATTTTCGATTTAATGACAAGATATCTGAATAATTTATTCATCATTTCTCAACCACACTTACAATATTTTTAAGCTGTCGAATGTCTATATTCGCTATAGATCATGATCAATCCTCCCATAAAAATAAGTCCCAGACCAAATAATCTAAGACCATCTATTTTTTTAATCTGCATTCCGAGAAAACCGCTACTATCAATTATTGTGGCAAAGATCATTTGACCTAGAAAAATCCAAAGTAATGTATTGGTTGCCCCAATATGTGGAGCAGCTAGAAACATGCACAGAATATAAAGTGATCCTAATAAGCCAGATAGCCACATCCACCATGAGGTTTGTTGATACAACGGCGGCTTAATACTGCCATCGACAAATAGTGCAATAACCAATGATGCAATCGCCCCACCAACATATAAGAAAAATGTTGATTGTATTTGAGTGGCGCCACTTGCATGACGAAAGGCGTTAATCATAGCCAATTGTAGCGGCACGATAAGCCCACCCAAAAGACTAATAAATACATAGTTTATGTTATGCATACACTCACTCTCTTTTAGAATTTTTAAAACTGATTTATAGAGTAGGAATGAAATACAATGAGCTATCAACTTTCGATTAATATTTCATATTTTGACCGTGCAAATATTAAGATCACTTTTTAGGTCTGTTATATAACAACAGATATGAAAGATAAAATACTAGATTGAAATTGTGACAAACAAATCCATATTTAAACTTGAATCGTTTAAATGAATCAATCAAAACAGAAGAGACTTCATCACGAAGCGAGTGAGAGTTGCCTAAAAATTTAGGCACAAAAAAACCGCTCATTTAGCGGATTTTTATTTCATCTTTAAGATGATGGTCGGAACAGTAGGATTCGAACCTACGACCCCCTGGTCCCAAACCAGGTGCGCTACCAGACTGCGCCATGCTCCGAATGTGGGGTGAATGACGGGATTCGAACCCGCGACAACCGGAATCACAATCCGGGGCTCTACCAACTGAGCTACATCCACCATAACATGTTTTTTGATTCTATGTACCAAGCTACCAAATGGCGCGCCTGACAGGATTCGAACCTGTGACCATCCGCTTAGAAGGCGGATGCTCTATCCAACTGAGCTACAGGCGCATAACCGATGATAAAACTATCATGCGATACTTGGCCGATCCTAAAACAATGTTTTTCAACATGTTTTAATTGGTCGGAGCAGTAGGATTCGAACCTACGACCCCCTGGTCCCAAACCAGGTGCACTACCAGGCTGTGCTATGCTCCGATCTATCTCAGCTTTTATTGTATCGCACATCGTGCGGTACGGTGTGCATTCTAGGCTTGACGTTGCATCACGTCAACACCTAGTTTTAAAAAAAATGATTTTTCCTTATCAAATGTATATTTAACAAACATTTTAACGCTTTAACGACGCGCTAAAGTTCAACATTCGATCTAAAGGTAATTTGGCGCGTTCAGCCAATGCTGGATCGACGTGTATTTCTTGATCGCTATGTTGTAACACATGCAAAATACCATCTAACTCATTCATTGCCATCCAAGGACAGTGCGCGCATGAACGACATGTTGCACCCTCACCTGCTGTCGGCGCTTCAAATAACTCTTTATCAGGCGCAGCTTGTTGCATTTTATAAAAAATGCCTCGATCTGTTGCCACGATCATTTGTTTCTGCGGCAATGTCTGTGCTGCTTTGATCAATTGCGAGGTACTTCCCACCGCATCTGCAATATCTACAACCGCTTCAGGTGACTCTGGATGGACTAAAACAGCGGCATCTGGATAAAGTGCTTTCATCTGAATAATGCCCCGCGCACGAAACTCCTCATGCACGATACACGCACCATCCCACAACAACATTTCTGCGCCTGTTTTCTTCTGAATATAACGACCCAAATGTTGGTCAGGTGCCCAAATAATTTTTTCACCTAAACTGTCTAAATGTTCAATAATCTCGACCGCGCAACTTGAAGTTACCACCCAATCCGCACGTGCTTTTACTGCTGCGGAAGTATTGGCATACACCACCACAGTATGATCAGGATGTTGATCGCAAAATGCAGAGAACTCTTCGACTGGACAACCAATATCAAGTGAACAGGTTGCCTCTAAAGTTGGCATCAGCACCGTTTTTTCAGGCGATAAAATTTTTGAGGTTTCACCCATAAACTTAACTCCAGCAACCACAAGTGTCGTCGCTGGATGGTCACGACCAAAACGTGCCATTTCTAATGAGTCAGAAACACAACCACCAGTAAGTTCAGCAAGCTCTTGTACGTCAGGATCACAGTAATAGTGTGCGACCAATACCGCATTTCTTTTTTTAAGCTCGGCTGCGATTTGAGCAAACTTCTGTTGTTTCACTTCTGGGCTTAGGCTATTGTCCTTTGGCTCGCCCAAACGATCTAAATGCGTCTGCACAATATTTTTGGCGTCGTTCGCAATTAAATTCGCATCATTCATAAAGCGTCTTCTCTATCCTGCGCGCTTGCATCACTGCAAACTAATAACGTGGGTATCTGTTGAGATTTGGGATTAATCACATCCACAAACAAGCGATATAAAAAAAGCCTCACTGTGGAGGCTGCATTATAACGCAAATTTACGAACGATAATCGGCATTAATTTTCACATAGTCGTAAGAAAAGTCACAGGTGTAAACGGTGTCCTGTGCAGTACCTCGTCCAAGATCAATACGAATAGTGATTTCTTTCTCTACCATCACTGCCGCGCCCGCTTCTTCGGTATAGTCTGGATTTGCGCCACCATCTAAGCAGATTTGTACATCACCCAACCAAACTTGAACATTACTGCTGTCTAAATTAGGCACACCGGCTTTACCAATTGCCATCACGATACGTCCCCAGTTTGGATCTGATGCAAATAAAGCCGTTTTGATCAATGGTGACTCAGCGACACTATAGGCAACATCACAACACTCTTGAGTATTTGCCCCACCTTCAACTTGAACGGTAATGAATTTGGTTGCACCTTCACCATCACGTACAATCAGCTGTGCGAGACGATTCATCATCCGAGCAAGTACATTGAGTACCTGTTGATAACGCGGATCATCTTGGCTTTCAATCTCAGCACCACCAGCTAAACCTGTTGCAACAAAAATACAGGAGTCATTGGTTGAGGTATCCCCATCAATGGTAATGCGGTTAAATGAATGCTCGACCGTTGTTTTTAGAAGCTGTTCAACCAATGCTTTTGCAATCGGAGCATCTGTGGCAACGAAGCTCAACATAGTCGCCATGTTCGGGCGAATCATACCTGCACCTTTACTAATACCGGTCATAGTATAAGTGATGCCATCGAATTCAAATTGTTCAGACGCGCCTTTCGGTGTGGTATCCGTGGTCATAATCCCCGATGCAGCATCTACCCAATGATCAGTATTTAGATCATTCAACGCAGGTTGAATACCTTGAACCAAACGTTCAATTGGCAACTGCTCACCAATCACACCTGTTGAAAATGGCAAAATCTGATTGCTTTGCACACCTGTCAATTCAGCAAGTTTGGCACAAGTTGCTTCGGCATTTTGATAGCCGACTGTTCCCGTTGCGGCATTGGCATTGCCTGTATTAATAATCAGATAACGTGGCTGCTTTTGTGAAGTGCTCTCAGCCAAATGTTTTTTACTGAGTAAAACTGGCGCAGCCGCAAATGCGCTTTGGGTAAAGACCCCTGCTACATTTGAACCTTCAGCAAATTCAAAAATGACCAGATCTCGTCGGTTTGGATAACGTACATACGCCTCAGTTGAGCCAATTTTTACACCCTGCACCACATGCATAAGTGGCATCGTTACGTCACCAACAGCCATTTTTAAACTTCCATTCAATTAAATTAAATATATAGAATTCGGCATAGAGCATATCTCCTTAACACGATACTCGGAGAAGTCATTCGCAACCTGAGCAAGCCAAAGCGACTAAAGCTTTGGTGAAGCGCAAGAAAGAGGAATTGAACCTTGCGGAGCTTCAATCACTCCTCATGTAGATGACAATGCCTTTGCTCTTACGAAGCTTCAACCGCTTCTCAGGGCGAAACCAAAGTAACTCGAACCGAAGGTTAATCCAAGAATTAAATTACACGAGATAAAATTCCGCCACGCCTGTAATTTATTCTTCAATTAATGCGATAAATTCCTTAAAGTGCTTAATAGCTTATTATAAATAAAAGAGATTAGCTATATTGAAGATTGATTTTGGTTTTGCTCTAAACTGAGTAAAATCTGCTTCGTATCTAACCCACCAGCAAAACCGACTAAAGCCCCACCAGAACCAATCACCCGATGACACGGCGCAATAATTGAAATTGGATTCTTCCCATTAGCAGCACCGACTGCACGTACGGCTTTTTCATTGCCAACCTGAAGCGCAATATCCTTATAACTACGCGTTTCCCCATAAGGAATGGTCAGCAAAGCTTGCCAGACTTGCTGTTGAAAGTCCGTACCCTGAAAATCCAAAGGCAAATCAAATTGCTGGCGTTGCCCTACAAAATATTGTTGTAATTGTTGTTTCGCTTTGAGCAGCATCGGATGTTGAGTGTTCTCTAACAACGCTGCCAAGCGTACGCGCTTATGATCTTCATTGTCCCACATCACAGCAACTAAGGCGTGATCATGCGCAACCAGTTTTAATGCACCCACTGGAGAATCCATATACATATAAACCAGTTGCATGAAAAAAATCTCCCCTAGCCCCTCTTTAATAAAGAGGGGGAATTTTTCTTAATTTGATGAAAGTTTCATCAAAACTAAACCAGATACAATGAGTACCGCTGCGATCATTCGCATAGCGGTCATAGGTTCATTTAATACCATAATACCAATAATAAATGATCCGATTGCACCGATTCCTGTCCAAACGGTATAAGCAGTGCCCAACGGCAAAGTTTTCATTGCTGTCGCAAGTAAACCGAAACTCAAAATCATAAAAACGAGGGTAATCACTGTCGGAGTTAAACGAGTAAAACCCTCTGACAGTTTCATTGAATACGCCCAAATAATTTCGAAAATACCTGCCAAAATTAAAATTGCCCACGCCATTTTTTCTCTCGTGTATAGCAAGGGTTGGGTCGTCCCAACGTGATTCTTTAATGAGAGGTCGTCCTACTCAACCCAATAGTATAATTTACAATCTTGCAATCATGTGAATTATTATGTATCTAAACGATGCTTATTCAATGGTTTACTTATACCAAACACTCAATACCAAACCACACTATCGACTCGCATCAACTCACATGCCCCACTCCCCGTATCTTCACGTGACAAGGAACTCCGCCAACGCCATCCATCAGGCGCCTGAATTTCTATTAATGCACCTTTCAAATTAACCAAATCATCTTTTTTAATTTTCTTAAGCTGCTCGGCGACCTGTGCGGTTGCAGGCACGATATGCATATTGGCACTTTGTACTGCGATTTCACGTAACGCGATGGGAGGCTGTGCATCTACACGCCAATAATACCAACGATTTCGTTGTGAAATATCAACATGTTTATAGATATCGGGTTTCGCCATATCGCCCCAACCGACCGCTAAATCAATTGGAGAAAACTCAGCCTCTCGCCCCGAATGATAATCTTTGCGTGAAAGCACACGAAAAGTACCTTCATAAGACTGTAATTCTACGATTTGCACACCCTGTGCAGTAACTTGAGTGAGATTAGGTACAGGTTTAAGCCAATTGGTCCAAACCAGCCAAATCAATGCAAAGCCCATGAGGCCATACATCCATCTCGGCATATTATTTATCCTTTTCGCTTCGCAATGCTTTAATCCATTGTCTACACTTTTCTAAAACCACATATAAAAATTTTTGAGCTGCTTTTAAATAAAATCCTACTCTTTCTTGTTTGTTGCTCGATTCATCAGATTGTGGTGGTTTGAAGTTTGCAAGCTCCAATGGCTCATAATGAGACATGGTTTGCTGTAGTTCTGCGCCTAAGTTCAACGCTTGTAATACAGACGTGACCTCATCAATTGAGTCATCGTGATGATAAAGGGTTAAATGACGTACTTCTAAATCAATATTATGTTCTACCAGTATCGCAGCAAAAGGAATCAGTGCTTTTCTGACACGTTGAGCCTCCACAACACTATTCATCTGTGGAATATAATAGTAACTCACGTACATACTGCCATCGGGTGCAATTAACTCTAATTGCGACGCTAACGTATCTTGGGTACGCCCGATCTTTTCAGATTGCTTTGTTCTTTCTGTTATTTGATTGTCTTGTTGTTCTAAAGCCATTGATGCACCATAAATGACTCAAAAAAGATACTGCTAGTATAAACCAGCAGTATCTCAAAAATGTTAAAAATTAAGCAAAATATCAGAACTTTAGCGTAACACCAGCACCGTACAATCCACCTTTTTCGCGCTGCGATGCGGTTTGCCATTCCGTCTGCTTTACACCTTTATGATAAGCGTAGGCAACATCTATAAACGGCATTACTTTTTTACTGATTTCATAACGCATTTGTACGCCCGTTTGCAGCTTAGATAGACCTGTTTTACGTGCATATTTAGATTCATCATTCAATACCACATCTACATTGAGATAAGGCTGAGCAATCAATTTTTGAGTAAACAAGAAATCACGACTTGTTTCTAAACTCAGCTGCCAACGCTGATCTTGGCCTGCATATACATACGCATCCGTTTCAAAGAAATAAGGTGCTAAACCATGTAAGCCAAATACTGCACTCCATTGATCTTTATTTTGCTGTTGTTCAGACTGATATTGATACCGCAAACCTGCCTGTATATCCCAAAAATCTGCAATATTACGACTGTACAATACCTTTGCTTCAGTGTCAGCTTGTTCGGATTCAGCCTTTTCTAGATGGGCTTTGATGAAAACTTTATTCTCATCTGTTCCGACCCAAGTTTTTAATTCAGTACTGGCACGCCCCCGACCATGATCATCTATAGTCCAAGCATTTTCCAAACTGGTCGCCTGATAAACTTGCCCGCCATGTTCTAGGCGATGATCATGCTGACCATGTTGAGTAATCTGAACTTGCTGTGTTGGGGGGATTGGATGGTGTGAATGATCCATTGATGCAGATGCATTTGATTGCATACTTGATTGTGACTGCATCATTTGATGATCATGGCCTTCATGTGCCGAGGTCAATAGACTGATCGAAGATATGAGACCACCAATAAAAACCAATTGAGTATATCGCTTGATCTCAGAAGATCGCTTAGTGATGTGCATGGCTCTCTCCTTGAGTAGATTGAACAGGGCTGGTTTTTTGCTTTACGGTTTTTGAATCATCGACATTTGCAACAATCAACTTACTCATCATGCCTGCTGACATATGGAATAATAAATGACAATGAATCGCCCACTCGCCCAATTCATCCGCGGTAAGCATAGCAGTGACCGTTTGACCAGGTGGAATCACGATGGTGTGTTTATTGGGCATATTGGCTGCAGTTTGCCCATTTTCTAGTTGCATAAACATGCCATGTAAATGCATCGGATGAGCCATCATGCTTTCATTCACAAACTTCAAACGAATACGTTCACCATACTGTACTTTCAACGGTTCAAAATCTTTGTCACTAAATTTCTTCCCATCGATGGTCCAGATATAACGCTCCATGGTGCCACCTAGACGAATGACCAATTCTCTTTCAGCTGGACGCGTATCAAGTTGCGGCGTTAAGGATTTCAGATCAACGTACTGTAACGCTTTATGTCCCGCAGGCGTTGCTGCATTGGCCCAACCAAATACTGTTTCAGGTTTTGATTTTTCATTACGAGCAGTTGTCTGCTGTTGATGGGCGCTATGATCCATTTGGTCATGAGCATCATGATTCATCTGCGCGTGGGTACTATGATCCATTTTGGCCATATTCATTTGACCATGCGCACTGTGATCCATTTCAGCCATCTTCATTTGACTATGCGCACTGTGATCCATCTGAGCATTCGAACTATGCCCCATATCATCCATCGTCAATAATGAACGTGGACGTGGTTTAGGCATTTCAATCGTATGCTGATGCTGAGTTTGAATTTCATTATGTAACGAAGCGATGGCAAAACCCGAACGATCAATGGATTCAGCTTCGATTTGATAATGTGGCTGCTTTGGCTCAACCAGCACATCATAAGTCTCTGCTGCACCAATACGAAACTCATCGACTGCTACAGGTTGTACTGGCTGACCATCCGCACTCACCACCGTCATTTTTAGATTTGGAATACGCACATCAAAGAATGACATAGCCGAGGCATTGATAAAACGCAAACGAACTTTTTCACCTGTTTTAAATGCGCCTGTCCAGTTCTGTTGTGGTGTTTTTCCATTTACAAGAAAGGTATAGCCTGTGACATCAGACAAATCTGTTTTAAGCATCCGCATCTGATTCCACATCGAACGGTCTTGCCATGTCGCTTTTAGACCTTGTTGTTTGACTTGTTTCCAAACATCGGCAACCGTTTCACGTTGATTCTGATAATACTCCGCAGACTTTTTTAGATTTGCCATGATCTGATCGCTTTTCGTTTCATGGAAATCAGACAACATCACCACATAGTCACGTTGTGCTTTTTCATGTGCCGCAACAGGCTGTTTGCCTTTTGGATAAATCACCAGTGCGCCATATAGCCCATCTTGTTCTTGTCCCTTGCTATGCGCGTGATACCAATAGGTTCCATTTTGTCGTACCTTGAAACGATACTCAAAACTGCCATTTGGTTTAATTCCATTGAAACCATTAAACCCGGGGACTCCATCCATCAGACCGGGTAAAAGTAAACCATGCCAATGCAAAGAGGTATCTTGATCCTTTAATTGATTATGGACATGGATGACCGCTTCATCGCCCTCTTCAAACTCTAAAAGCGGTGCAATAAATTTACCATTTACCGTCATTCGTTTGACTGGTTTCCCAGTAATGTTGACCATCTCTTGATTGATATTGAGATGATATTCTTTAATCGCAGCCCAACTATAGGGTGCAAACAATAGGCTCAGACTGGCAACAACGCCAGCGTATATTTTTGAAGACATGATATTTTCCTAATCTAATAAAACTGACTTTAAGCGGTATAAATTTCCACTAGACCCAAGCCAGATATGGCGTAAGGAAAAAGAGGGAAACTTAAAGCAGATCAGGCTTTAGGAGGGCGTAATATCTCTTGCCAATATCCAGCAAGATGTCGGGCTTGATAGTCGGTATTTTTATGCGTATGCAGCTCTAACAACACTAAGGAAGAAAGCTTCGGCGCCTGTTGATCTAACGCAAAGTTTGTCGTTTGACAATGCGTTAGACTATTGCAGTCCTGACAATGCTGACCATCTTGCAGATGTGCTTCATGACATTTTGCTGAAGTCGAAACATCTGTATCGGGCATGTGCATCTGATGATGTTGATCTGCCCTGTATAGTTCATGACACGGCATCGTTTGTGTTGTTATATCCGCTTTTTGTTCAAATTGAATCGCTGGAACTGCAGCAGCAACCACACCACTTCCCCCAATGAAAAATATCATCAGGAATACAAACCACAGTTGTTTGTATTGTTTGCGAAGTTGCACTGAATGTCCTTGGTTTCAATGATGAAAGCTGCTCGATATGTTTAGCATAATTTCTTTCATTGATTTGTACAATCAACTTCATGTTCAAATTGTAATAACTTAATCGTCGTTTAGATTAAAGCTGCTGTTTAATCACACAATTGTGCCCAAAGAAACGCATGAATAAAAATAAAGCAAAATAAACATCTTAGCGCACAAAAAAAGGACAAAAAATTGTCCTTTTTTCATCGTTTTGCTGTGAATATAAACAGTTGAAATCATTTTGTTTATTTTAACAACATGTTATCCCCTTGCTTATCAACACGGTTATCCACCTAGTTATAAACAAAGTTATCCACACCCTGTGTTAAAAAAATACTAGACTTCTTTCGCACCCACTTTAGCCAACTCTGCACGCATTTGATCAATCACGGCTTTATAGTCTGGTTGACCAAAAATTGCTGAACCCGCCACAAACATATCTGCACCTGCTTCTGCGATTTCTCGGATGTTGGCTGGACCTACACCACCATCAACTTCTAAACGAATATCACGACCACTCGCATCAATGATTTTACGAGCTTGACGTAGCTTTTCCAGAGTCATTGGAATGAACTTTTGTCCACCAAAACCCGGATTTACACTCATAATAAGAACTTGATCAACTTTATCTAATACATAATCTAAATAATGTAACGGCGTTGCAGGATTAAACACCAAACCTGCTTTTGCACCACCCGATTTGATCAATTGTAAAGAACGATCAATATGATGGGATGCTTCAGGATGAAAGGTAATAATGTCTGCGCCTGCATCAAGGAAATCACCAATCATACGGTCAACAGGCGACACCATTAAATGCACATCAATCGGTGCTTTGATGCCGTATTTTTTTAATGCGGTACAAATATGAGCACCAAAAGTCAGATTCGGTACATAGTGGTTATCCATCACATCAAAATGTACAACGTCTGCACCCGCAGCTAAAACCTTTTCTACATCTTCACCTAAACGTGCAAAATCAGCAGATAAAATCGAAGGAGCAATTAAATACGGCTTGGACATGGATGACCTGGCAAAAACTAAGAAAATGATGGATTAAGTATAACAAATTTACCGTAACTCCGTCTGTTACAAAGTCATCAATACAGCATTGCAAAGTTGCAACAGCACGTTGCAGGAATGCTATTTTCAAATAAAATCAAATTTGCTAAGTTGAAAACCAAGCCACAACAAGACTTAGAGAAATGAATAGCACCACACAAATTACAACCATCGAAGGAAAACGCATTAGCAAACGTTTAGTAAATCACTGGAAACATAAGTTTGAAGTGTCTGAAACGGAAACGCATTCAAAAATCTTTATGCCGACTGCAACCGTAACATTGACACCTCAACCACAACATTTAGACGTCCTTATTGAAAACCAACAAGAAGATGTCGAACGTTTAGAACAAGTGGTGATTGATCATTTAAATCGCATGGCACAGCAAGAATTTACTGCTGAATGGCAACGTAGTTAAAAAGAAGCTCCATTTGAGCTTCTTTTAGGTTAATCGCCTACTTTTTCGAGTTGAATCGCATGAAACTGTAAGTGATCATCCATAAAACTTTGGATAAAGTAATATCCGTGATCATAGCCTTGGTGCAAACGCAAGGTAATCGGTTGACTTGCATCCAAACACGCTTGCTTGAATGCTTCGGGATTGAGTTGGCTATAAAACTGATCATCTATACCTTGATCAATTAATATTTCCTCAAACAACTTCCCTTTTTGCTGAACCAAAGCGGTTGCATCATGTGCCAACCAAGCTTGTCGATCATCACCTAAATATTGGCTAAATGCCTTTTCACCCCAAGGACAAATACTTGGCGCACAAATTGGGGCGAATGCAGAAACAGATCTAAATTGTTCTGGATATTTAAACGCTAAGGTCAATGCGCCATGACCACCCATTGACAATGTACTTTATGTAGTATGCTTCTGCAATGTGCTATGAAAACTATATGGAATTTCGAGCATGTTGTAAACAGGTACTAAACATAGAGTAAGGAAAGATGGGTAGCAAATCAGAATCTTATTTTTCAAAATCAAAAGCGCACATCAACTTTATTACTGAATATCGTCCGACCTATTTTAATTCTGCCAGTGACAGCTTTGATCAGATGGAAAGCATCTATTGCCCGAGATTTCCTTCTTTAATCAAAAGCGACAATACTGTTTGGCATCTTGCTTCTGCATATTTTAATCATTTACTAATAGATCAGAGGAAGAGCACAGCATTATTAGAATCTGTTGCATCCGATCTGATAGATTTTCTTAGATTTCTAGAGAATACAGAATTAGACATTTTATATTTACCTCCTAAACCTGAAAAAAGAGTCACTTATCAATTCCATACGTCACTTCTGCAAAGAATTCGACTGGGTTTAATTTCTCCAAGTACTGCTCGTCAAAGGATGAATAGGATTCTACGTTTCTATGATTTCTTAATTTCAGAAAATGTTTTTACGCCAGAAGAGCTAAAAAATAGGCCATATGAGAAAATTAGGACATATGTATCTTGTATTTCAGCGACAGGTGATGTCTATAAAAAACAGGTTGATACTTCAAATTTAAAAATTAGACATAGCCCCCGTCCCTCATATGGTGATGAAATTATCGATGGAGGGCGGCTTCACCCTCTTTCTATGATTGAACAACAAATTTTTCTTAAGTATTTAGAACAATACGGTTCTAGGGATTTTCAACTTATTTGCTATATGGCTCTATACACTGGGGCAAGATTACAATCTATCTGTACGTTAAGAGCATTTCATATAAAAGAGTTACTTACCAAACAAATGCCGAATAGTGTTGATGATACCTACAGCATTCGAATAGGTGGAAAATCAATTATTGATACTAAGGGTGGCTATGAACACAATTTGAAAGTACCAGCATGGTTAATCCAAGATATAGATCAATATTTAAGTTCTGAATCTTGGAAGCAAAGAGCATCTCAGAGCCTTTATAAGGTTGAAGATGAAAATTACGTCTTTCTTACTAAACATGGAAACCCATACTACACATCCATCAAAGAAATTGAGAATCGTAATCTTCAATTATTTTCAAAAGAAATAAAGTTTTCAATACATAGAGGTAATGCAGCCAGACAAGCACTGACTAAATTGATTAATCTCATGCACAAAAATAAAGAGGATATCAAGACATTCACTCTACATGATTTACGTGCAACTTTTGGAGTCAACTTGCTTCTATCAGCCTCAAAGCATGTTAATGATATTGATAAAATTTTACCCTACATTCAAAGCAGAATGGGGCATCGAAATATCATGAGTACAATTCACTATGTTAGGTACATTGCTTATTCAAAATCTAATGCTGAGGTAGACAAAAAATTTGAAGAAATACTATTTGATTATCAAGGAATTAATTGAAGATCATGTTTGAAGAACGAGACATTAAATATCTTTTTCCTGAAGATTATGAAGCCCTATCAACCTCATTTTTACCTAATGTCGTTTTAAAATTAAAAGTAGTAGGAAAAATATCATATCTAGATTTTGGTACAATTTTTTTTCAAAACCATACAGCAGTGAGTAGGCAAACACACTACGCATTAGTTGATAAAAATTCATTGTTCACAGGATTAATCTCACCATTACATGAGTATATGTTGGATATGGCCCAAAAGTATTCTCATGCCTCAATTAAACACTTTTTTAAAGTCATTAGAAATGTAGTTAAAGATCTATACTCTCGTTATGGCATATTTGAATTACAGGAAAGATCACAAGCATTAGATATATATAAAGAATATACACAATATCTAATTATGGATCGAGCAACTAAACTTAAAAATTCGATTACAGATCTTGGTCAATACAATAGGAGGCAACATGTTTTTGCAGAAATTTTATCAAGATCACTGGAAATTGATATTAAAGAAGTAAAGAACTCTTATATAGAAATCGCATCCAAACATAAAGAACATAATATTCCAGTTGATGAGCATAAATTTCAAAATTTCTTTCAGATAAATGAAACAATATTTTTAAATTTTTCTGACTTCTTGATTAACAAGAAAAACCTACCAATTCACATAAAAAATAAAGATATTGATATTTCATTTTATGAAGTATTTAATAACAAAAAAATAGAGCAGAATAACATAGATAAGATTAATCAAAATAATGCAAAAATTTCCAATTTAGCAATCACGGCATTTATAAACTGTTTTGTATCAGCATCAGCACTAAACACATCACAAATATACAGTTTGAAAGTCTCTGACGTAAAAGACCTACACTCCTCAACAAAAGGGATGAGAGTTATTACTACAAAGCCGAGAGCTGGCTATAAAAATATTGAATTAACTTTACCTTTAAAATTTAGAAAATTACTATTGGATTATTTAGACCTTAGAGAATGGATAATAAAAAATTACAATTTTGATGATGATATAGGTGAAAGTGAAAACTTACTTTTCATAGGTTTAAATAACACTAAAGCTATCTATAAAGATAACTTTATTATATCTTATTCTGAAAACCAACATAATATATTTAGAAGTTGGTTTATAAAAAATTTTTATGAAATAGAGTGGATTCCATTATCAAAGCTAAGATCCACTATTGCAAATATTTATCATAATGAAAGTAAAAGCTTAAATATAGTAGCTAAAAAATTAGGGAATACTCCTCAAATCATTGCTAGCTCATACACAGAAGCTACTGAATCTCAAGTCTTAACTGAAATGACTAATACCTTTCAAAGTATCTCTACTTCAGCACCGATCATATCAAATACTGCTTCAAAGATAAGGCTAAACTTGGCTAACACGTTAAGTACTGACATGGGCCACTGTTTCACTAAAGCACCTAAACTTCATAGTATTTATCAAAATATTGACCTAGATACACCCAATTGCTCAAACCCAATTTCATGTTTATTTTGCGAAAATTATGTCATCCATACAGACAAAGAAGATATTCATAAGCTTTTATCAGCTAAAAAAGTTTTTGAAATGGCAAATTCTAACCAAAACTCAGAAAATATTTTTCTTGTTATTCAAAAAATAAATGATGTTTTAGATTCTATTCTTAATAACGACCCAAAGAATGAACAAACTATTATGCTTAGTTCTAAATTAATAAGCACTGGAAAATTAAGCCCTTTTTTTGAAATTATGCTCAATACACTTACAGATTTAGGTGTGAATTTTTATGAATAATATCCATGCTATTGCAGATACATTTGGTGCATCGAAACAAGAATTTAATCACCACCCTAAAAATGATACCGTCATTAGCTTAGATCAATTAGGAAAACCACTTAGCTACTTCGAAAGTGAAATTTGGGAATTGGGTTGCTACGCACATAATTACACTGACCAATCTGAAATTAATTTTTATCTAGACCACACATCCCCCAAAAAATATACGTTGTCACATCAAACAAAAATTGTTTTATTTTATCTAATGTTCTCAAGAAAAAGACGAGATAACAATATTACATTGAAAACTATCCAAGGTAATTTCTTTATCATTAGAAAAATTGCATATTTATGTTTAGACTTCAATTGTGATTTTACAAATATAAAAAATAATGGAATTTTTCTAAAATCTTTAAAAAACCATCTATCGGAATTAAGCTGGGAAAGTAAAAAGAAATATATAAATATATTAAATTCAATTAATAAAGCAGGTATGCTTTATCAAATTGATAATTTTGGATTTAGTGAAAAATATATTCAAGAAATAAAAATAGCTCAGCATTCTGAAATGAAAGAACACAAGCAGACCCTTTTAATTCCATCTAGGATTTATGGGCAGTTTATTGACAGTGGCTTAAAATTTTTTTATGAAATACAGCCATTTATGAATGGAATTCATAATTTGGTTCGTGAAAATGACTTTCATACACATAAAGAAGGGAATAATCATCGTCAGAAATCCAAAATATTTAAAGCAATGCTAGAAAAGCACGGACTAACCGAATTAAGTGCAAAATATGACATGAGGTTTAGTCAACGTGTCTTATTCTTCATCCAGTCTATTCAAAATTTAGGTGCCTTTCTACTACTGTGCTTTAGCGGAATGCGCCGATCAGAAGCATTAAATTTAAATTATGTATCATATCAGGAGATAAAAAGAAGAAATCTACCATCGGCATGGGTTCTAAAAGGAACTACTAGTAAGTTTACTCAAGTTGGAGCCGTCGCAACGTATTGGGTTTCATCTAATGTAATACTCCATGTTATTGATACATTACGGAAACTGACAAAAATACATCAATCATGGTGTGCTAAAAGAGGAGTCATTTCACATTTAGAACTTGAATCGTATCCTCTGTTTCCATCATTTGCCATTAAGCATGAAAAATCTTTCCATCCCATTTTTGAGATGCCTTTAGGCGGATTTATGGAAGATCATTATTCAATTTATAGGGCGATAGATCCCATCATTTTCACAGAAGATGATTTACATGAGTTAAATATTTTTAATCCATTAATTAATTGGTTAGATGACTATAAACTTGAAATTGGAAAGCCATGGAAGTTTACTAGCCACCAGTTTCGAAGATCTTTGACGGTATACAGTGCTCGAAGTGGTTTAGTGAATATTCCAACACTTAAACGTCAGTTAAAACATATCACTTATGATATGACTCTGTACTACGGCAAAAACTATATGAATGCTCAAAATATCATACAAGATCAAAATCTTTCAGATAGAGAGTATGAATCTAGTCTAATTAAAGAATATAGAAATCAAACCTTATATGAACAATTATCTGATTTCACAAAGGATGTAGTACAAAAAGATACGCCTTTATTTGGAGGTGAAGGTACTAGACTACAAGTACTTAAAGATCAAAATAAAGCTCCTGTATTTTTAACTGATAAAAAACAGACCGAAAAGTATATTTTTGAAGGAAAAATTGCTTATCGGAAAACAGTTCTGGGAGGATGCTCTCGTACTTCAGGTTGTAATAAGTTAGGATTTTCTTATATTACCGCATGTATCCCCTGCTCTTATTCAATTTTCAACGAAGACTCCATTGATGCTCTGGAATTAGCAAAAAATGCATACGCTAAAATTGCTGATGAAAAATTAAATACAAACGAGTCTTTGTTATATGAGCAGTACATGCAAGAAATCAAAGCAGTCGAACATCTTCTAGAAAAACTTCGTAAAAAATACATTGAGGTAAAAAATGTCTAAAGCTTTGGTGAATCTTAATGAAGCACTAAATCGTCTAATGGCGAATGCACCTCTTAGAGTGCCTAAAGGCTCAAAAATCAATAATGATACGGTAGCACTAGAAGCTGGTCTTAAAAGAGGCGCTGTAAAGCGCTCTCGTCCTGAGCTTGCAGAATTATTAGATAATATTAGGGAAGCTGAAGCAAAAAGACTTGGCAAGGAATATAGTAAGAAGAACTCAAAAATTGTAATGCAAAATGAAGCCTTAAAGCTCAAGCAACAATTAAAAGAACTTAAGGATAAATATAATGTTCAACTTAGCCAAATCAACTCTTTAATTTTCGAAAATCATAGGTTGAAACGAGAAAATCAGTTTCTTAGTGATGAAAACAATAATAAAATCATAAGCTTTAAGATCAATAAAAATTAGAGAAACTTTTCATGAAAGACTGGTTAATTAATGAGTTTTATACATTTGTAGAAATTCTGCATAGACGAAAAGCAATATTACTCTTGCCTTGTTTTGGTATGATTTTATTCATTTTGCTAGATGCATGGATGCAACATTTACTTCTAGAAGCTCCCAATAAAACATCAAAGTCTATTATTGATTTCACTCCTATTTTCGTAAAACACTACGAAAAAATGCGTCGTATCGCTTTTTTCGAAATAGTTCTTATTGGTAGCTTCTTATGGTCAATTAAAGAATATTTAAAATTGAGAAAAAGGCACTATTAGAACTAAAACGGGTACTCGAAAACAAATTTTAAGGTATTAAACTCTTTATATCTACGTTCAATACATGGGCAATCTGAGCCAACTTTTCGACTGTCACACTCACCTCACCTCGTTCAATTCGCCCAAGATAACTACGATCAATTATTGTCAATAATGCTAACTGCTCTTGGCTTATTGATTTATATTTTCGAGCTTCTCTAATTTTAGAGCCAATCGACAAGGCTAATTCTGTATTCATAGTTGATAACCATAAATACAAGAACTATCAGGAATTGAAGTGTTTTAATCCACGGACTATAATCCTCATTATTTGTCAAAGATTGCCATGCACCTAGAGTCTTTACCGCTATTCCCTCAATTTATGAGAGTGTTATGTAGCTATCGAATCTCATCATTTCAAGTCAGTGATATATTAGCTAAAGTCATACTTTTAGGAGTAGAAAACAATAATATCAATTACCAAAATATCTATCGTTTAGTACAACGGCTTGTAAAAGAGGGCTATTTCATAATTGATGATGCTAAAAATCCCTATACAACCTATACCGAAACAGATGAAATGATGAAATGATGAATCTTAGAGATCAATTTTGTATCGAGCCAAATGATACTATTGATAAACTTTTAGACGAGCAAAAACAACTTGATTCAGAAATTTTGAGCCTTAGAGAAGAGATTGATATTTATGATGAATTGAAGCGATGCTATCCTGATTTACAATTTAAAATTGAGCAACTTAAAATTATTCAAAATCATAAGCTAGATTATTTAAGAAATAAGCTTAAAGCATTAAATTCTTTATCAAAATATGTTTCTGACTAGTACTGCAATGCTATCCCCTACTAGACTTAAGTCTAGATATAATTTTCAACCTAATTTGCTATTTCCATAGTAAAAAATATTAACTTAATGTATAAATAAAAAACAAAACTCCAACACTTATAAATTTATTTGGGTGAATGACTTGTATATCAAAAAATTGATTGTGAAAAACTTTAAAAAAATTCTTACACGAACTTTTGAATTCAATGAAAAAGTTAACATAATTGTTGGAGATAATGATTCTGGTAAATCTACAATCTTAGAAGCCCTAGATTTAGTCGCAAACAATTGTTATAGAGGGAAAAATCTCAACCAAGTTATATCTTCAGACCTGTTCAATGAAACTGTTGTACAAAAGTTTCTGAAAGGTGATTTTTCGATTGGAACATTACCTGAAATACTTATAGAAATGTATCTAGAAGATTGTCCTGAGTATCGTGGTAAAAATAACTCTTTAAACAAAGAGGAAGATGGTATTTATATTAGAATCTGCTTTGATGATGAATTAACCAAAACATATAATGACTTCATAAGTGGCGGAGTAAAAGTAGATAGCATTCCTACAGAGTTTTATAAAGTGGAATGGTTTAGTTTTGGCTGGGAGTCAATCAAATTCCTCAATAGAAAAATGAAAGGACTATTTATTGACCCAACAAGGCTACATCCAACTTACGGGAAATCACAATATCTTTCTAATATTATTAACACAGCTTTAACTAAACCAGAGCAAGCACTATTAAGCTTAAATTACCGAAAAATTAAAAAAACTTTTGGAGAGCAAGAACAAATAAAAAGTTTAAATGGAAAGCTTGATGCAACTAAATTAGTAACAGAGCAAAATTTATCCATTATAGCTGATACAACAACAGGAAATATTGAAGCAGGACTTCAACTCGCTGTTAATGATATTTCTTTTCCTCATATTGGCAAAGGAGAGCAAAATAAAATTCAAATAAAACTAGCTCTTATAAACAAAGGAGGAAATGTTAATTTTATTATGATAGAAGAGCCTGAAAATCATCTATCTCATACAAACTTAAGTAAGTTGATTAAATTCATTGATGATAATAGCACAAGCCAAATTTTTATTACGACACATAGTTCATATGTATTAAATAAATTAAGTCTAAAAAATTTATGCTTAATAGCTAATGAATATTTGAGACTTAGTGAAATTGATAGTGAAACTGCTAAAACACTACAACGATTGCCTGGATATGACACCTTACGTATAGTCTTATCACAGAAAATTATTTTAGTAGAAGGACCATCTGACGAGCTACTTTTGAAAAAAATATATTATGAAAAATATAGTAAATTACCAGAAGAAGATGGAATTGATATTATTGTTGTTAGAGGTATTGGCTTTAAACATTATTTAAATATTGCTAAACATATAAAAACGAAAGTCAATGTAATCAAAGATAATGATGGTTCATATCGTAAAAACATTGAGGTATATTCCCAACAATTTGATTATGAAAATATTAATTTCTTTTCTGAAAAAAATGATACATTAAAATCTCTAGAACCATCTCTGATTGAAGCAAACTCTAAAGATATAAAAACATTAGAAACTCTTGCCAAAATTGCTTTATCTACTAAAGCTTTTAATGAGTTAAATGCAAAAACAACTTTACTAGATAAAAAATTATATTTTACTTCTGTTTATGTAGGTGAAAATGGTGATAAAAACTACGGAGCAAAAAAAGTTGATTCTGCGATAAGAATTTTTGAGAATTCAAAACCAGTTAATTATCCAGCATATCTTTTAGAGGCTTTAAAATTTGACTAAGCAATTATTGATCGCCTGTGCTGGTGCAGGAAAAACAACTAAAATTGTTAATGAATCAATTCAACTAACGAATAATGGTAAAAAAATTCTTATCATTACTTATACTCATAGTAATCAAAAAGAACTTATTCAAAAATTTATTGAACTTAAGGGTACTAGAAGAGATCTTTTCATTGTTAAAGGTTGGTATAGCTTTTTACTTGAAGATGTTATTAGACCCTATCAGCAATGTATTTTTCCAAAACGAATAAAAGGAATATACCTTAATAGTCAAAATCCGCATAAACGTAACGGATATACTATTAGTGGTAGAGCTGAAAGAATTGGGAATAAGTATAATCCAAATCATTTTTTAACAACTAAACATCATGCTCATACAGAGTTTATTTCAAAGTTAGCTTGTAGAGTCATTTCAGAATCAAAAGTAAATATATCTGAACGCTTACAGTCTATATATGATCGTATTTATCTAGATGAAACACAGGATTTTGCAGGATGGGATTTTGACCTATTTAAGCACTTAGTAAAATCTAAGAAACTAGAAATCCATGCTGTTGGTGATTTCCGACAAACTATTTACCATACATCCTCCTCACCTAAAAAACCATTTGAAAGCTCTGACAAATTAATTGCTTACAAGAAAATGGGGTTCAAAATCCAAGATCTTAATGAATGTTGGCGCTCCATTGAACCAATTTGCAAATTTGCAGATTCAATTCATTTAGGGCAAGGATATACACCAACTATATCTAAAATTGATAATCAGAGCATACCCTCTCATAACAGCGTAATATACATATCGCCTGATCATATAGATGATTATGTAAGCCAATTTGATCCATTAATTTTGCGTTACTCTTCAGGCTCGGGAAAGGTTTTAGAAAAATATCAAAAATTAATGACCTTTGGTGAATCTAAAGGCTTAACAGCTGATCATGTTTTAGTTCAACCAACACAACCTATTTTAAATTTTTTGAAAGGGGAAGCTAATCCATTTGGTGATAGCTCAATCAGCCAAAATAAATTTTATGTTGCCGTTACAAGAGCTCGTTTTAGTGTAGCCTTTATTGTAAATGATCCATTTTTTGATAGTCTGTTATGGTCACCTAACAATAATAGGCAGGTTTAAATATTTTTAAATTTATCATAAAAATTAACAAGGTATCCAAAGCCCATGAATACCTTGTCATTTCCTGCGTATATTTTTCTTAAACTTATTACTAAATATACTCTTTAATATTTTAAAATTATTTTAAAAAATAAATAAATTAATCTCTCCTCAATATTTTTTTAAATATTAAAATCCAAAAATAATCCCATTAAACTCCTCAATTAATATGTATAGATTCAAATTATATGAATCTATATAATTCATATACTTTTATCTATTGTATGGCGCATATCTACAGCAATAGCATATATTGTATGATTATTAATATTTTGAATCTCCTTAAAACCTTTACCATAATCTCTAGTTCTTCCATCAAATACAACTAAATATCCTAAATTTGTAGTCTTATTTTGTTGATAATGAATTATTTGACTTTCGCCAGAAAGAGCATAAGTTGAAGAGTAGCCTCCACCACACATTTTTAGTTCAACTATGACTTTCAATCCACCCGGTAATATAATATATAAATCAATAAACCCTGCACCAGCTCTACACTCTTGAATAATTTCAGTGCTATCAAATCCCAATTTCGCATTTAAAAAAGTTATCAATAATTGTTTTGACTTTTCTTCTGGATTTTTTGTCCACTTGTATGAAATTTTATCCTCCCCTTTTTCCCAAAAATACATTCGAGAAGATGTAGAAATAGAATTAGAAAATTCTTTTAAAATTTCAAAAAAAATATCCGAAGTAATTGTTTCTTTCCAACCCTCTCTAATAGGCATACTTTCAAATTGAGAATCATCTAAGTTATCAATACAAATTGACTGATAATCTGCTAATTTTGGATTAGACTTATCTGACTTATTAAAGTATTTTAGTGCTTTCTGATACTGCTTATCTTCCAATAATGCTCTTGCATAAAAAAAGCATACATTTGGAAGCTCGCCTATGATTCTAATTCTTTCTTCAAGAAAAGTTTGTGCTTGCTTCCATTTTCCCTCCTGAAATAACATTCCAAGACAATTTTGCACAGATGATTGATTAAATTGATTTATTTTTAATGATTTTGTATAAAATACATAAGCATCATCATATAAACCTTCAACCCTATACTTTTCAGCAATACTAAAATAGATGACATCTAAAACATTATTATTTCTTTCTTTCTCAGCATAGACTCTACATTTTTCCAATAAAGTCATAGCATCATCTAAAGATAAGTCTTTATCAGTAGATTGATAAAGCAAAGTTGATATAATTAGCTCACTATCATCAGAGGCTAATACTTCTGTTAAGAATTCATTACTTACAAATTCAGAATTAGATATTAACCCTAAGATTTTTTCTCTTAAATTAAAATTCTCATCTTTAATCTTTTCTTTTAATAATTCATATTCAGCCCTATATTTCTCTCCCTTTTCTGCTTGGTTATCTAATCCAGCCAAAATTTCTGCTAATGACAAGCTTGAACTTAGTTCAATCTCATTTCCTATTAACCCTCTTCGTAAATCACAGGCTCTTTCAGCTAATATCAATGCCTCTTTTATTTGATTTATTTTATATAAATAATTTGACTTTCTGTGTATTAATGATGCCAACAACTCTCTATCTACAAGACTTTTCTCTTCATATAATGCTATACATTTATCAAATATAACTATTGCTTCTTTTGGATCAATATTCCCTTTAAAGTTAGAAATTTGTATTAAATTTCTAACTGCTTCCATTTTATTTCCTGATTGAAAATGAAAGTCTGCCGCATATTGCGCATATTTAATTCTATCTAAATCTGTTGATATTATTGATAATCCTTGGTATGACCAAGCAATTGTAGCAGGTGACACTCCTTCAGCATTTATTACTTTATTATAATTTATTCGTGCAATATTGATATGTCCATCATTTGCTAAACAATTAGCTTTTTCTAATATGATATTTTGCAGTAAATCAGCATCTAATTTATCCGAATAGTTTTTCAGAAGAAAATCAATATAACCTAATGAATCAGTTCTATCATTTACCATTGCAGAGAATAAAATTAAAAAAATTAAAAAATCTTTTCTTTTAAGTGCATCTAATTTTGAAAAATCCATTTTCTTCAAAGAATTTAAATCTTCAACTTTTCTAGAATGTTGCAACGTTCCCTTATTCTCTTCAAATATTATATATGCTTCATCAAAATTACTTTTCTCAACTTCATCTAAAAATTTTGACAACCACTTATCAGATAAATTATTTATAACATTATTAATGCGGTTAGCTATTTCAATTGCTATCTCATTACTCTCAGTAGATCCACCCTCGAACTTAGCAATTGATATATTAGTATCTAAACTCATTTCAAAAGTGATCTGCTGTTTAATTTTTTCAGTCATTTCTTAGTTCCAAAAATTTATTTCCAAATTGGAGTTGTATCTGCATCATAAAATTCAATTTTGATATTTCTAGTATCTATAAAACGTCTTGCATTAGCCATTGTTGTTTTATTTTGTTCAGAGTGTTCATCCCCAAAAATACTGATATAAATATTTTTTACTTGGCTTAAATTAATTTGATCAAATATATGTTTATCATTCTTATCCATTGAATGCCCATAAATAAATAATGAACCATTTAAATTCTTTAACTCTTTGTAACATGAGTTTAAATATGGGTTATGTTTAATTCTTTGAAGTTTTGCTTCACAATTAGGTTCTGAGACAAATAATGGAAATTTACCTATGTTTAAATTCTCTTTTACATGATCCACAATCCCCTTATCCAAATGATCTTTAAATCTATGCTTTTTTATTGTTACTCCATTGTCAAATATGTGGAGTCCACCATGTAAATAGAAAACATTTTGACTACCTACATTTTCCCAAGTTTCCACCCTAAATCCATCATCTGTAAAGTAACCTAAAGGGGATATATCATTTTTATTGATGATCCAATAAAGCAATAAGTCATAATTCAATGTAAATATTTTTGAAAATCTCTTAATAAATGGCTTAGCTTTTTCATACTGAGGGGTTAAAACATAACTTGATCTTAAAGGATGAGTTTCAGAAATAACCTGTACTAACGAATTTTTCAATTGCTCTTGATCATCTTTTATTTCTATAATTTTATTTTTATCAACTCCATAAGACTCACATACTTTTTGTGCAGACTCTAATGCCCGCATTATTTTTTCGAAATCATAGGTTTCGAATTCAGTAAATAAATTACGAATTTCAATTTCCCTTGTTCCAAAATCAGCCTTCTCAAATAAAGACTTATAATTAAAAACTGTATGATCCCATGCTTGTGAGAATCCATTTGCTAACAAGATTGAAATATCATCTTTATTCAAAATTGAATCAATTTTTTGTTGAAAAGTTTCTAGTGACATTTCTATAAAATCTCAGAAAATTAACAATATATTTAATTACATATGTCATAAATTAGCAAATAGAATCCCAACCACAGGTAATTAAATTATTTAATCTTTGATAAGTGGAATCTAATATGATCTTCAATAAAGCTAGCTACAAAATAATAGCTATGATCATATCCATCTCTCATATTCAAAGAAATCGGATATTCTTTATCACTACAAACATTTTCTAAAAGTTCGGGCTTTAACTGCTCTTTCAAAAAAGAATCTTCAGTTCCCAGATCAACTAAAATAGGCATCTTCACGGAACTGGATTTAATTAGCTCGACAGCATCATAGTCAGACCATAAAGTCTGATCAGTACCAAGATAAGCAGTAAATGCCTTTTGACCCCAAGGAACTTGAGAAGGTGCAACAATTGGGGAGAAAGCAGAAATACTCTTATATATCTCAGGATTTCTTAACCCTATGACTAGTGCCCCATGTCCACCAGCACTATGCCCCATAATGCTTTGGACTTTATTTGTAGGGAAATTTTGATCGATTAAAGTTCTTAACTCATCAACAATGTAATCATACATTCTATAATTTTTTGACCAAGGTTCTTGAATTGCATTCAAATAAAAACCTGCGCCTTGACCTAGATCGTAACTTTCATCATCTGGCACAAATTCACCTCTTGGACTCGTGTCAGGCGCAACAATAATCACTTTATGTTCAGATGCATATTTTTGTGCGCCTGCTTTTGTAATAAAGTTTTGTTCATTACATGTAAGACCTGAAAGCCAATAAATTACGGGTAGTTTTTCATTATTATCATGTGGTGGAATATAAATTGAAAAATTCATTGAACACTTCAATACTTCCGACTCATGCTTATATACTTCCTGCCAACCGCCAAATGAAGCATGTCTTTCCAATCTTTCCACGGATAAATACTCCAATAATTTTAATTACTGAATATAGTAGCGTGGATATGAAAAAGTATGGAATTTTTAATAAGAAAATTTGATATATTCTTCTGAAATATGGATTTTTTTATGGAATTTTTAATTTACTTATTAAAACTTATAAAAATCAACAAACTAAAAGATTTTCCATATTTTCATAAAAACATTGTTTAGAATGCCCGAAAATTCCGACTTGGTTTTCAATAATTGGAAACGCATGCAACACTTGTGCATACAGCTCATCAACCAAATAAGACTCCATTTGATAGTGCGCTGCCCAAGGCTGTTGCGTCGCATTCAGATAAAATCCTGCGCCCTGCCCGATATCCCAATGATCACCTTGTGCAACATCATCACCTCGAGGCGAAGTGTCAGGCGTGATCAAAATCAAACTCAGTCGAGCTGCCATACGCTGTGCATGGGCTTTAATCGCAAAAGTCTCTTCCGTACACGTCAAACCTGCAAGATAAAATAAAGCTGAACATGCTTTGCCCTCTAAAGCTGCAGGTGGCAGATAAACCCCAACTTTAGTTAAGCCTTTGAGATGTTGAGACTCAATTTGATAAACACGTTGCTCACCCTCAAAACAACGATTTTTTTGTAGTAGCTGCATGCTCATTATCCTGTGTTTTTGTAATATCGGTTGTTGCCATATTCTGCGTTGGGAATAAATACGGTTCCAATTGGGGTAGCATGAGTTCCATATTTCGACCAATCGACCACTGTGGCTCAGAAGGCTCAACCCCTTGTGCAACTTCCCATTTGGTTACCGTTTGCTTTGCTTGATCAAAAGCCGCTTTCATGGAATGTTGTTCGCGCATGGCTAAATCAAAAAAAGCACGGCCAAAATAAGTATAGTCCGCTTCACTATTACAACCAAACGAGGTCTTATCTGCCGCGGAAGCAGTAATAATTAAGGTATCTGGCGATTGTAATGCTGGAACAAAACTGCCTGAATAACATGCTGAAATGACGATTACACGCCAACGAATCCCTGATTTATCAAGTGTCTCACGTAACCATTTCGGATCAATTTGACCTAAATCTAAAGGCGCATTTTCAAGCTCAAAATGATTACGCTCACCATGCGAGGTCATGTAAAGAAATAAAACGTCACTATCACGATTCATTTGCTGACCAATACGGCGCAAAGTCAATTCAATACTGGTTTTAGATGCAATCGGGATATCTAAACGTGTTGCAGGATTATTGACCAGCATAATAGAACGACCAAAAGTGCCAAAACGGGTATCAAACTGCTCTTTTATTCGTTCAATTTCAGACTTAAATACATCCGCATAACTGTCTCCAGCCACACCAAAAAAATACCAATGGCTGTTGGCAATATCGCTGTATTGAATTTGATCTAACGCATTATTTAATAAATGGCTTTGGGCATAGAAGGCATCTTCTGCAAAAGTGGCTGGTCTTTCTTCAACCTTCCAAATCGGTTGATCTTTTACCGATAACTGCCAAACCACCAAAGTTGCAATGGTCGCCACGAAGACCAAAGCACGTTCCCACCATGGCCAATTCAACGCACGAGAAAAAACCCAAATTACAGCCAAACTTTGCCAAACAAAAAGTCCTGCAAATAATGGCGGCAACAAGCCGTTATAAATACTATCGGGAATAAAGTTAAGATAACCATTGGAACCAAGATATTGGACCAAACATTGTAAAAGCAGGATATTGGTATCAAGCACTAACCACAGTAATGCAGGAACGAGCATCAAGCGTGGTTGGTTCATCCGTTGTGATAGAAAAATACCGACGATTAAAGCAATAAAAGGCCAAAGCGCATAACCGATCAAACCTTGAGAGTTAAAGTCTCCAACCTGCCCCGCCACCAACCAACTATATAGTGAGTTGGTACAAGCGCCCAAAATCCCCCACAGAATCAGCTGCGTGATCGATGGGTGAACCACTTGTAGAGATCGACGCGACCCTAGAAACAACCACATTCCAGCAATTTGGTTACTTTTAAAATCATGCCAGATATTTATCGATGGTTTGAGGTCTATCATAAAATTCTTCGGGATTAAACTCAAAATATGCCAATCTTTTACAGAATGAATTTCATTTTTTAAAAAGATGCGGTGCGAAATGCTAGTGTATGCTGGAGCAGATTTTTTTAGCAATTATGCTTTGGCACTATATCACAAATCTTTACTGAGCATTGACCGAAGCCACACAATCATTTGAATCTATTTTAAAATTAATCTTTTGAAAAATAAGCATCAAAACGACAAGCATCACCTAACCACTGATGATCAGGAACTTGCTCAGCGAGAAAAATAGCATGCCGTGGGCGTTTCACAATCACACGTTTTGCCACCTGCTTAGCCAAAGCAAGCAGTTGATCACCTAAATCCATTTCACCATGCTCAGGTAACAACAAGTGCAATAATTGCATTTGTTTCTTCACTTGGGCTTGCTTTTTGATTGCTTGATGATTTTGATCACGTTGAGGAAACATGGGATCTAAGTACACCACATCAACGGACTGATCTTGTTGTTTAAGCTGTTCTAAATAAACCGCTGAATCAGCAAAAACGAGTTCTATACGTGACATCGTTAGCTGTAAAAATGCATCTTGCTCTGCTTGAACTTTCGCATCTTCTAATAAACAAAATAGAATCGGATTCCGTTCGACCAAATGAACCTGTGCACCTAAATGCGCCATCAATAAACTGTCATGCCCCAAACCCGCGGTTGCATCAACCAAATTCGGTTTCTCAGCCAATTGACATGCGCGAGCGAGCATTTCCGACTTAAGACTAGCACGCTTTAAGCGTGGAATTTCTGCCTGCCAATCAGGTCGCATTTTCATGCCGTTGGCACATAACCACAAACCCGATGCATCAACGCATAAAGCAAGTTCAGGGTTCAAACGCAAAAATCGAGCATTTAATTGCTCGATCAGACAAAGCTCGACCACCACCCCACGCAAAGAAAGCACAGTTTGATAGTGTTGTGCTTTCTCGACTTCTGAGCTTTCAAAAAATAAGCGAAACTCGCCTACCATAATTTCCAACCAGTAAAGAAAAGTAATAAAATGAGTAAACCCGATGCAATTCGATACCACGCAAAAACCATAAAATCACGCTTAGCCACATAAGCAACCAATGCGCGAATCAAGAGCAAAGCCGAGATAAACGAAACGATCAGACCAACCGCAAGTACGACCCAATCATCGAAACCATCAAGTACATGATAACTCTGATACAAGTCCAATAAGCCCGCACCAATAATTACAGGAATACCGAGGAAAAAGGAAAATTCGGTTGCTGCTTTACGTGATACACCTAAATACATTGCACCGATAATCGTTGCGCCTGAGCGAGATGTTCCTGGGATCAAAGCCAGCACTTGAATTAAACCAATCCAAATAGATTGTTTAAAAGTGATATTTTCCACTTCAACGGCCTTAATCTGAGGGGGATTTTTCTCCACCCAAATAATGATTAAGCCACCAATAATCAAACCTAAAGCAACTACAAGATCATTAAAGAGCACTTCTTTAATCGTTTGTCCAAAGGTTAAACCGACCAAGACAATTGGGATCGAAGCAAAAATGAGACTAAAGCCCAAACGGCGCCCTTTTTCTTCGCCAGTGACCATACCAGTTGCAGCATTCCACAAGCGTGACCAGTACTCATAGATCACGGCAGCAATCGCGCCGATCTGAATCAAGACGACAAAAACAGCACTTTTTTCAGGTGTCCAAAAGTCCATTAATTCCGATGCCAAAATCAAGTGACCTGTACTTGAAATCGGTAAGAACTCGGTAATACCTTCAACAATACCCATGATCGCTGCTTTAAGCAGCAGTAACAAATCCATATTTAACCCGCTTTACCTTGTTCTGGAATTTTTTTCCATGCATCATCGCGCAAATAAACTGGCAATGCATATGCTGCATCTACCCATTTTTGTTCTGCTGCATAAACCATCGCAATACTGGCAATATCTTGTGCTGTTGCCACAATTGCTTGTGATTGTGTTTTTTCTGACTGAATCAACGCGGCCCCTGAACCCACTGCAATATATTTGCAATAGGCTGTGGCTTGCTCATATCTCAATAATTTTTCATCATCGACCGCCTGCATGACACCCTGCTCATCCAAGCTAAAATTCGCGATATACACTTCTTGCATTCGCGCATCTAACACAGCAGTTACTTGAATTAAGCCATGCAAACGATATGCTGCTTGTGCCAACGCTTGTAAACTGGAAACAGGAATGACTGGCAGATCATGTGACCAAGCCAATGCTTGCGCAACTGCAGCATTAATCCGTACACCACTAAATGAACCAGGTCCCCGACTAAAGGCAATTGCGGTCAAATCTTTAAGTTGATTTTGTGTTTGTAATAAAGCTTGTTCAATTAAAGGCAAAATCGTTTGTGTTTGTGCTTTTGCACGGCCATCTAATTGAAAATAGAGCTCTTGAGTCGCATCAATTAATGATACGGAACACTGCTCATTGGCAGTTTCCAATGCAAGCAACTTCATGCAAAAACCTTAAGCGAAGTATGATGAAAAACGAGCGATATCATACCCCACTCCATTCTGATATTCGAGTTGTTCTCTATTTTGATACAAAAAAGCCAAACTTCTGTTTGGCACATTTTACTTTGGATTAAGACACGCTTAAAAATGAAATTCTTCTAATGCTAAAAAATGCTTATAGTGTTCCGCATAATGCATAGCACTCCAACGCAAACGTTCAACATCCTGTTCATCAATCGTCTTTACAACTTTACCTGGCGAACCCATCACGACTGAATTATCAGGAATCACTTTACCCTCAGGGATCAATGCATTCGCACCAATAATACAATTTTTACCAATCACCGCCCGATTCAGAATCACAGCATTCATCCCAATCAAGGAATTATCACCAATGCTGCAACCATGTAACATCGCCTTATGACCCACAGTGACATATTCACCAATATTGAGTTCAATCCCAGCATCCGTATGTACCACAGCATTTTCCTGAATATTGGAAAAATTACCAATACGAATAACACAATTATCTGCGCGAACTACAGCACCAAACCAGATACTCACTTGGCGACCAAACTCCACTTGACCAATAACCGTCGCTGTTGGTGCAACCCAGCCATCCCAAGGTTCATGCAATGCTTTCGGACTCAATCCTTGATACGTATACATCATGAGAAAATACTTCTTTAAAAAATTAAAACTTAGACAGACCAAAATTAGGTGGATTGACTAGAAAAGGCCAGTTTTTTTTATGCCCTAAACCATATTGGAACAAAGAAACCAACATTCTCGCTGTTAAGCCCCAAACCACCTCACTCTCAACCTGCATACTTGGAAAATACAATGACTGACGCGCTAAACGAACTTCATACGGCAAAGGTGGAGCATCGATCAGCGCTTGAAGCTCAGCAAAAAAGATGCGATCAATTTCAGAAGGCTGTGCAATTAAGTCGACTTGCGCAGGGATCAACCCCACAATTGGCTTCACCAGCAGGCCACTACGCGCACGTTGGATCGGCAAATCACCTATCAGCTTCACATCAAATGGATTTAATGCAGTTTCTTCTTGGGCCTCACGTAAAGCAACCACAATATTACTGGTATCACTCGGATCACGCTTCCCACCCGGAAATGAAACCTCACCCGCATGTTGGGATAAATGGATCGAACGGCGTGTCAGCAACACTTTAGGTTGAGCCTCTTGCGTAATCGCAATCAAAACAGCCGCATCCGCCTGTTGGATTCGTTTGGAAAAACGCAACCGTTGTTGTAAAACTTGTATTAACGATGGTTCTTCCATATGACTCATCTCTTTTTCGCATTTTTCTTTATTATGCATCATAGCTGAAATTTGAACAGCAAATATAGAGATGATGCGCAGTCATAAAAATTCAGTTATGCTGAGCTATCTCTATCGCTGATGATAATTATGAGCTTTTGCGTTGCGTGTGGGCATCAAACCGAACAAAAAATTCCACTAGGTGATCATAAATCACGACTTGTTTGTACCCATTGTGGTCACATTCACTATGAGAATCCTAAAGTGATTTGTGGTGCATTGGCCATTTGGGAAAATAAAGTTTTACTCTGTCGTCGTGCAATTGAACCACGCTACGGACTATGGACATTACCCGCAGGCTATATGGAATTATTCGAGACCATGGAGCAAGGCGCAGCGAGAGAAACCCGTGAAGAAGCTGAAGCAGACGTTGAAATTGAACAACTCTACTGCACCTACAATATCCCACGTATTGGTCAAATCTATGTGCTATTTAAAGCGGTATTAAAACAAGGTGCGTTTGGTGCAGGTGAAGAAAGTTTAGAATGTCGATTGTTTGAAGAACATGAGATCCCTTGGAACGAACTTGCCTTTCCAAGTGTGGAACAAACCTTAAGACACTATTTTGCTGACCGTAAAAGCGGTGTCTTTCCACCCCATTTAGAAACATTAGGCACACGCATAGACCATACTGGTTAAATAAAAAAGACCGCAAATCGCGGTCTTTTAAATCACTAAAATTTAGGACTTGGTTTTAATGGCATTACACGCAGGAATATTTTGATCTGCGATTTTAATGGTTACTGTACCAGCCCAACGTTTCGCCAGCTCACGCTCTTCTGCTGTAGGCGCAACATATTTATCCTTATCCGTTTTTAGTCCGTCATAAAACCGTATATAGCTATCCAAAGCATTTGCATGGATATTGTCCCAAACGACAGTATTATTCGAAAAATTCGTTAAATTAATCCCTGTTGCTTGTCCTGCTAATAAATTATGGAGATTAATCTTCGCCCCACCGATTCCATCAATATTTAAACCAAATAACGCACCATCAATCGTCTCAAATTTTGGATGAGATAAGATCATACGTACAGAGACAGATTTATCATTGGTTGAAAACTGTGTTGCGCCCGTTGTACCAATACGATATTGGGTTTCATCATATTCATCTGTATATGTACCATCGGTATTCACAGTCTTGACTGTAGCACATTGTCCAGACATATCTGTTGCTGTAGCATCTTTCCGAATATCAGTCCGAATATCCCCATGTTGATCAATGACAATACCTAAATCTACTGACGGTAGTTTTGCAACTTCATCAAACCTAAAGGTTAATGTCGCATAGAGTGGGAATACGTATCGTTGTCCCGATGCAACATTTAGCTCAGTTTTAAAAATATCTTTTGCAAGGAAACTGGTGGGATTCACTTTTATTATATCAACCGTACCTCTAAAAGGTTGATTGCCTAGGGCTTGTTGCCATTGACCTAAATGAGAGCTATCGACTTTGTCACTATCTTTAAGATTGACTAAACCTCGATAGAATCCTTCTGTTCCAGCAATCGTCGTTCCATTCATCAACTTCCCTTGCTTAACAATCAAATTCTCGGATGCATTCGAATTAAAACTAAAAGACAAAGGTCGATCCACTTCAATCACTTGTGTAAATGGATTTAACCAACTGTACTGAGGATTGACTTGCATTTTCACAGATTTGGTTGTCGTTGTGAGGATAGTAGGTGCAATCACATTCCCATCTTTAATCGCACTTCCTCGCCATTGATGCCCATAACCAAAGATATAACCTTGGCGATCTGTTAATAACAAAGCCTCTCCGATCGCATGTAATAAATTATTGACCTTTGCATCTAAACATTTTGAATAATCCGTATTACAGCCAAAAAAGCCTTCTGGCAGCAGTGTCTTATTAGTACTGTCCCCAGATTTAAAAACTGTTCGGTTCGCGACCCACACACCAGTATTAGAAAAGTTTAATAATGTTGTCAACGTATCCAATGCCTGCTTATTAGAAACTGGGCTGACATCGACCCAAGGTTTTATTAGCTCAGCATATTGACCACTACTTAATTCATTGACACCAATCGACCCACCAATACCCGCAAGTTGATTCTTCTTTTCTTGCGTTATTTCAGTTGGTTGAATATCACCAATAACATTACTACCTTTCTCCGCGCCTAAACTTTGGAAAATTCTAACCAATGCCATCGCGACACGAATGGTCTCATCCGTCTCATCCAAAGTCGTTGGTGTTTTCCCAGTCAGCGCCATTGCCAAATCAATCACTCTCATACGAGATGGAGATTTCATTTTTAATTTAGAAATATCATCAAGTTTCACAGCACCTAAACTAATCTTCGGCGACTCTTCCCCTTGTAGATAAAACGTTACCGTATCACCCAATTTACAGGCACCCGTCACTGAGTTACTGTCAAATTTAGTTGCAAAATGATGCACGTTGTCTGAACTACAATCAAAATTTAAACCTGCTATAGGATAGTCCATAGCAAACTGTAAGCAGTTTGTTGCTGTGACATCACAACTGGTATTTGAAGTTACACCTTTCGTACCCTTTGTCGGATCTTCATTAATTTTAGCGCTTTCTCCACCACACCCATTCAAAAGAATGGCGAATGCAGAAAGTGCAAATGGCAATACTATTCTTTTATTCATACATCATTCATCCTAAATTTTAATTACTGTATAGCAGAGATTTTGATCTGTCCTTGATTCGAGAGTTCATGTTCTGATACATCCACTGCAGAAGCTAACGGCGTCATCATCATATAACGAGCATCCGAAGGGACTTTGATGACACCATGAATAGACGCATGCTGTAAAAAATTCGCATTTGTCACGCCGCTCTTAAACCCGCTTGCGCCTTCTTTGATACAGCCTTTTTCATCTAGAAAAACGACCAAAGGCCAATAATAAACAGGCTTTTCATTACTGACAGCATAAGAATCAATCTGCATAAACTCAATGGAAACATCTATTTTAACTAAGTCATATTCAAACTTTTCTTTTAAAGGCTTGCGTGGCCATACACCCACCTCCTTTTGAGGTGCCAATGTCTTAATTGATTTAGAGTAATCTGTTAAAAAGCAACGGTCATCTTCAAATGCGAGCGATAAATCCTGTTCAGACAACCGTACATAACTGTCAGCCAAAACAATGGGGGCATCAGCTTGTACTGAACGATTTAGAAGTTTGTCAAGAACTGATCGACTCACCCCTTTTTTCCGCTCCACCGTTTCTAAACGACCACTACCGTCTGGCATCATATAAAAACGCTTTTTTCCATCCAAATTGAATTCTTGGTCTTCGAGATATTCATTATTCACATATTCAATACCATCAATATTAGCAAAGGCGCTTGGCGTTGTTGTTTGCTGATTAGGGATTGAGGATGAGAGATTGGTAGTCTCTTTTACCTGTGATGGATTATTTTCCTTAGCAACTGGTACTTCTATTTTTTCTATTGTTTTCGGTTGAAGAATAGGTTTACCCTCCAACGGAGGATTTGTCTTGCTCACCACGCGTTTTACGATTTCTTTCTCAGCTGAGGGCTTGAGAGCACGATTTTCGATTGCTGTATCTTTCGTTGAGCTTGGATGAGAGGCGTGAACTGCGACAGAATTTGAAGCTTGAGGTTGCTGTGGTACTAAACCGTTGTCTTTGCCTATATTTAATCTCGGCTCAGGCGATTGTAATCGCACAGATTTTGACTTTTCTACCTGTTCAGCTTTCTTTTGAGGTATAACGCTCTCAACTTGTTTTTTTTGTGGTGCCTCCTGCTTTACACTTTTTTTAGGCACAATCATTGGGCGACCATCTGGCCCAATAATTGTATAAAAGCCATCTGCATAGCCAGTCGATCCATTTGCCAATACAACGCCTAGCATGAGCATCGCAAACTTTGATCCGTGTTTCATCGTCTTTTGCATTACCATCTTGTTCTATAATTAATACCAAGTAATGTAACCTTCGTATTTGTTTTAATATCTAGACCCGCATATGGGTTGAGTAGAATATTATCAACCCCAGTTTTATTGGCTAGGCTACTGGTATTTGCTGGAATATCATCACGACTGCGTAAAAAACCAATTGATAAATCTAAGTCTGTATCTTGGTCAAATCGATAGCCTAAACCCAAGCCAAACAACTGTGCATTGTTAATCGGTACCATGGTATTGCGTTTATCATCAGGAATTGAACTGGTTCGCGGCTCATATCCCATCCGTAGCTTTAAACGATCTGTCGCTGAATATTCAAAACCAATTCCCCAACGCCATGAGGACTGAAATTTCAACGGCAATGCCAGTGAACGATCGGTGACATCAGCAGACAATAATTTTGCAACTTTTAATAATGAAATCTGGCGATCGAACTCAAATTGAAATTTATCCCATGCAGAGAAATCTGTCCACCCGACATCAAAATTCATCTGTAAGTCTGGAAAAATTTTATATTTGATCCCTGCCTTAAAATGTTGTGGATATTTAAAATCCATCGCAACCAAACCAGACTCAATATCTGGCACAACTCCTGGTAAGCCTAAAATTGCTGCAAGGATTTGCCCTGTTGCTGATGAATTAAGACCAGCAACAAGTTGCTGTGGCGCAACCGCATTATTGATTAAATACTTACCTCGCAGACGCATTTTTGCTTCGCTTTGATAGACCATACCAAAACTAAAATCGTCTGTTGGCTCCCATAAAATCCCTAAGTTATAACTTGGGCTTAGTGATTGTTCTAATGCAACATCCAACGATCCCATTTTGTTAAAGGGATTCATTCCTTCCTTGGAATTACACATACCAAAAAGTAATAAATCGGTAATAATATCGCCATTACCTTTAAATGGAGCACAGACAACCTCATCGACCATACGCAATACGCCAATCATTTCATTGGGAAAACGTAAATCTGTTTTCATTGCAATAGCTTGATACGACATCCCAAATGAAGCACCTATCGCTAAGTGATCATTGACTTGATAACCAAATGATGGTGATAAATACGTAATACGCTCTAATGCAACTTGCTGTCCCATATAGTTACTGGGGTTACCGTCTTCAGCACCAAAGCCAGCCACTAAGGGTGCATAAATTGCTGTTGCATAGGTTACTTTAGAGCCTGGGGGCTTATATGAAATGCCCGCCGTAGGCGCAACCAAAGGCATATTCGGCCCTAAATCCACAATTTTCTTTAAGCCTGGAACATAAATACTCGCGTACTCAACATCTCCAGATACCGTGCCCTTAAAATCTGTACATATTCGCGCATCAATCTCTGGACCATCATTACAGACCAATGGATCATCAGAATAACCAAACACATTATATCCAGCGGGTGCTGTATAATCCCGTTTAATTGAAAAGTTAGCTAAAATCCCTTGTACATCGGTCTGTAAACCCTCCAACTTTGCGAGAGCAGCAGGGTTAAAATGCACTGCACTAATACCAGGTGGATCTGCAGTTACCGCATTTCCCAATGCCAGTGACCTTAAATCAACCGACAAATCTTGCCCTAATTGAGCATGTGTAATATTGGAAAGTCCCGCAATCAAGATACTAATCGTCAAAGGACATAATTTAGGGTATTTCACCATTACGTCTCCTTAGCGTAGTTTCTTACCGAAACCTATAATATCAAGCGGGAAAGACAAGCCTAATGATACATCTGGTGCATCCTCAGTTAAGCCGATTCCAACAGTCCCATTAACAATGGTTTTAGGTGAAACACGAACACCTAAAGCAAACGACAACATGGAACTACTTTGATCTGCTGACTTAAAGCTTTCATCATTTTTGAAATAGAATTTTGCACCCGTGTTAAAGCTTTGTTGATATGACATCGTCAATGAGACATCATAGTTAAATGAATAAGCAAAACCAAACGAGAATCCACCACTTAAACCTGGATCAAAACTTTCTAAAATACGATTACCACGGACTTGGTTTAATCCTGACTCCTTAAAACCGTAGCTTGCTGAAACAGAGCTAAATAAAACCACAGGATCGATATATTTACGCGTACTCGCACCACCACCGACTGAGTAATAGCCCTTACCTGTTGATAGCTCATCAGTCGCAATCTCATAAGGACTATCACCAGTCTTGGTTGATAGACTACCAAATACAATCAGAGGTAAACGCCCTTGTTTGAGTGGAAATGGCTCCCAACGTGCACTGAAAGAAATATCGCCGAGTCCTGCTGCTGTTTTATCATCTAATAATTGTTTTTTCGCCATAAAAGGCAATGAAGCAGATAAGGTAACGTTATCTAAAAAGCCATATTGCAAGGTAAAGGTATTGGTCAATGTATGATTGGCATCCTCTTCTACCCGAAGATTATTTAATCGCCCATCTTCCATCGAAGCATCAATACGGCTATCACGATAATAAGTATAATCAATGTCATAATAGGAAGAAATCACACCCTTCTTGATCAATGAATACTGACGTTCACTGGACGTAAAGACCTCTTGCAGATTGGCTTCTTGTGTCGCATCACCCTCCTGCTGCTGTAATGCACTAGCGGCCTGATTTACACTATTTTCAGCCGGCGATGGCTCTACCACAACTGACGTAACGTCAGCGGCTTCATCTGATTCTACAGCTAAGGTCTGTTCCGCGTCTTGAACCTGCTCAACCTGATCTAGTGGTGTTTGATCTTCCGCATAAAGAGTTGTTGTGATTGCACTTAGACTTAGGGCAAGCACACTCATATTCATCCATTGATTATTCATTATAACATCCTACTTATGCATTTAATTTACTAAAACTTAAGAACTATTTGCGCTTATAGTACATCCGCATATATGTCGTCACTGGTTGATTGTAGTTCGCTGAATCTTTGTTTGTTTCCAACACGCGGCGCATGGTCGATGCTCTATCCGCTAAACGCTCAAACCGAGGTGTTTGAAATTGAATGTCTGCAAGTGCATATTTATTTATGGTCGCATCTTCTACATGACGCATATCCGCATCTTGCAATGCCAATAAGTCTTTACGGTATTGCTCAGGCACATCAACGAGGAAAAGCGTATTATTATCCCAAACCTCTTTGAAACGGACCTCATCAAAACTGATATTACCCAAAGCAGGATCAGCGACATAAACACGTCCATCCTTATAAGCTTTGTAAACCACAAAATGCTTAAAGCCTGCATAAGTAATAGGAACGATCGCGGGTTGTTTTAATTCGATCAAATCAGAGAACTTCCCTCGATATCCACCACTATTCAACCCCAATGCCGTAACAAAGCGCTTCATGTCTAATAATGAAAAACTACGACGCTCAATAATACGTTGATATTCACCATACTGAAGTAAACCAGACATCGTTTGCTGTTCTGTTAAACTCAGACCACCATAACCATTTAACAACGTAGTTAATGCTGCTGAACCACAGCTATAGTCATAAGCTTGACGGACGATACCGCGAAACTGATCCTCTACTGCTGGTTTAATAGTGACTGCTTCACGGTGATTCCGTGTAAAAGAAGGGTTACGAGAATCTAGGGTTTCTGTATAGTAAACAGTCCCCTCAGGTTTTTTTTCTATTTCAAAGGCTTGCGTTGAGAAGTAATACATCAATGCCGAGCCTAAAGCGATCTCTAACATAAGTCTCTTTTTCTAACCGTGGCAACACTTGCCTTATTCATTTTATTTTTAGTGTTTAGTCACAAACACTACGTCCTTGCTTGTTGAAGATACCTTTTTTTATGAAAAAATACAGCTTTTTTTTATTTTTTTTGACGAAATGTATATTTTTCTTTTAAATTGGATTAATTTTATGTATCCAAAACATCGCCATAGATACAATATGACAATATCAATAATTATGGAAAACATATAATGCAAAAAAAGCGCATGAAGCGCTTTTTTTTGTTTAAATAAAAATTAGTGACCAGAAATGGTAATTGTTGATGAACCAACATTTAAACCTTGAATTTCTACATCACCGATTGAAGCGTTAGTAGCAGCAGTTGCACTGTCACCCAAACGCACACCAGCGATATACACATTCATACCTTGAGTACTGTTGTTTTGTAATACAAGCCCATTTTGCGTTACTGAGATATCAGCCTGAATATCTAAGTCACCAGTCGCATTACCCGTACCACGAACATAAATATTGTCTAAGAAGATTTGACCGCCACCCGCAGCATCATTGATACCAAGGTTAGAAATCGTCAAACCACCTTGTAAAGTAGAATCAAGTTTGATCATCGCGCCTTGTGGTGTAGCACCTAGTTGAACATTCGCAGTAATCGAACCTAAAGACAAGTCCAATCCAGATAGAATTTCCGTTGGTGTACCAACCACACCACGAACAGCAGTCGTAGTATCAGTTAAAGCAGCGCCGTTAGATGCCGCAACACCGATAGAACCGATGCTCACATCTACCGCACCAACAGTAGCCGCGATGTTCAGGAATGCTTCACCCCCAGTACCAGCATCAGTATCGATCACTAAATCGAGTAAGTTACCAGTACCAACTTGAGTAATACTAAGGCCATCAATTGTGATCGCACCCGCAACACCTGTTGCACCAGTAATGCCAGTTGCTGCTTGTAAACCATCGTTATCGTGAATATATAATTTATCGATAGAGATACCGCCAGCACCTAAAGCGATACCAATATTGATCCCATCTTGACCTGTCGCAGCGCTGAGTGCAGTATCGTCCATTGCCTGCATAGCCATTGCATTTGCGCTAATCGCCATTGAAGAAACTAAAACTAGTTTAGTAAACATTTTCATTGAGCACTCTCCCAAGAGCATTTATTTTTTGACTTTCACTACTCTAAACTGTCCACTGTTGTTTTTTATTAAATGACAACCTGAACTTCCAATCCTTGAGTAGTTCGCTTAGCAACTACTAAATTACTCGTTTGTTATTTTATGTTCAACTACTGTTAAATGTTTTTTAGTAACAACCCGATAAACGGCGCGCATCAAGACATTCAAACTCGTAATAAATAAAGATAAATAAGTATCTAAAAAACATAGTTATTTATAAAAATTAAACACTTAAATTTTGATCATAGTTGTCAAAAACCACACCCTCTGTCTACTCTCTAAAAAGTAACCATAAAATGTAAGCAAAATTTTTCTTTCCTTTCTCTGTATCAATAACATTGACATTTACGTCCCAAGCTTTTTTGATCATACAATTAAAATGTCTGTCTGTTTTTCATTCTAAATCATTATAAAATATCACGTGCATTTTTTGATTGTAGTACAATCCTCTTTCCCAAATGTAGATGAATATATTTTCATTTTATGTCTTATTTTAAACAAAAGCTTAATACAGAACTTACATCTGCATTTGACCTTCTCTCCCAACTTTATGATTTAACGGGTTTGGTCTATTTGCATGACCAAAATTTTCCAGTGATTGCTTTTTTACCTAAAAAATTTCTACTATCTCAGCAATCCATACTTCAACAGTTTCATCAAACTGCATTCAATCAATATCAATTACAACCAAAAACAACAACCGTTACCGAGTTCTCAAGCTTTGATCCAACCACTCAAAATCCCCAGAAAAATGTTGCATTTGATGGAGGGTATATTGGTTTTTTCAGTTATGACTACAGTGCCAATCAGCATGTCAATATTTCCAGCCACCCTCAACCCAGCTTTTTCTTAGGTCAATATTCAACTTTCTTGAGATTTCAGGACAATGCTTGGTATTTTCATAGCCGTGAAGAAAATGCTCAGGCTATTTATGCACATATATCTAATCTGATTGCTCAACCAACATCTAAGAACCTGTTCGCTCTTACTTTACTTGAAGCATTCCACCCTCGCTGGTCAAAACAACAATACCTAAATGCATTCCAACACGTTCACGAATATATTAAAGCGGGAGATTGTTATCAAATTAATCTCACCCAAGAGTTCAAAGCGACTGCTCAAGGTGCATTATTAAGTTCAGCACAAGCATTATGGCAGCTCACACACGCGCCTTATGCAGGCTATCTAAAAATTAATGATTTTGAACTACTCAGTTGTTCTCCTGAGTTATTTATTGAATTCCAAAATAATCGAAAAATAAAAACACGTCCCATCAAAGGAACAATGCCACGTTTTAATGACCCTCAACAGGATCAGATGTCTAAAGAAAAACTCAGTCACTCAGAAAAAGATCAAGCTGAGAATGTCATGATCGTTGATTTATTAAGAAATGATTTAAGTGTTTACGCTGAGACAGGTTCGGTTACAACTACCAAACTATTTGAAATCGAAAGTTTCAATCAAGTGCATCACATGGTCAGTGAAATTACCGCGACCTTGAAAGAAGAAATCAATCCAATGCAAATGTTATTGTCTGCCCTACCTGGTGGTTCAATTACAGGGGCACCTAAAATTCGGGCCATGCAAATTATTGAGGAACTAGAAGGTGCGCCCCGCGGTGCTTATTGCGGCAGTTTAGGATATTTTAATTTTGATGGGACGGGTCGATGGAATATTTTGATTCGCAGTATTCAAAAATATCAAAACGAATTATCCATGTGGGCAGGCGGCGGTATCACCATCGCTTCTGACGCTGAAGCCGAATATCAAGAATGCTTTGATAAAATTTCTGCCATGCTCGATTTACTCAACACATGGCAGAAAACAGATCTCTAAATCAAAAATGGATTTATAAAATATGCGTTTTAAGCGTATCTACTAAACGCTTATTTTGTTCATCTGTACCAATCGTGATACGCAAGAATTGGTTAATCCGAGGTTTATTGAAATAACGAACTAGAATCCCCTGCTCACGTAATTGTTGCATCAATTGAGCCGCATCATATTTTGGATGCGTGGCAAAAATGAAATTTGCTTTTGATGGCAATACTTGAAAACCTAGAACCGTTAATTCACTGATTAATTTTTCACGGCTGTCTATGACTTTTTCACATTGTGCTTCAAAATAGGCCTGATCCTCAAATGAGGCAACCGCAGCTGCAATTGCAAAACGATCCATTGGATAAGAGTTAAAGCTATTTTTTACTGCTTCAAGTGCAGCAATCAAATGACTTTGTGCAATGGCAAACCCGACACGTAAACCCGCCAATGAACGTGATTTAGAGGTTGTTTGGCAGACCACTAAGTTTTCATATTTATCAACCAATTGAACAGCAGTTTCAGCACCAAAGTCGACATAAGCCTCATCGATCACAACGACACGATTAGGATTTGCTTGTAAAACCTGTTCGATTTGATCCAAACCCAAAGCAATACTGGTTGGTGCATTTGGATTGGTAATAATAACCCCACCATTCACTTGCTTATAATCTACAACATCAATTTCAAAATTTTCATTCAATGGAATTTGCTGGGTGTGGATTCCAAAAAACTGGCTATAAACAGGATAGAAACTATAAGTAATATCGGGATAAAGTACAGGTTCTTTCTGAATAAAAAATGCTTTAAAAATATGCGCTAAAACTTCATCAGAACCATTTCCTACAAAGACTTGTGTAATATCAATATTTTGTTGCTTAGCAATTGCTTGCTTCAAGGCTGTTGCATCAGGGTCTGGATATAGGCGCAAAGCATCTGCTTGATTTGCCAAAACGGCTTGAACCGCTGCCTCAACTTTCGGTGAGGGCGGATAAGGGTTTTCATTAGTATTAAGTTTTAATAAATTCTGAATTTTAGGTTGCTCACCAGGAACATACGGTTCCAATTCACGAACTTCAGGGCTCCAAAAACGCATTTGTTCTGTTGTGATATTTGACATTTTGTTTTCTCTTTTAACCTTCACCTAAGCTCTCGAAGAGGAATATTCAAACTTATTCCACCAAAATATTAAGTCTGCAGGTGGCTAATTCCCTCTCCTATAAGGAGAGGCTTAGGGAGAAGTTTTAAATTAAATTTATTGATAACGGTAGCGTGCTGAACGGGCATGAGCATCTAGATTTTCCTGTACCGCAAGCACATCTGCAGTTTTCGCCAAAGGTTTAACACCTTCCTGTGAACACATGATTAGGCTAGAACGCTTTTGGAAATCATAGACGCCAAGTGGAGACGAGAAACGCGCTGTACCCGACGTTGGCAAGACATGGTTTGGACCTGCACAATAATCACCAATTGCTTCAGGCGTATAACGCCCCATAAAGATTGCACCAGCATGACGAATCTCTTGGCTCATCTGTTCAGCATCATCTAAACACAGCTCTAAATGCTCAGGTGCAACTTGATTAATCAATTCAACTGCTTCTGCTCGATCTCTAACGAGAACCAATGCACCTCGATTTTGAATCGAAGTTCTGGCAATCTCAGCTTTTGGTAATTCACTTAAATGCTTTTCAATCGCAGCATCAACGGCATTCAAAAGATCTTCATCAGGTGTAATAAAAATAGCTTGGGCAACCGTATCATGTTCCGCTTGTGACAACACATCTATCGCAAGCCAATCCGCATTATTTTCGCCTTCGGCATAAACCAAAATTTCTGAAGGCCCTGCGATCATATCAATACCGACTTGACCAAATACGGCTCTTTTTGCCGCTGCAACAAAACGATTTCCTGGACCAGTAATTTTATCTACTGCTGGAACAGTTTGTGTGCCATAAGCCAAAGCGGCGACAGCTTGCGCACCACCAATTGTAAATACTCGACTCACCCCAGCCAAATAAGCTGCTGCTAGAACCAATGGATTTAACTCACCATTGGGTGCCGGAACAACCATAATGATTTCAGGAACACCTGCAACATGGGCAGGAAGTGCGTTCATCAATACAGAAGATGGGTAAGAAGCTAAACCACCGGGCACATAAATTCCGACCCGATCAAGTGGTGTGACTTTTTGACCTAAAGTATTTCCTAACTCATCAATATAAGTCCACCCTTCTTGCTTTTGAGCTTGATGGAAAGCACGAATACGCTTTGCAGCAAGTTCTAATGCATCACGGATTTCAACCGTTAATCCCTCAAATGCAGTTTTAAGTTGTGCTTGAGTCAGCTCTAAATCAGAGAATTGATGCGCGGGATGTCGATCGAACTGTTGCGTTAATTTAAGCACATGATCATCACCATGTTGACGAACATCAGCAATAATTTGATCTACAGTTTGTATTAATTGAGGATCGTTGACAGTTTCAAATGCTAATAGTTCAGCAAATGTCTGTTTAAAATTTTGATCCTGAGTCGATAAACGTCGCATCAATTTACCCACAAGGCGAATAAGAGAGCGCTAAGTTTACTCTTTTTCACTCTATTTGTGGATGCAATATCAGCCTAAAAAAATATTGAGGGAAAATCAGTACATCAATAAGCAATCCAATAGCATTACTCATCTAAAAACTACTAATTAATTAGAAATATTTTTAAAATAAAAACAACTTCTTAAAAATTATTTTTAGATCCTTGTCACAAATTTGAATGCTGATTCGTCAATCTAAGAACCCTATTTGTTCATATCAGGAGTTTTAAAATGACGAACAGTAATATTCATCCTCAAAAACATTTACCGGATGCAGTGCAGCACCTCCATCAAGTGCACCAAAATCTTGACGACTTAGACTTGATCCCGCGCTCTCTTTATCATTTAGTTCTATTAAGAGCTTCACAAATCAATGGGTGTGCTTATTGCGTCAAAATGCATATTGCCGAAGCGTTAGCAGATGGTGAGACCCAATCACGTCTAGACCGCCTCATTGTATGGCGTCATTGTGCTGACTATAGCGACCAAGAAAGAGTCGCCTTTGCTTGGGTAGAAGCATTAACGACACTACACCCTCAAACAGATTATGCGCCGCTACGTTCTAACCTATTAGAATATTTCAACGAACAGCAAATATCTGCTTTAACTTTGTTGATTAGCATGATTAATTTATGGAATCGTATTGGCATTTCACAACATTAAAGATGATGCAAAATCAACAAAATCTAACCACACACGATTTAGATCTATTTCAAGCAAGCCGAGCATTCTTGTTCGGCCTAGCTTATCGTCTCTTAGGTTCAACACATGATGCAGATGACGTATTACAGGATATTTTTCTAAAATGGCAAATGCAGCCTAAAGAGGAAATCCTCAATCCCCAAGCTTGGCTGACTTCGGTATGTACTCGTCATTGTATTGACTTACTTCGTTCACACCACAAGTCACGGACTGAATATGTGGGTACATGGTTACCCGAACCGTATCAACATACAGAACAGATATCGATTGAATCTGATTACACCCTATCTACTGCATTTCTTTTAGTTCTTGAAAAACTCTCCCCCAAAGAACGAGCAGCTTACTTACTACACGATATTTTTAATCTTGAGTACCAAGAGGTTTCTGAAATTATTCAAGAGCGGCACAGTTATTGTCGGCAATTAGTAGCACGTGGAAGAAAACGGATTTCAGAACAACCAAAAGTACTTTCGACATTACCAACTTCACATCAGATGACTTTACTAAATGCGTTTAGAGATGCCGTTCACTCACACAATCTCGATCAACTTAAAAAACTACTGAGTGAAGATATTCAGCTTGCTGCAGATGGTGGCGGTAAGGTTTCAGCCATTCCTCAACCACTCATCGATCAGCCCAGTGTGTTACGCTTTTTTGAGCGCTTGCTATTTCAGGCTTGGAATAAGCTTTTTTGGGAAATATGTCATCTCAATGGCAATATTGGCTTTAAGTTATATGATCAGCAGCATAATTGTGTGATCGCGATGACATTTGCATTTGATCGCAATCAGCAGATTCAAAATATCTATGTCATGCGAAATCCCGACAAACTAAAAAAAGGCCAACCTAAGTTGACCTTTGTACAGAATAAGAGCTTTTATTTCTAACGCTCTTTAATCGCCTGCTCAAGTTGAGTCAGGATTGGGTTTAATAAAGCTTGTTTACGTTTGAAACTTGCTTTATTAACAATTAAACGTGAAGAAACTTTGCAAATTTCTTCTAATGGCTCTAAGCCATTGGCACGTAAAGTATTCCCGGTATCCACCACATCGACAATATAATCGCCCAATCCAACAAGCGGTGCAAGTTCCATTGAACCATAGAGCTTAATCACATCAACCTGCTCACCAAGGCTTGCATAATATTGACGAGTTAAGTTGACGTATTTGGTTGCGATCTTTAAACGCCCTTTTGGACGTTCCATTCCCACTTTCCCCGCAGTCATTAACTTACAATTGGCAATTTTCAGGTCAAGTAACTCATAAACATGTTGCGCACCATGTTCCATCAATACATCTTTACCTGCTACGCCAAAGTCTGCTGCACCATTTTCAACATACGTCGGCACATCAGAAGCACGTAAAATAAGAATACGTACTTTTTTATGCGTAGTTGGAAAAATCAGCTTACGCGACTTTTCTGGATCTTCCAGTAAGTTGATGCCAGCATTTTCAAGCAAAGGTAAAGTCTCTTTTAAAATACGACCTTTACTGAGCGCCAAAGTTAAACCATGATCAAAATTGCCCATTACATCAAAATTTGGATCATCGTTTCTTACGTCATTCATCCTTTTACTCGCTTAATCTGAGCCCCTAAACTTTGCAATTTTTCTTCGATGTGTTCGTAACCACGATCAATATGATAAATACGATCGATCAATGTCTCACCCTCTGCAACCAAAGCAGCAAGAACAAGCGAAAATGAAGCACGCAAATCAGTCGCCATCACAGGTGCAGCTTGAAGTGTATCTACTCCAGTTACAACCGCGTCATGCCCTTCAACTTGAATGTTTGCCCCCATACGAGACAGTTCGGGTACATGCATAAAACGATTTTCAAAAATTGTTTCAGAAATCGTTGCAAAACCACGACCGATTGCATTCACTGCCATCAATTGTGCTTGCATATCCGTAGGGAAATCTGGATGTGGTAATGTTCTAAAACTCACAGCTTTAGGACGTTTACCTTGCATATCTAGTTCAATCCAGTCATCACCGCAAGTAACTTCCGCACCCATTTCTTCAAACTTCTCCAATACCGCTTCTAGCAATAAAGGGTCAGTATGTGTGGTTTTAACTCTGCCACCCGTAATCGCAGCAGCAGCTAAATATGAACCTGTTTCAATACGGTCAGCAACCACAGCGTATTCACAACCATGTAGACTTTCTACACCAGTTACAACCAACGTATCCGTGTCTAAACCTTCAATCTTAGCGCCCATTTTAATCAGCATTTGCGCAAGATCAGTAATTTCTGGTTCACGAGCAGCATTACGAATCGTGGTTACACCATCAGCCAATGCCGCAGCCATTAAAATGTTTTCTGTACCGCCAACAGTGACCATATCAAAAACAACTTCGCCACCTTTTAAGCGGCCATCAACTGAAGCATGGACATAACCATTTTCAACTTCAATTTGCGCACCCAAAGCTTCTAGTGCTTTTAGATGCTGATCAACAGGACGTGAACCAATTGCACAACCACCAGGCAATGAAACCTTCGCATTACCATAACGCGCTAATAACGGACCAAGCACCAGAATAGATGCACGCATTGTTCTTACAAGCTCATAGGGTGCGAATTGGTTATCTAATGTTGAAGCATCAGCACAAACCGTTTCACCCTCATAACTCATGGTGATCCCCAAACCAGCAATCAGTTCAACTAATGTATTTACATCTTTTAGATTGGGTACATTGGTTAGCGTAATCGGAGAGTCAGCAAGGATCATTGCTGCAAGTAAAGGCAAAGCTGCATTTTTAGCACCAGAAATGCGCACTTCGCCCTCGAGCTTAACACCGCCCGTAATTAAAAATTTATCCATTAATATTTATGCTCCGAAAAGGCTTGCTTTACGCCATTCGTCTTTTGTCATTGCGCGAATCGTAACAGCGTGAACTGCACCACTCGCAATATAAGAATTCAGGGGTGCATAAACAGCCTGTTGGCGAGTGACGGTACGTTTACCTTCAAACTGGTCATCAACAATACGAAGATCAAACTTGCCAGCCTGTCCGCTCACTGCTACTTCTGCTTCAGGAAAAGCTTCTTTTAAAATTTGCGTGAGCTGCTCACTATTCATTGCCAAGACCTCTTATACAACCATTGGTGTAAAACGCGCTATTTTACTATAACTTTTTCATATAATTCAGTAAGCGTTTTCTTTTTTTATCACTAAAAAAAGAGGCTCTATAAAAAGCCTCTTTCACTCAACTTAAAAATTAAGTCAAAATTGCAAGTTCATGTTGATAAGAACATTGTATTTTTCTATGTTTTGCAAGCTGTCGCTTTAATTTTTCTGTTAGTTTTTTTATCGAAGTATACATATCATCGGCTGTCGCCTGTGCAAACAATTCAACCCCCGGCAGACGTATAATTGCTTCTGCAATATGGTTTGCACTCCCTTTATGTGAACGTTTATCGACTTGATGATCTTTAGCCAGTTTGATCTGCATACTATTGACTTGATCTAGATGCTTGGTCATTTGACTAAACTTTTCTTTAATATTCTCTTCAATTGCAGGTGTAATGGTTAAATGGTGTCCACGAATCGTTATTTGCATAATTCTATCCCTCACCTTTTCTTAGGATACGAAAACATCGCCCAAGCAATCTAATGCACATAATGTGGTTCAACACTCATTAAATCATCTTAGCGAGTCCTCTAGTGATTATTAAAAAATTCATTATTTGGTCATAATGAATGCCTAGAATAGTCACACCTTGAAATTCAGATCAAGACTTTTCTTTCAGAAGATGATGGAATATGTAACGATTCACGATATTTTGCGACGGTCCGTCGAGCGACCTCAATTCCTTCTACCTTTAACATCTCAGCAATTATATTATCCGACAAAGGTTTACGTGGATTTTCATTCGAAACTAATTTTCTAATCATGGCTCGAATCGCTGTGGAAGAAGCCTCCCCACCTGCCGTTGTTCCGACATGACTTGAAAAGAAATATTTCAATTCAAAAAGTCCACGTGGTGTCAGCATATATTTATTGGTTGTCACGCGAGACACTGTCGACTCATGTAGTTCAACTTCTTCAGCTACATCACGCAACACCAAAGGCTTCATCGCCTCAGGTCCCAACTCTAAAAATGCTCTTTGATGTTCAACAATGCACGTCGCGACTTTTAATAATGTTTTATGACGCTCATCAACACTTTTAATGAAATTTTTAGCCTCCAACATCTGATTGCGTAGATAAACATTATCATCACTTTGATCAGCACGACGAATCATGCTGGAATAAAAGGAGTTGATTCTCAATTTTGGAATGACATCAGGATTAAGTTGCACTTGCCAATGTAGATCTTTTTTAGCAACAACGACATCTGGAACTTGATATTCAGATTCTTGCTGATTGAACTCTAAACCAGGATAAGGCTTCAAAGTTTTTAATAAATCAACTGCACTTTTTAACTGCTCTTTAGATAGGCCCGTTTGTTTTAACAGCTTATTTAAATCATTTGCAATGAGCAGCTCATAACTCTTCAGAAGCTTCTTTGCTTCAGCCACATAAGGAGATTTTTCGTTCAAACTTTCGAGTTGAATCATAAGACATTCTGCAAGGTTTCGCGAACCGACACCAACTGGATCTAAATGTTGAATATGTTTAAGAACAACAACGATTTCATCTAATTCAACCTCTTCCTCACTATCCATTTCTTGCAATATGCGCGTTACGGCAAACAGAATTTCATCTAAATCAGCATCTAGGAATCCTTTATCATCTAAAGAATCTACTAAACAATATGCAATCAACTTATCTATATTAGAAAAATGTAATAAATTAACTTGTTCTAAAATATGTTCTTTTAGATTATGTTGAACCTGTCGATTATCTTCTCGTTCTTCATACTCAGGTGATCCTAAAGCTGTAGACTGATGGGTGTAAATATCATCCCATTCTGTATCAACGGGTAAATCATTTGGTAGATGATCAGCATTAAGTTCTGTTGTTAAATCCGCATTTTCCGCTGGCTCTAATGTAGATAAGCTTTCTGTTGTGCCAATCTCTTCAATTTTTTCCAGTAACGGGTTACTATCTAATTGTATTTGTACTTCTTGCTCTAACTCTAAACTTGAAAGCTGTAAGAGTCGAATCGCCTGCTGCAATTGAGGAGTTAGCGATAGACTATTCGTAACTTTCAACCCAACAGATAATCTCATAAAATCTTCCTTCAAAAATCAAGCAAAAAACATGCCTATAAAATTATTTATAACATAAAGAAATGTTTACGCCTACAAGGAAAATTCTTTTCTACTGACTTATTTGTTCAAAAAACTAGCGAAAGTATAAATATTTATTGTAATACGAAGTCTACTTTAACCTCAACGCTCTCTTGAAAATGATAGTTCGAGTTAAATGGAAACACTTATCAGAGCAGATTGCTTCTTTTTATGGTGAGGAAGTATCAACTACTTTATATTTTGTTGCTTAAGACATTCAAACATTTCTTCAAGCACTTTCTGCCCCATAGTACTTTGCACAAGTTCATTTAAATCGCCTGAGAGAAAATCAGACCAAGTTGTACTCGCTGAACCAGAAGAATGTGCATAACGCCCGCAAGCAGACCAGACTTTCTTATCAGATGTGATAAAAGCTTCATAAAGCTCTCCTTCAGGATTATCAAGGACCCATTTACGAATTATTCTAGGTGCTTGATATTTTTGCTTGGATTTTTTCAATCTGCTCCACATTAAGAAACATAAATAGACCGCGCCAATACCAGATAAAAGTGTATAGAAAATCATGCCAGTCCTAATATCAATACTAAATAAATTTTTCTCTATTTAAATTTTAAGGCCCTTAAATTGGGCCTTAAAGTTATCTATTATTTTCTATGCGCCATAAAAAAACACCCCAACCTCTTACGAGACTGGGGTGTTTAGAATTTAAAAGCTGGCGATGACTTACTCTCACATGGCAAGTGCCACACTACCATCAGCGCGAAGAGGTTTCACTTCTGAGTTCGGGAAG
>NZ_RDNY01000006.1:0-218749 GCF_003687745.1 Acinetobacter sp. 2JN-4 | reverse complement strand
CAGGAGAAGGCTTACTGATCAGCACCCATGCACAACAACAAGCACAAGGCGAACACCTCGAAGCGCAAACAGCCAAACAACAACTGGAAGGCAACCAGAACAATGCCAAAGCCCTCAGTGAAGTGGCAAAGAACCAACAAACGGATGAACTCGAAGCTTTAGAACAACTCAAAAGCTTTGCAGAAGACATCCAACAGGATATTGCCAAATTCAACAAAGCCTTATTACTACTCAGTTCCCCAAATGGCATTGGACTCAGCACCTCAGAAGACATACACCTTTCTGCGGATGGACAACTGAACCAATTTGCAGGGGATAGCATTAACCTGACCACACAAAAGAATTTAATCGCCCAAGCCAGTCAAAAGATCAGTCTATTTGCAGCACAAGCTGGGATTAAACAAGTTGCAGCAAAAGGTAAGTTTGAGATACAGGCACAAGATGATGCTGCTGACTTTATTGCCCGTAAAGATATACAAATCATTTCAACGGAAGATGCCATCTATATCACCAGTCCGAAAGAGATCGTTATTACGGCAGGCAGTTCTCAGATCAAGATTAATGGTTCTGGCGTATTTCCGACCACAGGTGGCAAGTTCGAGGTCAAGGCGGGGCAGCATTTGTTTGCTGCGGGAGCGAGTGCAAGTGCTAATGTTCCTCAGTTACCGAAAGCCAAACCAATGAAAGGGGCATTGGAATTATTGAGAAGCTATGGCGGCGAAAACTTCTTTAAGCAAAATAGTTATAAAGTAATTGATTCATTAGGTAAGCAAATTACAGGCAAGCTTGATGGAAGTGGTTTTGCTCAAGTGACAGGCATTGCACCCGGTCCAGCGAAAGTGATTTTTGATAAAGATGACAGTAGTGGATGGATGCAAAGTAGTGATTTTAGCCGTGATTATACATGGGCTGAGCCTGTTTCTGGTGTTGCAGGATTGATGAAAAATGCTTTGGGTTCATTGGGTCAAAATACTATGTCACAGTTAAAAGATAGTTTTCTTTCACTGGACAAAAATAGTTTAAAAGACCTTGGAAAAAACACAGTCAATAATTTAGTTGACCAAACTGTGGGACAAATCAAAAGCCAAGTGACAGATACAGCTTTTAGTGCGATCTCGAATCAACTTAATTTAAATGTATCCCCAGATCAAATCAGAAGCCTTGGGCAGGTTGTGAAAAACCCAAACCAATCTGTTGAAATGATTAAAGCGCAGGGAATGGATTTTTTTAACGATCAAGCCTCAGCAAAACTTACTCAATTCACTAAAGTTGATTCTCCGATTCAATATGGTGTTATGGATACATTTACAAAGCTTAAAAAGTAGATCAGATGAAAAGAAATACTGAGTTTAAGTCAAAGTATTGATGTAATTTAATGAATTAAAGGTTTTATATTAATGACTACTGAAAAGACACAACAGGCAGAAACAACAAAACAACCCGCTGTTGAACTCGCAGTATTTAACTTAGAAAGTACTCGGGATGTCACTGACTTACAGGTGATCGCACATCAAATCCAACTGTATTTACAGGTCTGTGGCAATACCTCACTAGGACAAGTCAAAAGCAATGCCAATGTCCCTACAGTTGCTAATATTTTTGCATTAACGGGTAGTGTCTTAGATTTACTCTTATATGCCACAACACCGCAGACTGGTGATGCTGATATGCAGCGTGGGGCTTTACTCGGCGCAAATTTAATCGGATTGTTTCCTGAACCGAATAATGAAGCACATGCTCGTATGGCGTTACGACCAATGTTTGGTGTAATGGCAGAATGTTTATATCCTGAAAATGGGAAAATTAAAGAAGCTGATATTAAGCGTTTAGGCTTACATCTTAATGCAATGGTTGCAGGGGATTTAGAAGTATTTTTAAAAGAAACACAAGCAAAGTTAAGTGGGCTGCTGACCCAAGCTGCAACTTTGGGTGCAAGTGTTTTGCAGAGTATGGCAACCCCAACTGCAGCTATTAATGCAGGTGTTGCAGCTCCAATAGGTGCTTCGGCAGAGAAACGGGACCCCAAGCTTAAATTTAGCAATTGGGCAGTGCCATTAATTGATCTGATCGGAACACCGAGCCAAGCAAACCTGACACCGAAGATTGAGCCGAATATTCAAAGTCGTTTACAGCAAAAAGCAACTCAAGCGATCACCACACTTGCACAAGTATTACAACAACAAGCAAATCCCAGCCAAAAGTATACTTTGGCATGGTTAATACAAGAAACTTTGAAAGCAATAAAAGCGTTAGAAAATAAAGGCAGCGCTAGTGTGCCGATGAATCAAACGGGGGAATATGAACGGCATACCAAAGGGGATATTTTAGAGTTCGTGAGTTTACAAGCCGATGCTTTAAATGCTCCGCCATGTGAGGGCAAAGGGTCAGATACTGGGCAAAGTATTAGCTATTCAATTGGTGCTGAACGAGTGCAGCATGCAGATTTTTATTTACCTAAAATTGGTTTTTCCTTTATTCGCCAATACAGCTCACAAATGGGTGAGTTTGATCGAAGCATGATTGGCGCACGTTGGATGATGCCATTTTCCAACATGATTCAACCCAATGCTCAAGGCTATTTATTTATAGACAGTAAAGGGCGGAAACATCAATTCCCTGCTTCAATCCCATTTGAAGCTTATGAAGTACCATTTGAAGGAATAACCGTACAACCAGTCGAAGATGGTGATTTAATACTAAACTTCGGTGGAGAATGGTCTTTTCAATTTCATCAATTTTCGGCTGGTCAGCCTTATCAGTTGATTCAACAATTTAATGAAAATACACAAGAAAAGATCGTTTTAAGCTATCTACTATTTGATGAAATTGCCTATCTGCAAAGCGTTGATTTCCAATTAGAACATGCTCAACACCAATTAAAATTTGCTTTTAATGAGCAAGTTAAAATCATTGCTGTATTTATTGATGGACAGGTTGAGCCTTTAGCGCGTTATCAATATGATACCCAAGGCAATTTAATTGAAGCCATTGATCAAAATGGTCATGTCCGAAACTATGAATACAACCATTTCCATCAACTCACACGCTATACCGATCGCACAGGACGTGGGCAAAATATTCGCTATGAATCAACCGACGCCCAAGCCAAAGCGATTGAAGAATGGGCAGATGATGGTAGTTACCATACCAAACTCAAATGGCATCCTCGCTTACGCCAAGTTGCTTTTTATGACGCCTACGATGTCCCGACCTATTACTATTTTGATCTGAATGGATTTACCTATCGTACTCGTTTAGCAGATGGACGTGAATCGTGGTACAGCCGTGATAGTCAAAAACGTATTACTCGTCAAATTGATTTTGAAGGACGTGAGACACAACAAGAATACAATGATCAAGATCAACTCATCAAAATCGTACAGCCAAATGGCGGGGTAATCCGTTTTGCCTACGATGAGCAAGGCAATTTGGTCGAAACAAAAGATCCTGAAGGCAATATTTGGAAACGAGAATATGATGCTAAGGGTAATATCAGCAAAGAAATAAATCCTTTGGGGCATATCACCCAATATAAATACAACAATGATAATCAATTGATCGAAGTGATTGATGCCAAAGGCGGCAGCAAAAAAATTCAATACAATGAATTAGGACAAATGACCTCCTATACTGATTGCTCAGGCAAAAGCAGTACTTGGGAATACGATGAAGAGGGTTCATTAACTGCTGAACAAACTGCAAATAATAAGGTCGTGCAGTACCTTTACAGCACTCAAGGTCGAGACAAAGGACAACTCCAAAGTATTGTTTACCCTGATGGATTAAAAGAACATTTTGAACATGATGAAGAAGGGCGTTTACTCAAACATATTGATACTAAAGGTTTAGTGACTGAGTACCAATACAATGCCACAGGATTACTCGAACAACGCATCGATGCTAATCGACATCGCATTGGCTATCAATGGGATAAACAAGGGCGCATCAAAAAACTAATCAACCAAAACCAAGCAGAATATTTGTTTGATTACAATCAATATGGTTATTTGGTACGTGAACAAGCCTTTGATGGAGAAGAAAAACACTATAGCTATCATGATGAGAGTGGCAGGTTATCTGAAATCCGACAGCCCAATATCTTGACCCAATTTGATTATTACGCAGATGGACAAATCGCATCGAAAAGCTTTACCCATTTAAATACGGGAAAGAAGCAAACAGAACAATTTGATTACAACCTGAACAGTCAACTGAGCCGAGCCAGTAATGAGGTTAGCCAAATTGATTTTTATCGCAATGCACTTGGGCAATTGGTGAGAGAGCATCAGCACTACAAAATCGCAGGGCTTCGTCCACTTACTGCAGTCTTACGTTATGAATATGACGAACTTGGTAATCTAGTTAAAACAATCCGTCCAGATGGACAGGAACAAGCCAATTTGAGTTATGGCTCAGGACATTTATATGCCATTGCCTTAAATAAACAAGACGTGGTTTCATTCCAACGAGATGACTTACATCGAGAAACAACACGGCTATTGGCAAATGGACTCATCCAAACTAAACACTATAACGACGTTGGCTTACTCAGTTCACAACTGATTCAGCCTGAACAAGAAACGCAAGACTATTTACAGTACCAAGCGCATCGACATTATCATTACGACCAAAACTACCTACTAAACCAAGTTGAAGATAGCCGTTTGGGTAAGTTTAATTATCAATACGACCCAATTGGACGCTTAATCACGACACAAAGCGCACATAAAACTGAGAGTTTTAACTTTGACCCTGCGGGTAATTTGATCGACCCTGTATCCGCATCTAGTACGGCACAAATTAAAAATAATCTGGTCAGAAGCTATCAAGGAAAACATTACCACTACGATGCACAAGGCAATGTCATAGAGACTAAACAAGCAGGTAAAACGCTTAAACTGACATGGGATAATCAAAATCGACTGATTCGCAGTGATCACAATGGTCAAGCCACGGACTATGGCTATGACGTATTTGGGCGCAGACTTTATAAGAAAACGGTAGATGCGCTGACCCTGTTTGGTTGGGATGGTGATTTGATGATTTGGGAATCCCTCAAATCAGAGCAAAATAGTTTTACCAAGCACTATATCTATGAACCTGATAGTTTTGTTCCATTGTTACAAGCAGGATATAATGGTTTTATTCAACTGATTGAAACCCCTGATTATAGTGAATTTCAAAGCAAACCTTATTCGGTTTATAAAGATCCTGTATGGCGCAATGATACTCGTAAAAATCGAGTGGATTTAGAACAGATCGCTTTTTACCATTGTGATCAAGTCGGTACGCCACAAACTATGACCAATGCTAGAGGTGAGTGTGTTTGGGAAATTACCCAAGATACTTGGGGTACTGCATTGGAGATTAAGTCGGTAAATCAAGATAATCCATTTGAACAAAGTAATCTGAGATTCCAAGGTCAATATTACGATCAAGAAACAGGATTGCACTATAACCGTTACCGTTATTACGAACCCTATAATGCAAGATATGTGAGTAAAGATCCGATTGGGTTAAATGGTGGATTTAATGTATTTAAATATGTTAGAAATCCTCATCAACTAGTAGATCCCTTGGGATTAGTAGAGTGGAGTGGTTCTTCTTATCAAGTTTCAGGTGGGCCTGTATCAGGAGTTAAATATGAACTTCGAAGTGAGTGTATAAACGGGCGTAGAGCGAGGGTTGTAGTTTATGCTACCGGTGGTACTGAAGGAAAAGGCCTAGCAGTTGGAGCTGTTGGCTCGGAAAGTGTATCATTTGAAGATGACAAAAAAACGATTGATCCTGGTGTATTTAATGGAACTTGGTCAGAAGTCTCTGTTGGAGTTAGCTTTATCAAAGGTATAGCAATAGGTAAAACAAAGTTAGGATCGGCACTTTCTAACGGTGTTCTTACTTTTTTTTCACGAGGATATACTGCTTCTGCAGGTTCTGTTTTAGGAGTATCAAGAGTGACCTCTCAACACTTTGAAGACTGTAGAGTTGAGGCGAAATGCGAAGGTGAGTGTAAGAAAAGAAGGGATGAAGAAATGAAGAGATTACAGGAGCTTGGAGAGAGATATCAAAAAGAAAACCCTGTTTATTTAAACGTACCTCCGAGTTCTCAATGGTTTCCGTCAAGTTTTTAATTTTTTGGAGTCTGTAAATGAAGTTTTCTTATTCTATTTTTTTAACCTTATTGCTTGTAAGTGGTTGTAGTAATGGTACATCAACAGACAAGATTCCTGATTCAGAGAAAATTGAATCAAGTGAAAAAAACTCTTATCAAAAAGCAAAGAAATATTCTGAAGCTGGTGATAATCAAAACTATTTAAAATTTTTAGAAGCATCTGCTGAAAGTGGGGATGTAATTGCCCAAAATGAATTGGCTGGATTATATGCATTTGGTGATGGAGTACCAAAAAGTGGAGAGAAATTCATTTATTGGTCGGAGTTAGCTGCATCAAAAGGATATTCGCTTGCTCAGCTGAATTTAGGCACAGCCTATTTTTTTGGAACTAATGGAGTAACTCAAGATTTGGTAAAAGCGGAAAAGTGGCTAACACTTGCTGCAAGTAATAATGAAGAAATTGCTAAAAATTATTTACGTCAAATAAAGAATAATGAAATACCAGATGCATCAATACCAGATGATATAAAACTTCTTATGGAGAATGATAAGTAGTTTGGTCTATTTACTCAAACTGACTTTGCCCCTATGAAGCGTATTCTATATAGCTTGGGGCTTTTTAGCCTGTTGATAAATATGCTAATGGTCTAACCTAATGAGAGATCCGATGAGATTAGTTAAATTACTTGTTTAATTATCAAATAAGTGTTTTGAGAGATATTAGTCATTCAAAATGAAATTTTAAGAGATTGCATAAGAATGCTGAAAAAGAAATTATTGGTGAGTCTCGCTGTAAGTATATGTATTACTGCTTGTAATGCTTCAAATACATCATCTGATTTAAATATGACATTTGAACAAGCTGAGCAGTTAAGATCACAAGCAGAAGCTGCGCTATCAAACTCAGATGAAAAGAAAGAATATTATAAAAGACTCGAACCTATTTATGAAAATTTGGCAAAAGAGGGTAATAGTGATGCTCAACTAATATTGGCTGATATTTATTTTAAAGCGCTGAGTGGAACTTATGATGCTAAAAAATCATTTGAGTGGACAAAAAAATCGGCAGATAATGGAAATGTCTCCGCTATGTATAATGCTAGTTTTAAGTACTATACTGGAACTGGAGTTAAAAAAAGTATAGAAAATGCAAAAAAATATTATCTTAAAGCTGCTAAGTTGAATGATGTTGATGCAATGGGCTCTATAGGCTCTATTTATATTGAAGAAGGAAATGTTGAAGAAGGGTTAAATTATTTAAAAAGAGCAGCCGAAAAAAATGATGCTCTTTCCCTATTTGAGTTAGGGTTGATATATTGCGAAGGTGTGGTTGTTAAACAAGACTATAAAATTTGTAATAATTACTGGGAAAAATCTGCATCATTAAATAATGCTGAGGCTGCTTTAAATTTGGGTATTAATTTGATAAATAGTAATGGTATCCCTAAAGATGTGGATCGAGCTATTAAGTATTTTGAATTAGCTAGTAAAATGAGTAAAGGACAAGCATCTTATAACTTAGGAGTCATATATTCATCTCCAGATTATAATAAGTTAAATGAAAGTTTATCTCAGTTTTATTTTAATAAAGCATATGAGCAAGGCATCTCAAGTGCTAAAGAAAAGATAAAACAGTAAGTATTCAAATAATTTTCTGTAATTTATAAGAGATAGCATAATAATGCTCAAAAATAAAGTTCTGTTTATTTCCGCTATAAGCGTTGTCGTATGTAGCTTAATTGCTTGTACAAATTTGAATAAACAGGACAAGTTCCCTACGCTCGAGGAAGAGTGTAAATTAGCAGGAAGTAGCAGTAAGCAGTGTGAAATTTTGAATTTAAAAGATCTATCTTTAGATGAAAAAGAGAATCTAATGGGATGGGTCTATCTAAATGGTTTAGATAATATCAAGCCTAATTATGATAAAGCCTACTATTGGTTTGAAAAGGCTGAAAAATCCAATAACCATGAAGCTATAAACTCATTAGGCATGATTTACTTTGCTGGTTTAGGAAAATATAAGGATTTTCAGAAGGCTGAGGAATATTTTTTAGAAGCAAATAAGTATGGTAACAAAGATGCTAAATTGAACTTAGCAGAATTATATAGAATTAAGGATTTTGGTCGATCACCAGATTTTGAAAAAGCAGAGAGTTGGTATTTATTAGGAGTCCAAGATAATCCTTCACGGGCATATGAAGGTTTGTCAAAAATGTACTTGGATCAAGAAAACTATGAAAAAGCGTTTATTTTTTCTGAAAAAGCTGCTGAACTAGGTAATCCTGAAGCCCAATATAATTTAGGGATTTTCTTTGAGCAAGGTGTGTATGTAAAAAAAGATAAAAAGCAAGCTGAATATTGGTATAAAAAAGCAATAGAAAATAGAGAACCTCGCGCTGCTTACAATTTAGCTTCATTATATGAAAAAGGTGATGGAGTAAAACAGGATTTTAATCTTGCATATGCCTATTATACTTTAGCAAATGAGCTTGGGTTACAGGCGGCTCAAAGTAAACTATTTGAACTAGATGGAAAAGTTGATAAAGAAAATATTAGAATTTTAAAGAATAATGCAAATATACAAATTGCAGTAGATGACCCAAATAGTAAATGGGAGATTATGGACGAAGAGGATTATTTGAAGAAAAAAAATTAAGATTTTTATATTATTTAACGGTACTTGTTTGTTTAGTGAGTGGAATATCTTCGGCTGTCTCTAAAAAGCAGAATAATGAGATGACGAATATGCAACTCAAAAATACGCAACCAGAAATTCTTCATATTAAACAAATTCCTGATACGAATTTCAGTTCTTTGATATTCAAATAAATCGTCCTGAAAAGCTAAATAATCCTTTTTTTGCACAACAATTTGTAGAAAACTTACAAATCATCAATCCCGTATTGATCGATGAGAGAAATGAGATGTTCTTAATTTTAAGAACTCAACTTCAATTTGGTCTAGTTTCAACGGGGCAATATAGTACTTACACCGTTGAGCAGACCAGAACTGGACTAAAAATTGTAGAGCAAGCGAGTTCGGAATTTAATCAAATATCCTTTCTATCGATCAATTTCTAGTGCTTTTCCTCGACAACTTAAAAACAATTGTTGTTGATGCCACGCAAGTTGTCCTGAAACAATAGTGGTATCAACCTCATAACGGAAAGTTTTATCCTGGAAAGGACTCCAATTGCACTTCATGTAATTTCGTTGATCTTTCACAGCGATACGTTGCGTATTTTCTCTAAGTAAAACGAGATCAGCCCAATATCCCTCACGAATATAACCACGACCTTTGATCTTAAATAAGTCAGCCACTTGATGAGAGGTTTTACGTACCATTGTTTCGATGCTGAGTTTGCCATCCGCGACCAGTTCCATTAGTGCAGGAAGTGCATGTTGAACCAGTGGTAGTCCCGATGGAGCATTCAAATACGGTTGCTGTTTTTCATCCCAAGTATGGGGTGCATGATCAGTCCCAATAATATCCAAACGGTTGCTGTTTGATATTGCATTGATCAGCGCTTCTTTATCTTGTTGGGTTTTGATTGCTGGATTACATTTAATTAAATGTCCAAGTGCAGCATAGTCAGAATCATCAAAACTAAGATGATGAATACAAACTTCGGCAGAAATATGTTTTCGATTTAAAGGTAGATCTTTAAATAAACATAACTCTTTGGCTGTGGTCAGATGTAACACATGCAGTTGAGTTCCATATTTCTCAGCTAAGGACACAGCAATTCGAGAACTTTCAAAGCAAGCCTGTTTATCTCGAATTTTAGGATGCATTGCTGCTGGAATATCTTCGCCATGTTTTTCCAAATAAAGTCGTTCCTGATCTTTAATCCGAGGCGTATATTCACAATGGGTCAATAAGATAGTCGGTACATTGGCAAACAACCGTTCAAGAATTTGAGGATCATCGACCAGCATATTGCCAGTTGAGGCACCCATAAACACTTTGACGCCACTGACCAATTTTGGATCAAGTTGTTCAATAGTGTCTAAATTGTCAGAACTCACACCAAAATGAAATGCATAATTGGCCATGCTGTGCTGTGCAGCAATCTGCTTTTTTTGCGCTAAGGTTTCTAAGTTCAATGTCGCGGGATTGGTATTGGGCATATCCATATAACTGGTAATGCCCCCAATCGTTGCTGCCATAGATTCCGATGCGATACTGCCTTTTTGCGGTGAGCCAGGATCTCTAAAATGAACTTGATCATCAATCATGCCAGGAATCAGCCAAGCACCATTGGCATCAATGGTTTTCGCATTGAAAATACCTGTGATATTGCTAGCGATTTTCTCGATTCGTCCATCTTGAATCAGCACGTCTGCAATATACTGTTTATCTTCATTCACTAGATTGGCATTGCGAATAATGATCTTGGGAAATTGTTTAAAACTCATTGTGCAACGCCTTATAACCTTTGATTAACTCGATATTGGTGCTGACCACACTTTCAGAAAATTCACTGATCGAAACATCAACAGGAGGATATTGGCTTAAATCTGTTTTAGGATTGATATAGCTCATGGCAGGAACATAAAAGTGACTCGGTAAATCACGCCCATCAACCACCGCATTATGTCGAATCGCACTATGATCACCGACTTTGCAGTTGAATAAAACGCTATTAAAACCAACAAAAACATGGCGACCAATTTCACAAGGACCATGAATAATCGAACGATGTGCAATCGATGAGTTTTCTCCAATTGTCACTGCTGCACCAGCTTTGGAGTGAATCACCACGCCATCTTGAATATTGGAATTTGCGCCGATAATAATCGGTTCCATTTCTCCATTTTCATCAGTTTCATCTGCTCGAATCACCGCATAGGGTCCAATAAACACATTGGCATGAACAATCACTTTCCCACAAATAATCGCGGTTTGATCGACATAAGCAGATTGATCAATGACAGGAAGATGACCAGATGGATTTTTACGAAGCATAGAATTACCACTTTAAAAAAGTTAAATCATCGGTTGGGTTAATATCTCGACCTGATCACCGTTCAGACCAAGATAAAAACAGTTAGGGCGTTGGGTGTGGCAAGCAGGGCCGATTTGATTGACCAAAAACAAAAGGCTATCGCCATCACAATCAAGTCTGGCTTCAATCAAATGCTGCCGATGACCTGAACTTTCACCTTTTCGCCACAAACATTTACGTGAGCGCGACCAGTAACACACTTGTTTTGTTGTCAATGTTTCGATTAAAGATTCGGCATTGACCCAAGCCATCATCAGTACATCTTTGGTATGGTGATCTTGCGTGATGGCAGGGATCAGGCCATCTTGATTCCACTTGATCTGCTCAAAAACACTGTTGAAATCAAACTTTTGTCCTAAGGCACCGTATTCCATGCGCTCAAAAATTGGCAGTTTTACCATTGCCATGAACCCCGAGCCACCGCGTCATGTGCATGCAAACTTTCGGCATGAATGACTTTAAAATTGAAGCCTTTGATATTTTGATGATTTAGAAATGTGCTATATAAACGTCTTAATGCATCTTCACAAAACATAAGGTTTTGACCGTTGGCGACTGCAAATGCTTGTTCATCAATACGTTTTACCGCAGTTTGCACGGCTGTCATGAGTGACTGTTCAGCTTGATTAATGAATAAAATTAAAGGGATGTGTTTAATATTTTGATCGAGTTTGAAATTGAGAATGGCAAAGCTTCTTTGGCTATGCGGTGTCGCTGCGATCGCGTCCGTGGTATTGAGCCAGTCCACGATTTGTTGCTGATCTAAACTGATTTCTTGATTAGCCAATGCCGTTTGAAATCGTTGTTGAATAATATTTCTAGCGAGCGCCGCAGAACAAGGGCAAGTCGAAGAATAGGGAATCTCGACTTTTAATCTCGCTTCAAATTGATCCTTTAGAAGTTGACAAGACAGCACAAAAGGATAACTTTTCCAGCCTGATAAATTACTAATCAATGCGGGTCTTTCGATATAAAGCTCACTATGAATTTCGATTTTGGCATGTTCAGATAAACCTTTGTGGCTTTCTAAGAAGTCTTTTAAAACATGTTTGATATCAAATAGGCTGAGATTGCTGATTTTGGTCAGTTCTAAAAGTCGGGTATATAGGCGTGACATGTGGATCCCTTTGGCGAAAGGATCATCTAGGCTGACAAAGGCATTGATTTGGCTTGGGCAACGTGTATTTTCGATATGTACTGGTAGCGCAATGTTTTCCATACCGACCCAATCAAGGGAATGGCTATATGCTTTTGGTAAGGTAGATTCAGCAGATATATCTGGAAGAACAAGATTCATTTGTTTGTTTGCTTACGTTGTAATGCTTGTTGTTATGTTATAACATTGCAGTAAGCATCTACAAGATCGCTGCGTAGTTAATTTAACTTGAGAGACTCTGAAGAATCAAAATGAACAAAATCTATTTTCTCGGATTCATTTGCTGTCTTTCTGCATGTCATTACCCCAATAAAGCTGCTCAGTTGAATCCAGAATTAAAGACTGAACAGAAACATGCTATTGCAAAAATTATTCTACAAGAAAAGCGTATTCCATCTTCTTACCTCCAATGGATCGCCCAAGCGAATCATCAACAACAAATTTTGGCATACAAGAGTTTTTTAAACCGTCAGGGCATTTCTTCTTATATTCCAAATTTTGAATTTTTCCAGACAGCGAGAGATTGGCAGAAATGCAATTATGCTGAATATGAAGTTCCACCGAGAGAACTATGGAGGAACATTGTTCCAACTTTGAATATTCTTAATCAATTGATAGAACAAAAGCTGATTGATCAGTTCACGGTGACATCAGTCTATCGAAACTATGCTTTAAATCAATGTGCTGGCGGAGCGGGCGCATCAAAACACGTCTTTAATGCGGCACTCGATTTTCGTATTGGCAGTGAAAGTCCAGATTCGATTGAACAAATCCGTATCGAGAAAACAAAAACTAAACTTTGCCAGTTTTGGCTAGATCAAGGCGCAGCACTGAATATGGGGTTAGGTGTTTATGCATCAGGACAAATCCATATTGATGCATCGGGATATCGGACATGGGGTGTCGATCATCGTTATACCTCATCGCCATGTATCAATAATTTCTCTAATAATAACAATGAGTAAATCGCAATGAAATTAACCATAGCTCAGCAAAATATTTTAGCGATATTAAAAGCAGAAAACAAAGCCATGAGTGCTTATGAGTTGTTGGAAAAGGCAAAACCCTATGGTTTTCAAGCCCCCATCCAAATCTATCGAATTCTTAAAAAGCTCACTGATCAATGTCTCATCGTAAAACTCAATACATTAAATATGTATGTTCTGAATCGAGCTGAACTCACAGCAAGTTATCAATTATTTACCGTGTGTACCGAATGCCAAAAAGTACAAACCCTTGCTATTCCACAACTTAAAAACTGCGTGGAATCATCTATCAAAGCCAAAAGATTCAATCCTAAATACCCATATTTAGAAGTATTAGGTCAATGTTTTTCATGTATTTCCAAACATGAAGCCCAGCAAATTTAAAAAGTGAGAAAGCCAATGAATCATTCTTTAGCCACTCCATCTAAACTTCCTGTCACCGTATTATCAGGATTTTTAGGCGCAGGAAAAACCACGTTACTCAATCATATATTGAATAATCGTGAAGGGCGAAAAATCGCCGTGATCGTGAATGATATGTCAGAAGTCAATATTGATGCCGCTTTAGTTCGTGAAGGCGGGGCAGAGTTATCTCGTACAGATGAAAAGCTCGTTGAAATGAGTAATGGTTGTATCTGTTGTACCTTGCGAGAAGATTTACTTATTGAAGTGCGTCGCTTAGCTGAAGATAATCGTTTCGATCAACTGGTAATTGAATCTACAGGAATTTCCGAGCCATTACCTGTTGCTGAAACTTTTACTTTTGAAGATGAAAATGGCGTTTCACTGAGTGAGTTTGCTCGTCTAGATACCATGGTCACGGTGGTCGATGCTTATAATTTTTTAAAGGATTATAGTTCACTCGACAGTTTGCAATCGCGTGGTGAATCACTGGGTGAAGAAGATGGGCGAAATGTGGTTGACCTTTTGATTGATCAAATCGAGTTTTGTGATGTGATCGTATTAAATAAAGTTGATTTAATTAATGCTCAAGAAAAAGAACAGTTATTTGGAATTTTACATTCACTCAATCCGAGAGCAAAAATTGAAATTTCAGCTTTTGGCCAAGTAAATTTAGATCGTATTTTAAATACCAATCTCTTTGATTTTAATGAAGCGGCGCAAGCGCCGGGTTGGCTAAAAGAGCTCAGAGGTGAGCATACTCCTGAAACAGAAGAATATGGCATTCGCAGTTTTGTTTATCGTGCCAGAAAACCTTTTCATCCCCAGCGTTTTTTTGATTTTGTAAACTCAGAATGGAAAGGCGTTATTCGCTCAAAAGGCTTCTTTTGGTTGGCATCTAATCCTGAATTTGCAGGCACTTGGTCTCAGGCAGGCGCGATGGCGCGACATGGTGTCGCAGGTTATTGGTGGGCGGCTGTAGGTGATGAGCATTGGCCTGAAGATCAACCCAGTCGTGAAGCCATAGAGAAAAACTGGGATGAGTTAACCGGTGACGCACGTCAAGAAATCGTATTGATTGGTATGGATATGGATGAATCAAATTTAATCCAACAATTCGATGCTTGTTTATTAACTGATGACGAAATGGCATTAGGTGCAGAAGAATGGGAAAAGTTTGATAACCCGTTTGTTGAATGGGCGGATATGATCGTTAAGTAAATACAAAAAGTCTGAAGAGTGATGAAAGTGGTTTACGATCTATAACTGTTTGCGAGCTAGAGTTTTCTAAAAGTTGTAATTGCATAAATAGGGAACTCTAGTTTTTATTATCCAGCTATAGTGATATCTCAGTGTTAAAGTTTTAATGGTTATCTGAGTAGTCAGATAGGTTCTAAGCTATTTTGTAGTAGGCAATGCCTAGATCTTTAAATCAAGCACTGGGATAACATGATCTCATTTAACTTATATGCTCACGGAGGCTAAAAAATTCTATTAGTATTTTCTTTAAATAAAAAAATTATATATTTAGTCATAGAATAATTTATTGTGAAAATAATGATTTTTTTTTAATGTGATTGACCTTGTTGATGCGAGACGTGCTCTAAAAGGTCGCTATTTGTTGATATTTCTCATTGATATCGCCAGTGAATCTATAGTTTTAAGTTATTGTTCATCTATCTATTTATTATATTTTTTTGTTTGTGCTTTAAATAAATCTGTTGATATAAAATTGCATCACAGATGAGCTATTAAAATAATTACTATTTTTTACTTAGGTTTTGTTTTGCAAGAATTATGTAATGTTTGGTAGCTTATAGGGAAAATAAAAAAACTCTCTGTACAATAAAATTTCACTCCTTCTTCACTCACTTAAGACTAAATTCTATTTTACTCATTTAAGACCAGATTCAAACATAACGTTAATTAATTAGACTTCATTTTTCTCAGTTCAAGTTCAAGGCAAAGGAGCAACCATGACTCTACTATTGATATTGCTTAGCTTGTTGATTCAGTTTGTTATACTGTGGGCTGTATTTTATTTCGAACTCAATCGAACAACCGGTAGTATTCTTTCTATTCTCATCGCTATCCTGTGTAGTGTTTTTATTACACCGTGGAGTTTATTGATTGGATTACCGATCATCATAATGAGTGTGATTTTACTCATTCCTTCCTTGCGTGAAGCCCTTATTAGTCGTCCCGCTTTCAACATACTCTCCAAAGCGATGCCAAGTATGAGCAGCACAGAAAGAGAGGCGTTAGAAGCAGGCACAAGCTGGTGGGAAAAGGAATTATTCATGGGTTCTCCCGACTGGGAAAAATTTGATGAGTATCCTTATCCTCAGCTTTCAGTAGAAGAACAATCATTTATAGATAATGAAGTGCAGCAATTGTGCTCAATGCTAGATGAATGGAAAATTCATCACCAAGATAAAGACTTGCCGTCTGAAGTTTGGCAATTCGTCAAAGATAAAGGTTTTTTAGGGTTAATTATTCCCAAGTCATTTGGGGGCAAAGAATTCTCGCCTTTTGCACAAAGCCGAATTATGAGCAAGATTGCTTCGCGTTCATTGACGGCTGCCGTGAGTTGTATGGTTCCAAACTCACTGGGTCCCGGTGAGTTGTTGCTGCATTATGGAACAGAAGCACAGAAGCAGCGTTATTTGCCCGGTTTAGCAAACGGAACGGAAGTACCATGTTTTGGTTTAACCAGTCCAGAAGCAGGTTCAGATGCGGGCGCGATTCCAGATACAGGTGTGGTGTGTTATGGAACATATCAAGGTCAAGAAGTCCTTGGTCTGAAAATGAATTTTTCCAAGCGCTGGATCACACTTGCACCGATTGCAACTGTCATTGGTTTGGCGTTTAAACTCCATGATCCAGATGGCTTGTTAGGGGACAAAAGCAAAGTCGAATATGGCATTACCTGTGCCTTAATTCCTGCAAGTCACGAAGGCATAAAAATTGGAGCAAGGCACAATCCCGGTGCACCATTTATGAATGGTACTGTTGAAGGAACAGATATTTTTATCCCGATCGATTGGATTATTGGTGGTCAGCAAAATGCAGGTAAAGGCTGGCGTATGCTGATGGAATGTTTAGGTGTTGGTCGTGGTATTTCACTGCCTGCATTGGCAACAGCTGCGGGTGAAATGAGTTATCTGTTGGTCGGTGCTTTTGCCAGTGTTCGTCAGCAGTTCAAAGTGTCTGTTGGGCAGTTCGAAGGTGTGCAAGAAGCGACCAGCGATATTGCCAGTGATGCTTATATGTTGGAGTCATTCCGCTACTTAGTAACCTGTGGTTTGAACCAAGGCGGAACACCCGCAGTAATGACCGCGATGGCGAAGTACTATGCCACTGAAGCGATGAGAAAAGTCATTAATCATGGTATGGACGTTGTAGGTGGACGTGCAATTCAACTTGGGCCGCGTAATTTCCTTGCGTTGACTTATCAATCAATTCCAGTTGCGATTACGGTTGAGGGTGCCAATATTCTGACACGTTCTTTGATGATTTTTGGTCAAGGTTCGATGCGCTGTCATCCCTATTTATTCGAAGAGTTACAGCTGTTGCAATCGAAAGATAAAGCATCTGCCTTAAAACAATTTAATCCACTATTGTTTAAACACCTTGCTTATACATTCAACCGTGCAGCAAAAGCAGTTGCATTTGGCATCACAGGTGGCTCAGATCATGGCTCTAAACAGTCTGATCAATTTTCAAAACCTTACTACAGCATCATCAACCGTATGAGTGCAGATTTTGCCTTAACAGCAGATATGGCTCTCGGTATTTTGGCGGGGGATTTAAAACGTAAAGAAATGCTTTCAGGACGTTTGGCTGATATCCATTCTTATTTATTCATCGCAACTGCGATTTTAAAATATTATGAAAATGGTCAACGAACTGAGGCTGAACAGAAGCATGCAGAATTGGCATTAAATAAAGCGTTATATAATGCACAAGAAGCATTTTTCGGATTTTACGAGAATTTTCCAGTCAAGATTGCAGCTCAGTTGGTGAAATTGATTTGTTTCCCATTTGGTCGACCTATTTCAAAACCTTCGGATCAACTTAAACAAGATGTTGCTCAATTACTTTTACAGGAACATGCGTTCCGAGAAGAGTTGAAAAAACATGTTTATTATACAACTGAAGAAAATGATGTGATGGGAAGAATGGAGTCAACATTCCAAATGCTGCTCACTGTGCAACCCCTATGGAATAAGTTTAAAAAAGCTGAATCCAAAGATCAGTTTAAAGGGCTTACTTTCGAAGAGCACATTGCGGATGCAGTATCGGTTGGTTTCATTGACTCAGGCGAAGCAGAAAAGCTCTTGCAATACAACGCGAAACGCTATGACAGTATGCTGACTGATATCTTTGATGAGCATTTAGAAAATGATTTGATCCCAGAAAATCCTCATCTGAAAAGTTAATAAAAGATAGTAGGGTAGAAAAGCGAGTTATGTATGACTCGCCTTTTTATTTATCAATCCTGTTTTTTCAATACTTCGTCTAAATCAATCTTGTTTGTTCTTATAAAAAATCAACAAAAATATATGCTTATTCAATAATTTTATACTATGATGCATTGAGTAGCTTAATCAATTGCGTTCGAGCTTCACATAAATTTCATGTCAAATTAACTAAAATCAAAACTATAAAAAAGAGATGGGTCAGGAAGAATCAATGCTTAAATTTTTTCTGCGATGGATAGACAGTTGGTCGATAACGCATACTTCCGAGACAAATGAGTTTGATACTTCAAAAACCTCAAAAGATCCCAAAATTCAGTGGCTCAGAATTCTACCATTTATTATATTGCATCTCGCGTGTTTAGCCGTATTTTGGGTCGGCGTCTCATGGTTTGCTGTGTTTTTCATGCTGATATTCTATTTTATTCGAATGTTTGCAATTACCGCATTTTTCCATCGTTATTTATCGCATAAGACATTTCAAACCTCACGAGTTGTACAATTTATTTTTGTGCTGATTGGCACAATGAGCGCTCAACGCGGTCCATTATGGTGGGCGGCACATCATCGTTATCACCATCGATATACCGATACGGATCATGATCCGCACTCATCAAAACATGGGTTTTGGTACAGTCATGTGGGTTGGTTTTTAAATGAGCAGAATTTTTCTACCCGTAAAGAAGTGATCAAAGACTGGCTTAAATTTCCTGAGATTGTGTGGCTAGATCGGTTTAGTTTGCCTGTGGTGTTGATCACAGCTTTGGCCATTTACGGTTTTGGTGAGTGGTTAGCCGGTGCTTATCCAAGCTTAGGTACATCGGGTTTACAGTTGTTGGTTTGGGGTTTTGTTGTTTCAACTGTTTTGTTGATCCATGCGACTTTATGTATCAATTCGCTTGCGCACCTCTATGGCAGTCGAGACTTTGAGACCCCAGACAATAGTCGAAATAATCTATTCCTATCCATTATCACATTAGGTGAGGGATGGCATAACAACCATCACTATTATGCAGGTAGTACCAGACAGGGTTTCTTTTGGTGGCAAATAGATATTACCTATTATCTTTTAAAAGTCATGTCTTGGCTGGGACTGATATGGGGGATAAAGCCTGTGCCACAACGTATTTACACTGCACGTAAAAACCAACTCAAAAAATTCAAAATGAACTCAAATAAAATTCATAGCAAGGAGTCTTGATGAAGATTGCAATCGTAGGCTCTGGTATTTCAGGCATGTATGCTGCGTGGAAATTATCTAAACAGCATCAAGTAACTATCTTTGAGAAAGAAAATTATTTTGGTGGTCATACTGATACGCATGATTTATCGATTGATGATAAAAACGTGGCGGTTGATAGCGGTTTTATTGTGTTTAATGATTATAACTATCCCTTATTCAGTGCCATGATTGCTGAATTGCAAGTAAAAGCTCAAAGCAGTGATATGAGTTTTTCAGTTAATAATCAGGTGACAGGGCTACAGTACAACCCTTCAAAAAAATGGTCACTATTGACCAGACCACACAACTTTTTAAATAAAAACTTTCGGATCATGTTGTCTGATTTAATTCGTTTTTATCAGGACAATAAAGATGTTTCGGTAGATGAGTGTGATGCTGATTTAACAATTGAAGACTATTTAAATAGAAATGATTATTCTCAGGTGTTTAGACACGAACATCTATATCCAATGTGTGGCGCACTTTGGTCAAGTCCTGTCGATCAAGTGGGCAAAATCCCTTATAAGTTTGTGGTGAGTTTTTTTCAACATCACCGTATGTTGCAATTAAAAGATCGACCGCAATGGCAGACGGTAAAAGGTGGGTCGGCATCTTATATTCACGCAATTCGAGCGACTTGTCCTTCCATACAGTGGAAGAATGCCCCAGTGCAACAGGTAATACGAGCTGATGATTCCGTTACGATTATTACCGAAAAAAATCAGGAAACTTTTGATTGGGTTGTGTTTGCCAGTCACGCGGATGACACTTTAAAGCTGATCCGAAATCCTTCGGTAATCGAGCGAGATATATTAGGCTGTTTCGATTATCAAGATAATTTTATGGTCGTACACAGTGACAGCTCGATCATGCCAAAACGTCGATCACAGTGGGCGAGTTGGCATGTGCATGTGACAGCCCAAGATCAGTCTAATAAAAAATCTAAAGTGAATAATGTGCATTATGGATTTACCTATTGGATGAACAGTTTGCAGAAGCTGCCGTGCAAAACACAGGTGTTCTCGACACTCAATCCAAATATGCCAATTGCAAAAAACAAGATTTATGTCGAACGTCATTATCGACATCCTGTATTTGACAAAAAAGCAATCCAAGCACAAGCACGTTGGCATGAACTAAATGGCAAAAATCGCAGTTCCTTTTGTGGTGCGTATTGGGGATGGGGATTCCATGAAGACGGAGCAAGTAGTGCTGAACGTGTAGTCGAACCTTTATTGAAGATATCTGATTGATATTGGGAGTGATGATATGTTTAATGATTCACTTTCGATCGCAAAAGCAAAAATCAGGCATCGCCGTTTTGCGCCCAAACTACATCACTTCGAGGCATCGTTGAGTTATCTATGCTTTGATCCCGATCAAATAACGGAAAACTTGGGCAAATCATGGCTGTGTTCTACAGGTCGCTGGAATGTTTTAAATATTTATGAAGATGATTTTCTTCGAGAGCATACAGGGACAATCAGACAGAAAATAAAAAAAATCCTGTTGCAGCAAGCCGATACCATTTTGTCAGCTCAAGCAGAAATTCGTGTATTGGCTTTACCGCGAACGCTTGGTTTTAGTTTTAATTCGGTGGTGTTTTATTTTGTTCTCAATCAGCAGCAACAACCTATTTTTATATTAACTGAGATTAGCAATACACCGTGGAATGAACGGAAAGTCTATGTACATGATTGCCGACATAAATTACAAAACCATAGCCAATATCAGGCGGTAGAGTTCGAGTTTGAGAAAAGCTTCCATGTTTCCCCATTTATGCCAATGGACATTCAATATAAATGGAAGTTTAGTTTTTCTGACGTGCAGCATGTCATTCATATGCAACTGTATCAGTCGCAAAAAATGATTTTTGATGCAACGATGCGCTTCAACTTGGTGAACATCACACTTCCTTCACAGCTCAATCGATATGCTATTCATCATGCCTTCGAACCTTTCAAGATGTTAGCTTCAATTTATATACAAGCATTCCATCTATGGCGAAAGAAAGTTCCTTTTTATCGGCATCCTAAAAAAGATAAGGATTTAAAACAACATGATGAAAACGCTAATTTTCGGTGAACACGATTCACTGCCTTTGGTTCTACGAAGCTTGCTTAAACTTCGTCATGGTCAAATTCATTTTCGTGGAGAATGGAATGGCACTGTTGGTGAGGTTTCAGATTTAGAAGCGACGATAGAGGTTCATAATAAAGAGTTAATCAATCTCATTTTTAAAAATGGTGTGCTCGGCGCGGCTGAAGGCTATATTCAAGGCTATTGGAGCAGTGAGCATCTAGTAGAAGTGATTCAGATATTGGCGAGAAATCGTCATGTGCTAGACAAAATCAACCAAAATGTCATTTCTCAAGTGAGTCAACTGGCGTTAAAAGCGTGGTATCAAACCCGTAAAAACTCACTCACAGGCAGCCGTAAAAATATTGCTGAACACTATGATCTGAGCAATGATTTCTTTAAGTTATTTCTCGATTCTTCAATGATGTATTCCAGTGCAGTGTATCAGCACAAGGACATGACTTTAGAACAAGCTTCAGACTATAAAAAAGAGTTGATCTGCCAAAAACTACAACTCAAGCCGATGGATCATTTGGTTGAGATTGGAAGTGGTTGGGGTGGTTTTGCAATTTATGCCGCGCAACACTACGGCTGTAAAGTCACCACCATTACTATTTCACAAGCTCAATATGACGAAGCAACCAAACGTATTGCAGATGCTGGCTTGAGCCACCGTGTAGATGTTCAACTTAAAGACTATCGTTTATTGGAAGGCAAGTTCGACAAATTAGTCTCTATCGAGATGATCGAAGCGGTGGGCGAGCAATATTTATCGACCTATTTTAATAAATGTAGATCTTTATTAAAACCCAATGGCTTGGGCTTGATTCAAGCGATCACGATTGAAGATGCACGTTATAAAAAAGCGTTGCATACCGTGGATTATATTAAACGCTACATTTTCCCTGGCAGTTTTATTCCGTGTATCAGTGTGTTGACTCAAGCTGCATCTGAACAACAGTTACGTTTAAAGCATCTTGAAGATATTGGTTTGAGCTATGCGGAAACCATTCATCAATGGCGTGAGCGGTTTTTAAATGCCAAAGCGCAAGTTTTAGCGCTAGGTTTTGATGAAAACTTTATTCGAATGTGGGATTTCTATCTTTGTTATTGCGAAGGCGGCTTTAAAGAAGGGGTGATCAGTGATGTGCATCTCTTGTTTGAAGCAAGTCCGTATTAATAAGTCACTTATTTGATGCATTAAGGAGGCAGTATGTTGTGGCAATTGTTTTTACTTGATGCAGTGGTGATGACCGTTTGTTGGTTATGGGCAACATACAATCATCGTGCAGGCATCGTTGATGTGGCATGGAGTTTTTGTATTGTTCTTAATATCGTCATGACAGCATGGTTGGTTGACGTTGCCCCAGTCAATGTCCAGTTATTTATTGGAATATTCAGTTCAATTTGGTTCTTACGTTTGAGTTGGCATTTGTTACGCCGTTATTTAGCAGAGCATGAAGAAGATCGACGCTATGCCAATATGCGTCGTGCGATGGGGAAATATCAACATCTTGGTTTTTTCGCTTTCTTTATGTTTCAGGCAGGCTTGGCGATATTGTTTACGATTCCAATGTGGAGTTTGCTCAATGTTCCAAGCGCAGTATGGAGTGTTCAAAGCAATGATTTTCTGATTATTGCGGGCATGATCATGGCAATTGCTTTTATCGGTGAGGTGATCGCGGATCAACAACTTTATCGGTTTAAGCAAAACACGCAAAATCATGGCAAAACCATGGATCAAGGGCTATGGCGTTATTCACGTCATCCAAATTATTTTTTTGAATGGATACATTGGTTTGCTTATCCAGTTTTAGGATTGGCAGCGGGTTTATATAGCTTGTGGATATATCCAGTGTTGATGTGGTTGTTCTTGTACTACATCACAGGTATTCCATTTAGCGAACAACAGGCTTTAAAGAATCGAGGTCAAAATTATCTCGATTATCAAAAACGAACTTCTATGTTTATTCCGTGGAAACCCAAAGAGTAGGTACGCGCATGGACTTTATTATTCAAAAATCATTAAAACTCGTTGAGAGCGGTCTAGTACCTGATCCGGCGATTCGTGCCGCAATCCGTGCATTGAGCAAAAAGCGCTTGATTCAAGAAGGGCGCTATGACCCTGAACAAGGTGCTCAACGTTATATGGATGTGCTGAACATGCTGAAGCACAGTGAAATTGCAATCGAAACGGACAAAGCCAATGAGCAACATTATGAATTGCCAACTGCTTTTTTTCAGGCTGTTTTAGGAAAAAGATTAAAATACAGTGCATGTTTTTTTCCACATGAAAAAACCACTTTGGATGATGCAGAAGAATTTTCGCTGCACATTTATAGTGAGCGGGCGCAATTGCAGGATGGTCAACACATCTTGGAGCTTGGATGTGGTTGGGGTTCATTTACATTATGGATGGCAGAACGTTATCCCAATGCAAAAATTACTGCAGTGTCCAACTCTGCAACCCAACGTAAACATATCTTGGCGGAAGCCGAAAAGCGTCATTTAAATAATATTGAAGTGATGACTTGTGATGTCAATGTCCTTGAATTAACAAAGAATTCATTTGATCGCGTAGTTTCCGTGGAAATGTTTGAGCATGTCAGAAACTATCACAAGCTGTTTGAGAAAATTCAATCATGGCTTAAAACGGATGGATTGTTATGGTGTCACATTTTTTGTCATCGTTTTTTACATTATCCTTTTGAAATCAAAAGTGAATATGACTGGATGTCGAGATACTTTTTCTCAGGTGGATTGATGCCGGCAAGTTCAACTTTTTTACACTTCCAAGATCATTTAGAACTTGCACAGCATTGGCAATGGTCAGGTACTCATTATGAAAAAACTGCCAATGCTTGGCTGGAAAATATGGATCGCAACGCTGAACAATTAAAACCACTTTTTGCAAAAGTGTATGCACAAGATGCTGAGGCGTGGTGGCAACGTTGGCGTATATTCTTCATGGCTTGCGCAGAGTTATTTGGTTTTGAGCAAGGTCAAGAATGGTTGGTTGGTCACTTCCTGTTCAAAAAGAAAGCCGTATAATGAAATGAGAATCTGCCAGTAGATCAGCCTATGTTTAGACGCAATAAAAATGATGCAAATACGCATCCACTCAGTGAGATGTTTAATCGCCATTATTGGTTGCAAATTGGGCTGATCGCACTTTCGATTATTATCGGAATAGCCTGTAGTGCTTGGGTCATCAAGGGCTCCTTGTTAAAAACTGCCCTTGAACAAGAAATGGATCACTATTGGATGCGAATTGAGCGTAATCCCAATGCTGATCTGCCTGATACAAAAAATTTATATGGCTATCGTTGGGAAACTGAAACACCACCAATGGCATTTAAACATCAAGTTTTAAAAGCAGGAGTACATCGGATATTTGTTGATGGTAAAGAACGAATGACGGTGTATGGCGAACAAAAAGGGCAGCATGTGCTGCTGGTTTTTGGTGAAAGCAACGTCAATAAAATCGTTTGGATGTTCGGTCTCGCGCCTTTGATGTTTAGCCTCATCGTGTTGTATAGTTTTTTATGGTGGTCTAACCGTCGAGCGCGACGATATTTTTCACCCATCACACGATTGGCAAATGCTTTAGAACATATTGACTGGGCGCATCAAAATAAAGAAGCGTCTCCGTTTCAAGGGATCAGTACCAATGGCAATATGGAGGCTGAATATCTGAAGCAAGCATTAGAAAAATATCACCAAGTACTGAATGACTTTATCAACCGAGAACGCGAGTTTACTGGTGATGTGAGCCATGAGTTACGCACTCCGCTTACGATCCTAAAGGGAAATGTGCAACTGTGTCAGTCTCGTTATGGCAATGACAAATCTTTAAGTCGTATTTCGAATACCATTGAGGATATGCAATTACTTGTTGATACTTTATTGGCAATCGCGCGGAATACGACCAACACTTTAACGGCAGAGCAAATTTGTCTATCGAATATTATCAGTGAGTTGGTTGGTGATCTCGAGTCCGTCGGCCAAACCAAGGGCATTGAAATTTTGGTTCAATATGATCCGCACGAATTTCCAAGACTTATCTATCCTTCGATGACCAAGATGGTGCTGAGCAATATTTTACGCAATGCATTGAATTACTCGCAAGGGACACATATTCATATTATTCAACGTAAGAATAGTATTGTGATCGCTGATAATGGTATCGGAATCAACATGCCAAATGATTCTAAAGTACAAGAGTTAAGCGCGAGTCAGCTTCAAATTAAAGCAAAAGGGCATGGTATTGGATTACAACTGGTGCAGAAACTCTGTAATCAATTGGGATGGCGTGTAGAGTTGTTTGATCGACAATACTATTTAAACACACACCCGCACCTTCAACTCGAGAATACAACAGGTCTAATAGTTGTTGTTTATATGAACTAACTTGAGTGATCTTCTAATGCGACCTTTAATCCAACACCTGAAACGGTGTGAATCAGCTTTTGTTGAAACGGTTTATCAACCATTTTACGTAAATTATAAATATGACTGCGTAAGGCATCACTTTCAGGTTCTTCATCACCCCAAAGCTCAATAATAATTTCTTGTTTGGTAATGACTTTGGGAGAGTTTCTCATCAAAATTTTTAATAATTTAAATTGAATGCGTGCCAAATCGATTTGTTGACCAGCACGAGTTACGGTCTGAGTGGAACTGTCTAGAATAAGATCGTGGATCTGAATTTTGTTTGAAGAAACTTCGCCAAGAGAGCGTTTGATTAAAGCACGTATGCGCATGACCAATTCATTAAAATCAAAAGGTTTAACCAGATAGTCATCTGTACCAGCAGTAAATCCTTTTAATTTATCATCTAGCGTATCTCTCGCAGTCAGCATCAACACAGGAATATCTTTGCCTTGATCATTCCGCAACCATTCACATAAATCATAACCTGATCCATCAGGTAAATTAATATCAAGCAATAACAAATGATAGGGTTGATGCTTTAGAAAATTTCTTGCAGCATCAAGATTCCGCGCATGGTCGATCACAAAGCCATGTTCTTCTAAAAACTCGCATACGGTTGCAGCAAGCTCATAGTGATCTTCGACCATCAGAATAAATTGATTGTTCATAATTAGATTCAAGTTATTGATTTAGTAGTTGTTGCTTTAATTTAGCATTGAATGGAGAACTTCCAAACCAAATTTTGAAATACTGATTGGCTTGATTGTCAGTGATTTTTCCCAGTGGCTTTTGATTTAAAGATAATGAAAGGGTTTGATTGGATTGAGTATATTTTAATGAATATAGATCACCTTTTCGTACAGGTTTATACAGTGCTGTAATTCGATTTAAAGGTGAGTTTTCTGAAAAGTCAGGAATATTTTTCTTGAGGAAATGTGTTGCCGCACGTTTGAATGCCCATTCAGGAATGTCACGAGTGTATAAGAAATCTAATTGAATATCTTGCGTTTCCCATTTTTGTGTACAGTCTGCTGCATAATAGCTCACATTACCGACCTCTTTTTTGGTGACGATAAGGGCGGCATTTTTACACAATTGCGTATTCGCAGAACTCTGAGAGGCAGTCGTTAATAAAAAAAGCGTACTCGATAGCAATAATAAATTTCTGTAATAACCATGCATCTCAGACCTCAATATTTAAAAGTTAAGTTGTCTATCTATCCTTCGCTTTAATCATGAAGGTGCTCAATTTATTTCCATGATTTTCTACTGGGGTGAGCTGGATTTTAAGTTATTTTTAAAAGGTAAAATCATTGAGTAAGCTTTGCCGACATAAGGCAGAGAACGAAAAAGTCCATCGGCAGGATCCCAGTAATCTTGTTGGAAAACGATCTGATTTGAACCATTGATCTTGATTTGGGTGATGCCATAGGATGCCATCGATTTAGTACGACCAAACATTTTAAAATCATAAGCCATATACCAATGTATATAAGCTGAATCACTTTGATGTGTGGCACTGACCAGTTTGACAGTTACATTACTCACACGTTTATTCATGCCTTCAAAATGTTGTATTAAATCTTGTTTATTGGAAAATTGAGAAAGTGTGTCATTTATAAAAAGCTGATCTGCATACAGTTGACTTGCATTTATTACGAAATCATCTGTTCCTAAGGTATTAAAAGCGGTAACGAAGCGTTGACCAATTATTTGAGCTTTTTCATTGTCTAGCGTGATCCCTGTTATTTGTTTATCTGCATTTTGATAATCAGATGTATAACTTGGAACACTTTTACATCCGACTAATGAAATCAAGGTCAGCGTTGAAACTGCTAATGTTCTGAAGAGAGCCATATCTAATATCCAATTCCACTTTAAGATCTATACTAAAAGTGTTGATGTGAACAGGATGTGAACAAGTTCGATAAAAATAAAAGCGTTTTTTATAAAAATTTGAAACTCGCTCCCAAAGCTGTACGTGACTTTAGGAGGAATGAGTGATGATTGATCAGATCACTTGGCGTAAATCACGTGAGGTTTCCATCAGTAAAGGCAAAATATGAGTGATTAAATAATCTTTTGTTGTACGCATGGTGGGCGAGACGATATTTAACGCCGCAACAACATCTGCATTCGAGTCATAGATCGGTACAGCAACAGCATGTACGCCAAGCTCATGTTCTTCACATGAGTAGCACCAATCTTGTTCTTTAATTTCATGTAGAAGTGCTAAAAATTCCTCACTATCGGTATGTGTATATTTGGTCAATCGTTTCAGTGAATATTTTTCCAACCATTGTTTTTGTGCATCCAAATCAAGATGCGCAAGTAAAATTTTACCTGCTGAAGTGGCATGTGCAGGCAGTCGATTACCAAGATGCAGACCGTATGGATTCACTCGATCGGTTTGTTGATGTGCCGCACTACGTGCAATCGTAATGGCTTCATAGCCATCTAAAACCATAACCGAATAAATCAATGAAGTCTGATTAGTGAGCAAGTTGAGTAAAGGTTGACAGATCTTAGGCAATGGCGAACCATCTAAGTAAGCACCTGAAAATTTAAGGATTTTAGGGGCTAAAAAATAATAATGTCCATCAAATTCTAAATAGCCTAAGTATTCTAAAGTAAGTAAATGGCGTCGAGCAGCGGCACGTGTCATGCCCGTTTTTTCTGCCGCGGTACTAATGTTTAGGCGGTGTCGTTCTGGACCAAAACATTCCAAAATGGTTAAACCTTTCGCAATACCTGCAATAAAGTCTTCATGCCGAATTGATTTTTTATTTTCACTGTGATGAATAAATCGAACAGTTTTTTCTTGATCACGATCCATATGGGGAAACTCCGATTCGTCTTTTTTAATCTCTCGTTATTAGTCTAATCAAAAGGCGACTGTTTTACTTGGATAATGTTCGATCATCGAACATAAAAATCATATATCGAACAAAATACATTTTAGAGCATAGAAGTACGTTCAAAATTTATCAAGAATAAATACAAGCAATCCGAACAGAACACTCAACTTCATTGGCTCGCTTTTCGGCCTGAAAGATTGAGTGACTTATCGTACAGGAAGTAGGCAGATGATTGATAAGAGTAGCACCTCATTGACCGAGGTTTTATCCCAAATAAAAGACGGTTCAACCATCATGATTGGTGGTTTTGGCACCGCAGGACAACCCGCTGAACTGATCGATGGACTCATTGAACTCGGTGTCAAAGATCTGGTGATCGTCAATAACAATGCAGGCAATGGCGATTATGGTCTTGCCAAACTCCTAAAAACGGGTGCAGTCCGTAAAATCATCTGCTCTTTCCCACGCCAATCTGATTCATGGGTATTCGATGAACTTTACCATGCAGGAAAAATCGAATTAGAACTTGTCCCACAAGGCAATCTCGCTTGCCGTATTCAAGCCGCAGGTATGGGGCTAGGTGCGGTATTTACCCCAACTGGCTTCGGAACATTATTGGCAGAAGGTAAAGAAACCCGTCATATCGATGGCAAAGACTATGTACTGGAATATCCAATCAAAGCTGACTTTGCTTTGATCAAAGCTCACAAAGGCGATCGTTGGGGCAATTTAGTTTTTAATAAATCTGCGCGTAACTTTGGTCCGATCATGGCCATGGCTGCGGATGTCACCATTGCTCAAGTCTCTGAAGTGGTTGAACTCGGTCAGCTTGATCCTGAACACATCGTTACCCCTGGGATTTTTGTTCAGCATGTGGTTGCGGTTGACGCAACAACACCTGTCACTGCGTAGTAAGGAGAACAATATGAGCTATCAAAAACTCAGCCGTGACCAGATTGCAGCACGTGTGGCACAAGATATTCCTGATGGGGCTTATGTCAACTTAGGCATTGGCTTACCGACCAAAATTTCAAAATACTTACCTGCGGATAAAGATGTCTTTCTACATTCTGAAAACGGTTTATTGGCATTTGGTCCACCACCAGCCAAAGGTGAAGAAGACCCTGAGTTGATTAATGCAGGCAAAGAATACGTCACCATGCTGACAGGTGGATGCTTTTTCCATCATGGTGATTCCTTTGCCATGATGCGTGGTGGTCATTTAGATATTGCGGTACTCGGTGCATTCCAAGTCGCAGCTAACGGTGATCTTGCCAACTGGCACACAGGTGCAGCCGATGCGATTCCTGCTGTAGGTGGTGCCATGGACTTAGCTGTAGGTGCAAAGAAAGTCTTTATCACTACAGATCATGTCACCAAACAAGGTGAACCTAAGATCGTTGAAGAGCTTTCGTATCCAGCCACAGGTTTGAAATGTGTGGATCGTATTTATACCGATCTGTGTGTGATTGATGTGACCACAGAAGGTTTAAAAGTGATTGAAAAAGTGGATGATCTGAGCTTTGAAGAACTACAGGCGTTGACAGGCGCTCAATTGATTGATGCGACGCAAAGATAATGTTTGCCAGCCACTAATTACGGGTTAAAGCAGAGGCTTTTTGTATAGGCAATACCTTACTTTTGAAAGGTCAAAAGTAACAAAAACCTTTGTTGGACTGATGGTATATCCATATACCACAGTCCAACGGGCGGCATCCATGCCGCCGCCGCGAAATACCTACGGAGAATGGCTGAAAGGTCAGAAGTAAAGGACAGGATTTAAAATGAAAAACGCTTATATCATTGATGCCATCCGCACCCCATTTGGTCGTTATGCAGGTGGTTTAGCGCCTGTACGTGCAGATGACCTCGGTGCAGTTCCACTACAAGCTTTAATACAACGTAATCCAACCGTCGACTGGCAACAAGTGGATGATGTGATTTATGGCTGTGCCAATCAGGCAGGTGAAGATAACCGTAATGTCGGTCGTATGTCTGCGCTGTTAGCAGGTTTACCGTATCAAGTTCCTGCAACCACAGTGAACCGTCTTTGTGGTTCATCTTTAGATGCCATTGCAATAGCAGCGCGTGCGATTAAAGCAGGTGAAGCAAATCTCATCATTGCTGGTGGTGTCGAAAGCATGAGCCGTGCACCGTATGTGATGGGTAAATCGGACAGTGCTTTTGGACGTAGCCAAAAGATTGAAGATACCACTATGGGTTGGCGTTTTATTAACCCAAAACTGAAACAGATGTATGGTGTAGACACCATGCCACAAACCGCTGAAAACGTAGCGGAACAATTCAATATCAATCGTACCGATCAAGACCAGTTTGCCTTGGTGAGCCAACAACGCACTGCTGCAGCGCAAGCCAAAGGCTTTTTTAAACAAGAGATCGTCCCAGTCACGATTCCGCAACGCAAAGCTGATGCGGTCGTTATCGATACTGATGAACATCCTCGTGCATCGACCACCATCGAAGCACTGACCAAACTCAAAGCTGTAGTGAAGGCAGAAGGTACCGTCACCGCGGGTAACGCTTCGGGGATTAATGATGGTGCGGCAGCACTGTTGATCGCCTCAGATGAAGCGGTTGCTCAATACCAACTTAAGCCACGTGCCAAAATCATTGCAGCAACTACGGTGGGTGTTGAACCACGCATTATGGGTTTTGCACCTGCACCTGCGATCAAAAAGTTACTGAAACAAGCCAATCTGACGTTAGAACAAATGGATGTGATTGAGCTGAATGAAGCATTTGCAGCTCAAGCTTTGGCAGTAACGCGTGATTTAGGTTTGGCGGATGATGATGCGCGTATCAATCCAAATGGTGGTGCGATTGCCTTAGGTCATCCATTGGGTGCCTCAGGTGCGAGATTAGTGACAACCGCTCTGAACCAACTTGAACAGATCAAGGGACAATATGCTTTGTGTTCGATGTGTATCGGGGTCGGTCAAGGCATTGCTTTGATTATTCAGCGAGTTGAGTGAGGTCTGCTATGAGTCAGTTATATGCCAGCTTATTTTATCAGTCTGACGTCACTACTATATTTAGTGATCAGGCTTTATTGAGTTATATGATCCAAGCCGAAGTGGCTTTGGCTAAAGCACAGGCTCAAGTCAATGTTATTCCAGCATCAGCCGCAACGATGATCGAACAGGTTGGTCAATCCGCATTAGAAAAAATTGATTTCGATGCTTTGGCAGTAGCAACGGGTTTAGCTGGAAATATTGCGATTCCGTTTGTGAAGCAATTTACAGCGATTGTGAAGCAGCACGATGAAGATGCTTCTCGCTATGTGCATTGGGGGGCGACCAGTCAAGACATCATTGATACTGCGACGATTTTACAGTGTCGTGATGCCTTGGGATTGATCGAAAAGCAACTTCACTCTGCATATCAAATTTCTCTGCAACAAGCTGAGCGTTACCGTGACCAAGTGATGATTGGGCGTACATGGTTGCAGCAAGCTTTGCCAATTACATTAGGGCATAAGTTTGCGCGTTATGCAGCAGCATTAAAGCGTGATCTTGATCGTTTGCAAGCAATGAAAACCAGAGTACTCACTGCACAACTGGGTGGTGCAGTAGGTTCATTAGCATCTTTGCAAGATCAAGGTTCTGCTGTAGTTGAAGCTTTTGCAGCTGAACTAGGACTTACGATGCCTGAATGCACTTGGCATGGCGAGCGTGATCGTATTGTAGAGATTGCTAGTCTACTTGCCATGATTGTGGGCAATGTTGGCAAGATGGCAAAAGATTGGTCGCTATTGATGCAGACTGAAATCGCTGAAGTTTATGAACCAACAGCAAAAGGGCGTGGTGGTTCATCGACAATGCCGCATAAACGTAATCCTGTTGCAGCCGCTTCAATTCTTGCCGCTGCAAATCGCGTTCCAGCGCTGATGGCTAGTGTTTATCAAAGCATGGTTCAAGACCACGAACGTGCTTTAGGTGCATGGCATGCGGAATGGTTAGCAATACCTGAAATTTTTCAACTATGTGCGGGCGCATTAGAGCGTAGCAATGAAGTATTACAGGCTATTGATGTGAATGCCGAAGCGATGCAACACAATCTTGACACGACTCAAGGTTTGATCATGGCAGAAGCAGTCATGATGGCACTTGCTAGCAAGATTGGACGCTTAAATGCACATCATGTGGTTGAGCAAGCATGTCAGCAAGCAGTTGAACAAGATACGCATTTGAAAAATATTTTATCCAACTTAGATGAAGTGAATGCTCATTTCTCAGCTGAAGCATTGGATCAGCTTTTACAGCCTAAGTCATATTTGGGCAATATTCAGGCGCAAATTGATGCAGTGCTACAAGCAGCTCAGGGAGATTCAAAATGATGATCAATATTCATAATCGTCAAGGATATCAACTTGCAGTGCAAGTGCAGGGTCCAAAAGATGCGCCAGTGATTGTGTTTTCCAACTCACTTGGAACCGATCAGGGTATGTGGCAAGCACAGGTTGAAGCATTGTCAGAACAATATCAAATCGTAACTTACGATAGCCGTGGTCACGGTGCGAGTAGTGTTATTGAGAGTAGCACTTTGCAAAACCTTGCCGAAGATGTTGTTGATATTTTAGATGCACTCAAAATTGAAAAGGCACATTTTTGTGGCATTTCAATGGGGGGCATTACTGCACTGGCTTTAGCCATCCAGTTTCCCGAACGTTTGCATAGCATTACGGTGGCAAATTCAGCTGCAAAGATTTGGACAGCAGAAGGTTGGAATGCACGTGCTGATAGTGTTGAGCAGCAAGGTCTAGCGGATATCGTCAAAACCACCCATACGAGATGGTTTAGCGAACACTTTGATTATGCCCATGATGTGCTGGCACAGAAAACCATTCAAAGTTTAGCGGTGACACCCGCACAAGGTTATGCACATGCCTGTCGAGCTTTAGCGGATGCAGATCTACGAGATCAACTTCAACAGATCCAAATCCCGACGTGCATTATTGCAGGTCAGTTTGACCCTGTTACCACGGTTCAGGATGCAACATTTATGCATCAGTCTATTTCACACAGTCAGCTTGAAATCTTGGCAGCTTCACATTTATCGAATATTGAGCAACCTCAGGTTTTCAATCAAGCATTGTCAACGTTTATTCAGAAAATATAACCGTTTCGGGTTAGAAAGGAATTCGCCTACAAGGAGGCAACTATGGCACAGGAATTTGCTGCCCCAAAAAACAGTATGGATGCACAGGCGCTGATTAATGATGCACCGCTTAGTAAGTATCAGTGGATGATTGCAATCATTTGTTTTCTCATCGTATTTGTAGATGGAATTGATACTGCGGCGATGGGTTTTATCGCACCTGCTTTGGCGCAAGATTGGGGCATTGACCGTTCGCAACTTGGTCCTGTGATGAGTGCTGCACTTGGTGGCATGATCATTGGGGCATTGGTCTCAGGGCCTACAGCCGATCGTTTTGGTCGTAAGATTGTTTTAACGATTTCCATGCTGATTTTTGGTGGTTTTACTTTGGCTTCTGCCTATGCCACCAATTTAGATAGTTTGGTGCTATTACGTTTCTTAACAGGTATTGGTTTAGGCGCGGCGATGCCGAATGCGACGACATTGTTCTCAGAGTATTGTCCACATCGTATTCGTTCATTATTAGTGACCTGTATGTTCTGTGGCTATAACTTGGGTATGGCAACAGGTGGTTTTATCAGTAGTTGGCTGATTCCGACCTTTGGATGGCATAGCCTATTTTTATTGGGTGGATGGTCGCCACTGATCTTGATGCTGCTGGTGATCTTTTTCTTACCTGAGTCTTATCGTTATTTGATTGTGAAAGGCAAGAATCCTGAAAAAGTACGCAAAATTTTAACCCGTATTGCACCATCAAAAGTTCAAGGGATAACCGAGTTTCATATCCCAGAAGAACACTCTGCGGTCGCGCAAAAGAAAAATGTGTTTGGCATGTTGTTCTCTAAACAATATTCCAAAGGTACCGTTTTATTGTGGTCAACCTACTTCATGGGTTTAGTGGTGATTTATCTACTGACCAGTTGGTTACCAACTTTAATGCGTGAAACTGGCGCAACCATGGAGCGTGCTGCATTTATCGGTGGTCTGTTCCAATTTGGTGGCGTGCTCAGTGCCTTATTTATTGGTTGGGCAATGGATCGTTTCAACCCAAATCGAATTATTGCAGGTTTCTACTTTGTTGCAGGGCTATTTGCGATTGCAGTCGGTCAAAGCTTAGCAAATCCAACTTTACTTGCTGTTTTAGTTTTATGCGCTGGTATTGCCATCAATGGCGCGCAGTCTGCGATGCCCGCATTGAGTGCTCGTTTCTATCCAACCCAATGTCGTGCAACAGGAATTGCATGGATGACAGGTATCGGTCGTTTCGGTGCTGTATTTGGTGCGTGGATCGGGGCTGTTTTACTTGGGAATAATTGGTCGTTCACTATGATTTTAAGCATGTTGTTTATTCCAGCAACGGCTGCTGCTGTGGCGATCTTTGTGAAATCTCTAGTTGCGCATACGGACGCAACCTAACTTTCTTTCAATTCGGGACAACGTCAATGAATGATGAACAACGTTATCAACAAGGTCTGAAAGTCCGTACTGAAGTACTGGGTGAAAAGCATGTCGGACGTTCTCTAGAGAACCTAAATGACTTTAACCAAGATTTTCAAAATTTTATTAGTCGATTTGCTTGGGGTGAAGTGTGGTCACGTGAAGGTTTGCCACGTCATACCCGTAGCTTAGTTACCATCGCTATTTTGTTGGCTTTGGGACGCGAAGACGAACTCAGAATGCATTTACGTGCTTGTTTTAACAACGGTGTGACCAAAGATGAACTTAAGGAACTGATTTTACATAGTTCACTGTATGCAGGCTTACCAGCGGCAAATGCTGCAATGCACATGGCAGAAGAGGTTTTCAAAGAACTTGGAATAGAGGTGCTACCCATTTCAGCACAACAACAGGATTAAGGAGATGAGCATGTTCAATCATACTTTGGGTGCGTATCCGCAACGGAATACTGATGATCACCCACCAGCTTATACACCGGGGTATAAAACCAGTGTATTACGCTCGCCAAAAAATGCGTTGATTTCGATTAATGAAACTTTAACCGAGGTGACATCACCACATTTTTCAACCAGCATTTTTGGCCCTAAAGACAATGATTTGATTTTGAACTATGCCAAAGAGGGTTTGCCTGTTGGAGAACGTATCATCGTGCATGGCTATGTGCGTGATCAGTTTGGTCGTCCTGTTAAAAATGCCTTATTAGAAGTATGGCAAGCCAATGCTTCAGGTCGTTACCGTCATCCAAATGACAAATTTGTTGGTGCGATGGATCCGAATTTTGGTGGTTGTGGTCGTACTTTAACAGATGAAAATGGTTTCTATATTTTCCGCACCATTAAACCAGGCCCATATCCATGGCGTAACCGTATCAATGAATGGCGTCCTGCACATATCCATTTCTCATTAATTGCAGACGGTTGGGCGCAACGTTTGATTTCGCAGTTTTATTTTGAAGGCGATACTTTAATTGACTCATGCCCAATCTTGAAAACGATTCCATCTGAAGATCAACGCCGTGCTTTGATCGCATTGGAAGATAAAAACAATTTCATTGAAGCTGATAGCCGTTGTTACCGCTTTGATATTCATCTTCGTGGTCGTCGTGCGACTTATTTTGAAAATGATTTGACTTAATGGAGTAACACAATGAAAGCGTGGAATTTTCAGGAGTTGAAGGAAACCCCATCACAAACGGGTGGTCCTTATGTGCATATTGGTTTGTTACCTCAGCAAGCCAATATCGAAGTGTTTGAACACAATTTTAATCACCAATTGGTCAATGAAAAAACGCAAGGTCAGCGCATTCGTCTTGAGGGGCAAGTCTTTGATGGGCTTGGTTTACCTTTAAGAGATGTGTTGTTAGAAATTTGGCAAGCCGATGCCAATGGTGTTTACCCAAGTCAAGCCGATACGCAAGGTAAGGCTGTTGATCCAAACTTTTTAGGTTGGGGACGTACGGGGGCAAACTTTGAAACTGGTTTTTGGAGCTTTAATACGATCAAACCGGGTGCAGTTGCAGGTCGTAAAGGTACAACACAAGCACCGCATATTGCAGTGGTTGTCTTTGCACGTGGTATCAATATTGGTTTGCATACACGTGTTTATTTTGAGGATGAAGTCGAAGCCAATGCCACCGACCCAGTTTTAAACAGTATTGAATGGGCAACACGTCGTCAAACCTTAATTGCAAAACGCACAGAAGTGGATGGTGAAGTGGTGTATCGCTTTGACATTCGTATCCAAGGCGAAGACGAAACTGTATTTTTTGATATTTAAAGTTTTTTTAATTTTAAGTGAATAACCAATGATTGCTTGTTCTTGTGAAAGACAGGCAATCCATTAAGGACGATGATGATGAAAATGAAAACACTGGCGGCATTAACGTTGCTTATTAGCCCTTTATTTACAATTCAAATGGTGCAGGCACAAGAAAATGTTCATAGCCCAGTTCAATTGGCTGAGCTTGCCAAGTCACCAGTGAAAACCATTGTACCGATTACTGCAAAAACTAAAGAACAAGCGATCGCTCAAGCCAAAGTCATTGCAGCCAATCAAGATGCAGATCTAGCAGAATTTCGTATTGATTTGCTCGATTTTGCTGCTGATACCAAACAGGTGATTGCCTTAGGACATGAATTAAAAAAGGTATTAGGCAATAAACCTGTGATCGCCACGATTCGTACCCATAACGAAGGCGGTCAACTCAATATTAGCGATGCTGATTATGGCAAGACCTATCAAGCCTATTTAAAACAGCCTTTTATGGACATGCTGGATGTTGAAATGTTCCGTGATCAGCAGATCGTCAAAAATACAGTCAGATTGGCGCATGATAAAAAAGTGCTGATCGTGATGTCGAACCATGATTTTAAGAAAACGCCAAGCGAAGATGAAATCATTAAACGTTTATTGAAACAAGATGAACTTGGTGCGGATGTTTTAAAAATTGCAGTGATGCCGCAAAACAAACAAGATGTTTTTACCTTGATGAATGCCACCTTAAAAGTTAGCCAACTTTCAAATAAACCATTGCTGACGATGTCGATGGGCAAACTAGGCACAGTTTCACGTATTGCGACAGCTAACATGGGCGGTAGTTTTAGCTTTGGCATGATCGGTGAAGCATCAGCGCCGGGTCAAATTGATGTGACCCAACTGAAACAGTTGTTAAAAACAGTTCAGCCGACAGAATAATTGAAAAGGATTTTTAAAATGAAAGTTATTTCTTTACGTTTAAGCGCGCTCGCAATCGGTTTAGCAGTATCAGGTTTGGCAGTAGCTGAAACTTACATCGTAGACCGTTATCAGGACGACACTGAAAAAAATTCACTACGTTGGGCGATTGAACAAGTCAATAGCAAGCCGACAGAAGCCAGCGAGATTCTGATTCAGGCAGTAGGGAAAGCACCTTATGCCATCAAGGTAAATAGCCCACTTCCTGAAATTAAAGCACCAGTCAAAATCATTGGTACGCTATGGACGAAAACAGGCGAGCATATTGCCATTGATGGTTCAAATTATATTAAAGGTCGTGGCGTTGAGGCGTGTCCCGGCGCTGTAGAAGGGCAGTTTGGAACCAATGTACGGACCACAACTTTGCCGGGAATTGTGTTACGTGACATTAATGGTGTGACCATCCAAGGTTTAGAAATTCGTCACTTCTGTATTGGTATTTTGATGAATCGTGCCAGCAACAACCTGATTCAACATAACCGCATTATGCATAACTATGGTGGTGCGGGCGTGATGTTGACTGGCGATGATGGCAAGGGCAATCCAACTGCAACCACCACCAATAACAACAAAGTTCTCAATAACTATTTCCAAGACAATGGTGATGGATTAGAGCTAACCCGTGGCGCTGCATTTAATTTAGTTGCGAATAACCATTTTATTTCAACTTCAGCAAATCCAGAACCATCACAAGGGATTGAAATCCTTTGGGGTAATGACAATGCAGTGATAGGTAATAAGTTTGAAAATTATTCGGATGGTTTACAGATTAATTGGGGTAAACGCAATTACATTGCTTATAACGAACTAACCAATAACTCATTAGGATTTAACCTAACGGGTGATGGTAATATTTTAGATAGCAACAAAATTCATGGTAATCGTATTGGTATTGCGATCCGTTCTGAAAAAGATGCCAATGCGCGTATCACACTAACAAAAAATCAAATTTGGAATAATGCGAAGGATATTAAACGCTGTGAAGCAGGCGGAAGCTGTGAACCAAACCAACGTTTAGGTGCAATCACTTTTGATATTCCGGGATTAGAGCATGCACATTATGTTGGTTCTCGTGGTCATGGTGTCAAGATTGATCCTGCAAACCTACAAAAAACTTGTCAGCAGCCAAATGAACAAGGCTGTAATCCACAACCAAACCAAGCCATTCAAGCACCAAAGCTTACGCTCTCAAAAGGTCAACTTGCTGTTGAAGTAAAAGGACAACCAAATCAGCGTTATCAAGTCGAATTTTTTGGAAATTCGGTCGCTAATTCAAATGAAGCTGAACTTTATTTGGGTTCAGCGATTGCTGTTACCAATGCTCAAGGTGTAGCAACAGTTTCATGGAAACCAACTGCTCAAGTTGCCTCCATAACCGCCAATGTGACGGATCATTTAGGCGCTACATCTGAACTGAGTTCAGCCGTGCAAGTCAAATAACAATAAAAGTAGCACCTTTCATGGGGTGCTACTTAGTAGAAAGACAAGGAATTTATCGATGAAACAGCATTCACTTTTATTTAAAACGACGTTACTGGCATTTTCAATTTTGTCTGTACAGCAGGTTTTTGCAGATCAACCGTGGTCGCAAGATCGTCAATGGTTATTGGGTGATTGGAATGGCCAACGCCAACAACTGGAACAAGAGGGTTATAAGTTTACCGCATCGATCATGAGTCAAGCAGCAACCAATTTGGATGGTGGTTATAACGATAGCAATAGTTTTGAGAATGCGGCACAACTTTCTTTAGGTGCAAATTTTGACTTAAATAAAATACTCGGTTGGGAAGATACCACGGTAAATATTTTAATTACCAAGCGTGATGGTAATGCTCTGACTTTGGAAAGGATTAAAGACCCACGCTCAAGTGCATTAAGTAACTCGCAAGAAATCTATGGTCGCGGCAAAATCTGGCGTTTATCGCAGGCATGGATTAAAACAGGTTTTGTTGATAATACGGTTCAATTCAAAATTGGTCGTATGGGCATGTCTGAGGACTTTAATGGTTCTCAATGTGAATTCCAAAATTTATTATTATGTGGAAGCCAACTCGGTAAATCGATTGGCTCAATTTGGTACAACCTACCAGTCGGTCTGTGGGGTGCAAATGTGAAATACCAGTTTGCACCTGAGTGGACGCTCGGTGTCGGTATTTATGAAGTTAATCCTGATAACGTTAAAACCGATAAAAATAGTGATGGTTTTAACTTGGATATGAATAACGTCAAAGGGGCAACTATACCAGTAGAGCTGGCTTGGAAACCTAAATTGGCGGCATTTAATGGTTTGGCAGGTGAATACAAAATAGGGGCACTATATTCGACTGCTGAGGCAAATGACATCGCGATTGCAGATAAAGTGCATGATAGCAAACATAGCTTTTGGCTTAATGCGCAACAACAATTGATACAGAAGGGCGATGATCCAAAACGTGGTTTATATGCCAGTGTTAATGTCGTCGTAAACGATAAAGAAACAACAGCAGTTCGAAGTACGCAACAACTTGCACTTTGGTACAAAGGTGCTTTTGATCAACGACCAAATGACTCGATTGGTTTGGGGATCGCAAATTATTTAGTCAATGATCGTTATAAAGATCGTCAAATCGATATCAATCATAGTCGTGGTTACGACCAATATGATGCATTCGCAGCAGATTATGTTCCTGTTCAACGAGATGAGCTCAATGTTGAATTGAACTATACCTATCAATGGTCACCAGCAATTATGTTACGACCAAATCTACAATATATCCATCAACCTGCGGGTGTGAAAGAGGTGGATGATGCTTGGGTTGCTGGATTGAGCATGCGAGTGAATTTTTAATTTAGGAGTATGACCCCATGTCAGAGTCTACCAATAGCCATACCATATTAAAGATATGGTGTTTTATTTTAGGTCTCGCCTTATTGCTTACAGGGCTATTTTTCACCATTGGTGGTGGAAAGCTCGTCTTACTTGGCGGTTCATGGTATTTCATCATTGCAGGGCTATTAACACTGGGATCTGCACTGTTCATTTTTAAGCGTAAAGCCTTAGGTGTCTGGTTATTTGCGATCGTTTTTGTCGGTACAATTTTTTGGTCATTAATTGATGCAGGTTGGGAGTTTTGGCCGCTATTCTCGCGTCTAATGTTCCCAGCAGGTATTTTTGCTGCATTGATGTTTACCCTGCCATCAATTCGCCGTTATCAATTTCAATCGGGTGCTGATTTACCAGCTTATGCTGTAGGAACATTGACTGTCGTTGGTATGGTCATTGGGTTTTATCAAATGTTCCAACCCCATCCAACCGTTGCAGCATCAGGGCAACAATTACCGTTGGTGCCTGTTCAAACAGATATGAAGCAAACCAATTGGCAACATTATGGTCAAGATGCTGGAGGGAGTCGCTTCGCAGCTTTAGATCAAATTACCCGTGACAATGTCCATCAGTTAAAAGAAGCGTGGCGCTTTCGCACAGGTGACTTTACAACGGGTTCGGGCAATGGTGCAGAAGATCAAATGACGCCGTTGCAAGTTGGAAATAAAGTCTTTTTATGTACACCACATAACAATATTTTTGCTTTAGAAGCAGATTCTGGTAAACAAATCTGGAAGGCAGAGGTTAACTCCAAGGCGGATGCTTGGGAACGTTGTCGCGGTGTTGCTTATTTCGATACAACTCAACCCATTCAACAACCAAGTTTAGCGGGTGCTACACCTGTACAAACGGTTGCAAATAATACTGCATGTTTACGTCGTGTTTATACCAATACTCCTGATGGACGTTTAATCGCGGTGAATGCGGATACGGGAGAGCGTTGTAAAGATTTTGGTGTCGATGGCACGGTTGATTTGCATAAAGGTCTAGGCGAGGGCACTAAAGCACCACGTTTCCAAGTCACCTCAGCACCCACTGTGGCAGGGTCAGTCTTGGTCGTTGGTAGCCGTATTGCTGATAACTTTGCTGCAGACATGCCGGGCGGTGTGATCCGTGCATACGATGTCATTACAGGTGAATTGCGTTGGGTATTTGATCCACGTAATCCTGATCCAAATTATATGCTCAAAGAAGGTGAGATATATAAGCGTAGTTCTGCTAACGCATGGGCTGCATTATCTTATGATCCTGAGATGAATACTGTATTTTTGCCAATGGGTAGCTCATCTGTCGATGTGTGGGGAGGTAATCGCCAACCTTTGGATCATAAATACAATTCATCAGTATTGGCTTTAGATGCAACCACCGGTAAAGAGAAATGGGTTTATCAAACAGTCCATAATGATTTATGGGATTTTGATTTGCCGATGCAACCGAGTCTTGTTGATTTCCCAATGACGGACGGAACAAATAAGCCTGCGGTGGTAATTGGAACAAAGTCAGGTCAGTTCTTTGTACTTGATCGGCTAACAGGTCAACCTTTAACAAAAGTGATTGAGCAGCCTGTTAAACCTGCCGATATTCCTAATGAGCAATATAGCCCGACGCAACCTCGTTCAGTAGAAATGCCGCAAATTGGTAATCAAACAATTACTGAATCGGATATGTGGGGCGCGACACCATTTGATCAACTGATGTGTCGTATTAACTTTAAGTCGATGCGCTATGAAGGTTTGTTTACTGCACCAGGAACAGATGTATCTTTAAGTTTTCCGGGTTCTTTGGGTGGGATGAACTGGGGTAGCATCGCTTTTGATCCTAGCCATCAATACATGTTTGTTAATGATATGCGCTTGGGTTTATGGATTCAGTTAATTCAGCAAACACCAGAAGATTTAGCGCTGGAAGCAAGTGGCGGTGAAAAGGTCAATACAGGTATGGGTGCAGTACCGATGAAAGGTACACCATACAAAGTAAACAAAGATCGCTTTTGGTCGAAGTTCAATATCCCATGTCAAAAACCACCTTACGGTACGATGACTGCAATTGATATGCGTACACGTCAAATTGCTTGGCAAGTACCGATGGGGACAGTAGAAGATACTGGACCTATGGGAATCAAAATGGGGCTTAAAGTACCGATTGGTATGCCGACGATTGGTGGGCCAATGGCGACACAAGGTGGTTTGGTATTCTTTGCTGCAACGCAAGACTACTATCTACGTGCACTTGATTCGTCTACAGGGAAAGAGTTGTGGAAGTCACGTATGCCAGTGGGTAGCCAAGGCACACCGATTAGTTATGTTTCACCTAAAAATGGTAAACAGTACGTGATGATTACCGCGGGTGGTGCTCGTCAATCCCCTGATCATGGTGATTATGTGATTGCATATAGCCTAGATTAAGTTCAATTTAATCTTTAAAAAGCTGCAATAGATTTTCTATTGCAGCTTTTTTATTGTTCAAAAATATTTTCTTTAGACCCTTTCATCATTAAGGGCACTTTCTTCGTATTTTTTCCATTGAGAGAAATAAAAGGATTTATGAACGAAGCCTTTTGAATTGGCATGTTCATTGCTTCATATGTTTTATCTGGTCAGACCAGTCAGACGGTGTCACAAATTGGAGCAAACATGGATTTAGATCAATTCAATCAATTAAAAGCTGAGCAAGCGATGGACGCATTAAAGCCGTGTGTGCATATCCCATCTTGGATTCAAAGTATTGTTATGCAACGTCCTTTTGTTTCAGCAGATGAATTGTATCAAACAGCTGCCTTACACACCCAAACATGGCAATGGTCAGAAATCTCAGAGTCGCTTGCACAGCATCCAAGAATTGGTGAGAAAAAAGCTGCCATGACATTATCTGAAAAAGAGCAACAGTTTTCGCAAAAAGAACAAGCTCAGCTTGATACGGAGCATGATTTTCAACAGGCACTGTATCAGGGCAATTTAGCGTATGAGCACAAATTTGGTCATATCTTTTTGATTCGTGCGGCAGGACGTTCAGGTTCGGAAATGTTAGCAGAACTCAACCGCCGCTTAGAAAACACAACCGAGCAAGAACAGCTTGAAGTCAAACAACAACTCAGTGAAATCGCATTAATTCGCTTAAAGCAGGAGATTCAATAATGGCGGGTATTAGTACACATATTTTAAATGCATCACTGGGAAAGCCTGCTGCGGGTGTTGTCGTTGAATTATTGCAGGAAACGTCTCTCGGCTATGTTTTGATGGATCAACAACTCACAGATGTTGATGGTCGTATTAAAGCATTTGATATTGATTCATTTACACACGGCAAGTATCAACTCATTTTCCACATTGATGATTATTTTCAATCTCTAGAGGTTGAAAGCTTTTATCCCAGAGTGTGTATCGATTTTAAGGTAAACGACATTCAACAACATTATCACGTGCCTTTATTGATCAGCCCATTTTCTTATTCCACCTATCGCGGCAGTTAATACAAGCAATGAAGAAAATATAAATTTTGATTGAGGAAAGACCACCATGCACAACGATAAAAAGCACAGTGATACGGGTGCAACCGTTTCAGCAGAACACCAATATTTAGGAATGAATAAAAATGTCATTTATGGTTTGCAACATGTGCTGACCATGTATGGTGGGATTATTGCACCACCACTCATTATCGGTGCTGCCGCAGGGTTGCAGGCTTCGGAAATAGGACTATTGGTTGCTGCCGCACTTTTTGTTGGTGGTATCGCGACCATGTTGCAAACCTTGGGTTTTAAGCATTTTGGCGCAAAACTACCGATTGTCCAAGGTGTATCTTTTGCAGGCGTTGCAACGATTTTAGCTATTGTTACTACGGGCGGTGGATTGGCTTCAGCGTTTGGCGCGGTGATTGTTGCTTCATTGATTGGCTTATTACTCGCACCATTCTTTTCAAAAATTATTCGTTTTTTTCCACCTGTGGTGACAGGTTGTGTGATTACCATGATTGGTATTTCGTTATTACCAGTTGCGATTCGCTGGATGATGGGGGGAAACCCGAAAGCTGAAAATTGGGGAGATCCAGCAAATATTGGTTTAGCTGCAATTACTTTAGCGATTGTGATTATTTTCAGTATGTTAAAGAGTCAGCTCATGCGTCGTCTGGCGATTTTAATTGCGATTGTTTTAGGCACAGTACTCGCTTCATTGGCTGGATTTGCAGATTTTTCCAAAGTCGCTAACGGTTCAATGTTCGCTTTTCCTCATTTCTTTCATTTTGGCATGCCAGTGTTTGAATTTACCGCCATTCTTTCGATGGTGATCGTAACTTTAGTGATTATGACGGAGACCACAGCCGATATTATTGCGATTGGGGAAATTGTTGGAACTAAAGTTGATGCAAAACGGATTGGCGATGGTTTACGCGCAGATATGTTGTCTAGTGCAGTTGCCCCAATCTTTGGTTCATTTATGCAAACCGCATTTGCGCAAAATGTAGGGTTGGTCGCGATCACAGGGGTAAAAAGTCGTTTTGTGGTGGCAACCGCAGGCGGGATTCTGGTGGTACTTGGTTTATTACCGATTGTCGGGCGTTTAATGGCTGCGATTCCAATGCCAGTTTTAGGTGGTGCTGGTATTGTCTTGTTTGGCACTGTGGCAGCCAGTGGTATCCGTACTCTAGCAAAAGTAGATTATAACGATCACAAGAATCTCATTATTGTCGCAACGTCATTGGCGATCGGCATGATCCCAATTGCAAACCATGAGTTCTATGCACAATTTCCAAAATGGGTGGGGACCTTATTGCATTCAGGAATCAGCTCGGCATGTATTACTGCCATTTTGTTGAATATTTTATTTCACCATTTACCTTTTACCAAAAAATTAGTTGAGGACGCTACATTGCCTGTCAACTCAGGGCATTGATGGCAGGCTTTATTTATTTTCCAAAACCGTAACATTTTTTAATCATTCACCATTCAACGTCGCTTATTCATTTTTGAATAGGTCTAGGGGAGTTTTGGCTTTGCAAAAGTTAAAACAGCATTTTTAAGACCAAAAAATTTATTTGAATAGATTTAAAGCGCTGTCTGAATGACATTATCGGGGAAACTTTATGAGAAATTTGACTTTAAAATCTGCAACATTGGTGTTCGCAATGAGTGCAGCGATGCAAAGCGGGGCAGCAGATACTAGTTTAAATGGGCTATTTCAATTGGATCAGGACTGTAGCGTTCAGGACAATTCAGTCAAAACTGTGCAACAAATGTTTGGCTGTGGGGCAGTGCATGGCGTTGTGAAATCAGCTTATTATTCTTTAAATAATGGATATTTTGTCAATAATTTAAACCAAGATACTGTCGCAATTGGAGGCTATCTTAAATATGAAACAGCGCCATTGTATGGGGTGCAAGCTGCAATTGGTTATGATCTACAACGCCGTTTAGACGAGAAAAACAACAATGATGAAGTTTCTGAATTAAAAGAAGATCGTGATGGTTTGGCTGAAGCTTACATCACATGGAAGAATGATTTAGCACGCGTTACGATCGGGAATCAGCGTCTAAATTTACCGTTTATGGGGGATTATGCAGACCGACGAATTTTGATGGCTTTGTATCAAGCCGCCGATGTTCAGGTGGGTAACAATACTGATTTCTTGCGCCTCACCAAAGTGAATAAATTCAAAAGTTATGCTGATGATGAATTTAGCAAAAGTACCCGTCAAAATGCGAATATTGAAACCGATGGCGTATGGTCAGTTGGTATAGGGAAGCGTTTTGATTTGGCTGAAGATCAAAAACTTAAAGCGCAGATTTGGTATCAACACTATGATGACTATACGCGTTTGATTTATACCCAAGCAGATCTTTCATTGCCTAAACTCCAATATACACCTGAACTTTCACTGCAATATATTTCAGGAAAAGATCAAGGCAAAGCTTTAGCAGGAGAGGTTGATAGTCAAATTTTTGGCGTTCAGACGGCATTTAAAGTTATGCCAAAAGCCAATCTAAAAGTTGCATATAACTATATTAAACCGCATACAGATCGTTATTTAAATGGCGCACTTCTCACACCTTATGCGACTAAAACCTCATCAGGTGAAATTTTTGCTCAGCCATTTTTTACCAGTACCCAAGACCTAGGCGCAGGAAATGCTTTCATGACTTCTTTGGAAGGAAAGTTCACAGATCAAGTGATTGCCGGTGCTCGATATTCTTTTATGGATTTAAAAGAGTCTAACAAGGTTGCGAGTCGTAATCAGTCTGAATATATGATCTTTGGTATTTATAATTTTACTGGCGCATTACAAGGTTTTAGCGTTAGTAATTTCTTTGGTATCCAAACTTCACCACGCTATGAAAAAGACTTTCTACAAAATCGATTTACATTGAGCTATAAGTTTTAAAGTCTGCTTATCCCAATTGCCTATTTCAGATATGAAATGGGCTTTTTTATGGTCTTTTTGGCGATTGCTTGAAAAGCGTTGAGATAAAAAAAGCCCCCAATTAAGGGGGGAGTTAAAACTTTCTTTTATTAATCTAATGGATTTCCAACAATATTGCTAATAATTCCTTGCATGATGTGTGAACCTTGTTCTTGATAAAGTGATTGATACCATTCCTCAGTCACTTTTTGATCTTTCATGTGGGTCACATCACAACGTTTACGCGCACGAAAAACCATTTCCCTAGTACGATCATTACGTTTGTTTTGGTATCTTTCTAGTGCATCACTTAAACCAAAAGTATTTATTTGCAAAGCACGTGCCAAGTAAATGGCATCCTCCATAGCTTGGCAACCGCCTTGACCAATATCAGGTGTGGTACTGTGTGCTGCATCACCGAGTAAAACCACCCGACCGTTATAAAAATTCATAAAAGGCTCAATATCATGGATTTCAACTCGATTGGTTTTTTGTTCATCTAAGCAATCAATCAGTTGATGTACAGGTGAGCACCAGTCTTTAAAATATTTTTTCAGCTCAGTTTTATATTGATCACGTTGATTTGGTAGACCTACTTCTATAGGTACATCGAAAAAGAAGTAAAAGCGATTTTGGGCAACGGGCATGAGAGAAACTCGTTTTCCTTCACCCACATAGGTCGTCCATTGTTGCGCTGGAGCGATGTTTTCGTCGATTTCGACTAAACCATTCCAGTTGACATAGCCTGCATATCGTCGTTCGACTTGATGACCCAATACAAACTTACGGGTGGTGGAATGGGTGCCATCTGCACCAATCAATAAATCGGCCGTTATTTGAGAGTCATCTGCAAAATGAATGTTGACATGATCAGGATGATTTTCAATTTCGGTCATTTTCATGCCGAGTTTAATATCGTCTAAACCAAACTGTTGCATGAGGAGCTGTTGTAAATCTGCACGAGCGACAGGGTAGGCACGTTGTCCTACTTCTTTGTATAAAGGTGTTAAGCTAAATTGAGTCATGGTCTGATGCGCGAGTCCATCGACATATGCCAGCGACTCCATTTGTCCACCCAAAGCTTGGATTTGATCAGTCAAGCCAAGGTAGTTTAAGCATTTCACCCCATTTGACCATAGCGAAATCGCTGCACCTACAGGTAGAATTTCTGCTGCTTGTTCGTAGATCGTAACCTGATGGCCAAATTTTTTTAAAGCGATACCAGCAGTTAAACCGCCCATACCTGCGCCTATAATCGCAATATTCATCGTTTAGACCCTGATTGTTAAAAATATAAAACTTCTAAACAGTCTTAAGCGAGAAGCATGCCAGTTTTACTATGTGGTTTTACTGGTCATACCAGTTATTGTGCTTCATTAAAAAGCAGAAATGGGGGGAGTGTGTTGCTGTGGTTCAAAGTTTGAGGCAAAGTGGTGCGCAAATAAAATTTGAATTATTTAGTTTTAAAAATAGCTTTATATTTATCTTAAATGAATCAGATCATTGCTCATGCCGAGAAAAATAGACACCCGCACGTTGAGCAGCACCAATGATATGCGCTTGCATGGCTTTCTCAGCCGCTACAGCATCTTGTTTAAATAACGCTTGTAAAATCACATCATGTTCTTGAATGGTTTTAAAGGCAAGATTAGGTTGGACAAAAGGGAGGATCTGGCTTTTTTTCATCCATTCAGTGTGCATTTTAAGTGTCTGAATAATCGACTGATTATGACTTAATTCGATAATATGTTGATGAAAGGCATAATCAAATTCGGAAGCTGCTTGCCAATTCTGTTCCGAGATTGCATTTGCGAGTGCTTCATAATGCTGTTTTAGAATCGATTTATCTTGTTCTGTTAGATATTCACAGGCGAGTAGGGCGCAAAATCCTTCGAGTACGTAGCGTAATTGATAGAAATCTTTTAAGGAAATGCGGTGTTCACCTTCCCATTGTTCAGCGGCTTTACTGTGTTGTGAAATGACATAAACCCCTTTACCAGCCTTGATTTCCAACAATCCCAAAGCGGCAAGACGTGTCAAAGCTTCACGCAAAGAAGCACGACTTATTCCGAGTTGGAGCGCTAAATCACGTTGAGAGGGTAATGTCGAACCAATCGCATAAGTCCCTTGTTGAATGCGTTGATGGATGACTTCCACAGCTTGCTCAGTCACCTGAGATGATTTTCCATTGAGCATTGCTTGTGGGCTCATCAGTGGTCTAACCTAAATAAAATAATCAATTTGATTCTACACAAAATTCATAATTTTAGATTGACTCAAACTAAAATTAAGCAGATTTTTTATAACAGGTCAGACCAGTTGGACTGGATTTTGCATATAATGAATCATATAAAATGTTTTAGGATTGATCAATGACGGTGCATATTGCCAAAACAGTGACTTTGCCAGATAACTTAAAGGGTTTAACCAATTTAGCTGATGCGCGTATTGGTGCGAGCATAGTGTCTTGTTCTGATGAGTTTTTCGCAAGTGCGGAAAGAATGTTGCAAACTGAACCCGCCAAGTTTATTGAAGGTAAATTTGATGATCATGGTAAATGGATGGATGGCTGGGAGACACGTCGTAAGCGTGAAGCTGGTTATGATTGGTGCATCGTTCGTTTAGGTGTAACAGGAACAGTCTCTGGCTTTGATATTGATACTTCATTTTTTACAGGGAATTATCCTGCTTCCGCCTCAATAGAAGGGTGTTATGCACCTGATGATCAATTGGAAAATATCACTTGGACTCCATTGTTAGAAAACTCAGTTTTATCTCCAGACCATCATCATTTTTTTAATTGCGAAGCACAAAAAATTACTCATATTCGCATTAATATTTTCCCTGATGGTGGGATTGCTCGCTTACGCGTGTATGGAAATGTCATCCTTGAAAATATAGATTCAACTCAACAAATTGATCTGATTGCTTTGAAAAATGGCGGACGTATTGTGGCATTTAGCGATGCGCATTACGGTCATCCGAATAATTTACTCAGCCCAGATCGCGGTATCAATATGGGAGATGGTTGGGAAACCAAGCGTCGTCGTGAACCTGGTTTTGACTGGTGCATTATTGCCTTAGGTCAAGCGGGGCACGTAGAAAAAATCGAAATTGATACAGCACATTTTAAAGGCAATTATCCTGCATTTTGTTCGATTCAAGCCGCGTATGTTGAAGATGCAACGGATGCTCAATTGATTCCTCAAAGTATGTTTTGGTCTTTCTTGTTGGAGCAGCAACCATTATCGATGGATGCCATTCATGCATATATTGCTGAGATTTTGCAGCATCAAAAAGTGAACTATATTCGTGTAAATATGATTCCAGATGGGGGGATTAGTCGGATTCGATTGTGGGGCAAAATCACAGAATGAAATTGTTTCTTCAGTAATGAGCAAGGTCATATAAGTTTTGATAAAACAGATCATTTTTGAATTGGTATTTGCTTACTTTTGAAAGATCAAAAGTAACAAAAATCTTTTGTTAGGCTGATGGCACATCCTGAGCAAAACCAAAGTACTGCTTGGGTTGCAGCGCAAGACAGCCTAACGGGCGGCATCCATGCCGCCTAGCTCGATAGCAAATGTTCATTATGCATTGGATTAGAGAAGAACAATCTACGAAGTTTCGTTCTGCTAAAATAAAGTGAAGTTCAATATATGAGAAAAAACATCCAAATTCAGCCTTTAACTCAAGACAGTTTCTCCGCTTTTGGTGATGTGCTTGAAAAAGAAAATCATGATTTTTTTTCGATTAACCAAGGGTTAACTGAGCGCTATCATGCACTTTCTCTCGCACAAGTATCAGGTGAAAATGCTGTGGTAGGTATGAGTATTTTTCATAATTTATGTGCAACAGAAGTTCCATTCAAAATTGATATGCTTGAGCGTCATCCTTGTGGTTCACAGTCGTTTATTCCACTACAACAGCAAAAATTTATCATTATCGTAGCGCTGCCTTTGGATTACTCACAACCAGATGAACAGAAAATCTATGCCTTTTTAAGTAATGGCAAGCAGGGAGTTACTTATCACCAAGGAGTTTGGCATCATCCATTAATTACCTTAGAAGCCGAAAGTGATTTTTTAGTGGTGGATCGTATTGGTGGTGGACAAAATTGTGATGTACATCATTTGGTTGAACCGAAGTGGATTATTGATCTTTAAATAAATATACTTGCTCTAGAACCTTGGGGTATGAGAAGTTTTTAATTTAAAATGCATTTTCATATTGCTATTCTTGTATCTTTATTGCTTATAACTCGGATTATTTTGGGGAAAAGCAACAAATATTAATTTTATATGCCAACTAACCGTTATTTAGCAAGAGAATTACTTGCAAAACATACTCGACAAAAAAAGCAAAAAAAGTTAGAGCAACGACGTTTATTGCTTGAGCAAAAAGCTAAACAGAAAAAACAGGATCGAAAGTTTTTGTTTTTTGGACTTGGTTTCCTCACACTACCATTATTTATGTTTCCAGCATACCCAAAGAATCAATGGCAGTATGATCTTTATCGTTTTATCACTGAGGAAATGTTTATTATTGTTGGTACTAAAGGACCATTGCCTTTTTTTACTATTCTTTCAAGTATTTATGCCACTGTAGTGATGTTGTTTTTTGGCTGTTATTTATTTTTTAAATTAATAAAAAAATTTAGAATAAACAAAGAATTTCAAGAGTTTGTCTATAGTAAATTTTTTCAGGCTGAATTTGAGTCCTCTAAAAAGTATCCATGGCTTGAAAAACCATTAATCAAAAAGACAATTGTTTCAGGTATGTTTTTATTAAGTCTATTAATGGGGGTTTTACATTTTATTTTCGATGAAATTTCATTTCAGACAGGTAACCGGAGAGGTGCATTAATTGAATTTGGTTACAATTATAAGATTGGCGTTATTCTATGGGAGTTCATCTTTAGCATATTTACAATATTCCCGTTCTTTTATTTTGGTCTTTTAGCAATTTATCTATTCAACTATTTTTTTCGCGGATTAGGCACTGGAAAAATTATTCCTCCTCAGAAGACAACACCAAAACGAAAGCGGAGAGGCAAAAGAAAAAATTGAACTGATTGTTCAGGTTTAAATTTTGCCTCTAATTTGATTCGTTAATTAGCGCAGTGAAAAATTCTGTATTTTCATATTTTTAGTCTGAAATCGCAGCAGCATTGACTGTCTATCAACTTAATATTTCCCTTCAAAATTCGCACTAATCCGTTGTTTTAAATATTCCTTTGCGGTGATTGCAGGGTATTTTTTCTTTGGACTTTCAATGATTACATCTTCATTCGCCTGACAGAAGAATGCCAAACTATATCGCGCGCCTTGATATTCATTGGCTTCAGGGTTTTTAACGCGGTGAAAATTAGATGGAAGTTGATCATCGCTCCAACGCATCAACATATCACCAATATTACAAGTAATCACATCATCACGTGGTTCAATACTGGTCCATTGCTGTTGTTCCATGTCTTTACCTGGACAAACCTGTAAACCACCTTGACCTTTACGTTGAAACAGTAAGGTTAAGCAATCAAAATCAGTATGTGCGCCTGCTCGCCATAAACCGAGTTGATCTTTCAAAGCAGGATCAATCGCATAGTAATGCAACATGCGTAAGGTACTTTGATAGCTTTCTTGATCAGGCTCGTGGGCGAGTGCAAAGAAATCATCTGCAAAACCGAGTTTGTAAGCGAAGCAAGATAGAATTTTCATACCCACTTGCCAGCATGCTTTTTCAAACTCAAGCATGGTGGTCTTAAATGCTGGTAATTCCTGTTCGCTAGGATACAACCCTGCCATACGTGGGCGCGTAATTTGATAGGATTCTTTTTGATCAGGCGTACTGGTCGATGGGCGAATTTGTGCTTTGCTTTCCCAGCCTGCATTTCGATTTAGAGGATATTGTGCTTTGATGTGTTCAGGAAGATCAAAGAACTTTTTTGTCATTTCAAAAGCATTGTGAATTTGGGCAAGATCAATACCGTGATTAGAGACTTGAAAGAAACCTATATCTGTTGCAGCACTCCAAAGTTGCTCTGCAATTTCATATTTACGCTTTTCAAAGTCTGCTAAATCAATCACCCGAATTTCTCTTTCAAAGGTTTCTTGACCTAAAGCACCCATACGCGCTTCTTTTTGTAACTCTTCTAAGTTGTAGTGATCGTCAGTTAAGTTGGTCATATTTGCGCTATTCATATTTCACCTCAATTTTTGGATAAACCATGACCCAATCAAATTGAATGAAAGAGACTGGATCATTTTTTCAAAAAAGAGCAGCACTTTCTAAATCAATAGAAAATGAGCTTATTTCTGAGCAATGACCCACATATATGTCGAATCAACTATATATGCTGAACGCTTCTACTCTGCCTCATTGATATAAGCATTTTTTATACCAAATTTAAAATATGCTGTTGTGAAGATATTTAATGGATAGAAATAAAGCTAAATGGTGAATGAAAAATCAAAATTTGATTTTATGATTCTTTTTTGCGCATTATGATGTTTTAGAATGGTGCGTTTTTGAGTTTGATTAAAAGTTATCTCTACTTGAAAATAGTATTCGATTAAAAATAGGTGATGGATGACAACCTAAAATAAATTATTTTGGATTATTTTATTGAAAAATAAAGATTAAATAAATACTGGCATGGTGTTTGCTAAATCTTTACTGAGTATAAGCGGTCAGTGTGTACTTTCACACGGGACATTGCTCTACAGCGTTTGCTGTTCCTCTTTTGGGGACAAAGCCAATGTTTGGCTTTGAGAGAATCTATGTGCTTATACATTTGGTTTTTATTCCCCTAAAAGAATAGCGAGATGAGTTCTTATATATTTAGGGGTTTACTTATGAAAATTCAGCACTATGTAGGCAAAGCACGGTTCACTGTTATTGCTGGCGCATTATTCTTTGGTTCATTTACCCATGCTGCCGATAAACTGGTATTACAAACCACATGGTATGCACAAGCAGAGCAAGGTGGTTATTATCAAGCTCTGGCACAGGGTATTTATAAAAAATATGGATTAGATGTCGAAATAAAAGTGGGTGGGCCACAAGTCAATAATATGGCGCTATTACTTTCTAAACGTGCCGACATTATTATTAATTATGATTTACAGGTTTTAAAAGGAATTGAAAGTAAGTTTCCAATCAAAGCGATTGCAGCGCCATTTCAGTTCGATCCTCAAGGTGTATTAACGCATAGCGATGTAAAGTCCTTGGCTGATCTAAAAGGCAAAACCATCTTGGTTTCAACCAGTGGACAAGCAAGCTGGTGGCCTTGGTTAAGAGAAAAATACAGTTTAAATCCAGCTCAGGCGCGTCCTTATACTTTCAATATGCAGCCATTTTTAGCTGGCAAAAATGTCGCCCAACAAGCCTATGCAACCTCTGAAGTTTTTCAAGCAAAAAAAGCAGCACCATCCAGCAACTTCTTCTTATTTGCTGAGGCGGGTTATCCAGCTTATGGTGGCATTTTAGTGACACGCAATGATGTGATCCAGACCAAGCCTGATGTGGTCCGCCGTTTTGTGCAAGCATCTATGGAGGGATGGAAAAATTATTTGGCTGATCCCAAGCTTGGCAATGCCATTATCAAAAAAGAAAATCCAAATATGAATGATGAGCTGCTCGCTTTTGCAGGCAGTCAAATGAAAAAATTACAACTAATCGATGGTGGCGATGCCAAAACACAAGGCGTCGGAGTTATGACCGATGCACGCTGGAAAGCGACGCGTGATTTCATGGTGAATGCAAAATTGCTAGATGCTAAAACCAACTGGAAATCGGCTTATACCACACAGTTTGTCAGTCCTGTGAAGAAATAAAAGCTGTATTTAACGGTTAAGAAAATAGGGCAATCGCACCAAGGGGAAACCACATGAATTCAGTTTTATCTGTCGATCTTCCAGTAAATACATCATCAAATTTTGTAACACCAATGCTCATGGTCAGAGGGGTAGAAAAAACCTATCCCAATGGTACCCATGCATTACAACGGCTCGATTTAGATATTGCACGGGGTGAAATTATTTCATTACTTGGACCATCTGGCTGCGGCAAAAGTACTTTATTGAAAATGTTTGCTGATCTTGAACAACCATCAGCAGGGCAAGTGCGTTGGAATGGCAAGGCTGATATTCAATCGCAATGTAAAATGGCAATGGTGTTTCAGGAAGCGACCTTAATGCCTTGGGCAAATATTGAAGATAATGTTCGTCTACCTTTAGATTTACAGCATATTTCCAAAGCTGTGAGCACCCCCAAAGTTTTAGATGCGCTAAAAGCAGTGGGTTTAGATAAATTTAGCAAAGCCTATCCACGCGAACTTTCAGGTGGGATGCAGATGCGTGCTTCTTTGGCTCGCGCACTGGTTACAGAACCTGATTTGTTATTGATGGATGAGCCTTTTGGGGCATTGGATGAATTTACCCGTCATAAGTTAGATCGTGATATCCGAGAACTTTGGTCTGAGCGAGATTTAACTGTTGTTTTCGTCACCCACAGTATTTATGAAGCGGTGTATTTGTCCTCTCGGGTGATTGTAATGGGGGCACGTCCGGGGCGTGTGGTTGCTGATTTGGAAATTGAAGGTCCTTATCTACGCGATGAATCCTTTAGAACATCTGATGTTTTTATTAAACAATGTGCACATTTTTCAGCGTTATTGGCTAAAGCAAGTGGGGAGCATGATCATGATTAAACCATTAATAAATAATCCTGCGATACAGCGAATAGCAGCACCCCTGATGCTTGGTTTTTTATTGTTATTGTTTTGGCAATTGAGCTTTCAGCAATTAGAAGTGCCTGTTTATATCGTGCCGAAACCAAGTGATATTGTGATGGCAATGATCAATCAATCTTCATTGCTCTTTGGTAGTTTGTTGGTGACGCTAAAAATCACCTTATTGGCTTTTACTTGTGCAGTGGTCATCGGAACTTTAATTGCATTTGTATTTGTGCAAAGTCGTGTGCTAGAAGCGTGTTTTATGCCGTATGCGATTTTATTTCAGGTCACGCCGATTGTGGCGATTGCACCTTTGGTGATTATTTGGATTCAAAACACCACTTTAGCATTGGTCGTCTGCGCGATGTTGGTGGCAGTATTTCCAATCTTAACTAATACCACTTTAGGTTTGCGTAGTGTGAATAAAGGTTTACTCAATCTTTTTCAGATCAATAAAGCCAGTCGCTGGCAAATTCTCATGCGTTTACGTGTACCCAATGCCTTGCCTTATTTCTTTGGTGGATTGCGGATTTCATGTGGTTTAGCGCTGATTGGTGCAGTCGTGTCTGAGTTTGTTGCAGGCGCAGGTGGAACGAGTGCGGGGTTGGCTTATCAGATTTTACAGGCTGGATTTCAACTTGATTTACCGCTCATGTTTGCAGCACTTTTTTTAATTACCTGCACAGGCTTGGGACTGTTTGTATTGATGTCTTTGTTAAGCCGCATCTTTTTAAGTAAATGGCATGAGAGTGAACAAGCATGAGCCAAGATTCTTTGAGTAAACGCTATTTAATTAAAAATGCCCATGCCATTTTGACTGGTTTATCGAACGATACCGCACGTTCGTCAGCGACAGCGATTCGGATACAAGATGGAAAAATTACCGAGCTAGGGGCACTGACACAACACGCAAATGAACAGGTGATTGATGCCAAAGACTGCGTCATCTATCCAGCATGGGTGAATACACATCATCATTTGTTCCAATCTTTGTTAAAAGGCGAGCCACAAGGTTTAAATCAGAACTTAACTTCATGGCTTGCCAGTACGCCATATCGGTTTCGTGGCGCTTTCGATGAAGCCACATTTCGGGTCGCTGTACGAATTGGTTTGATTGAACTATTACGTTCTGGTTGTGGCACAGTTGCAGATCATAATTATCTATACTGGCCGAAGATGCCTTTTGATGGCGCAGCCATTTTATTTGATGAAGCGGAAAAGCTAGGCATGCGTTTTGTGCTGTGTCGTGGTGGTGCGACCCTAACACGCGGTTTGGAAAGTGAGCTGCCACAAGCCTTGCGACCTGAAAAATTTGATGACTATATGATAGATATTGAACGTCTGGTCGCTCGATATCATCAGTCAAGTGGAACTGCATTCCGAAAGATTGTTATGGCGCCGACATCAACTTTACATTCGACGACACCACAACAACTTAGGGAAAGTGCTCGTATCGCTCGGCAACTCGGCATTCGGATGCACAGTCATTTATCAGAAACAGTCGATTATTTGGATGCCGCCAAAGCTAAATTTAACATGACTCCAGTGCAGTATTGTGCTGAACATGATTGGATTGGCAATGATGTTTGGTTTGCGCATCTTGTGAAATTATTACCAGAAGAAATCCAGTTATTAGGTCAAACCCAAACAGGCATTGCTCACTGTCCGCAAAGTAATGCGCGTTTGGGCAGTGGGATTGCCGATCTGGTAAGTTTAGAAAATGCAGGCATGACGATTTCGATTGGGGTTGATGGTGCAGGCTCTAATGAAGCCGCCGACATGCTGTCAGAAACCCATGCTGCATGGTTATTGCAACGTGCCAGAAAAGGGATGTTGGCAAAACCACAGTATGAGGGTGGACTGTTTGAGGGTGGTGCAGATGCTGCCAGTATTGAAGATATTATTCGTTGGGGCACTGCTGGTGGTGCCAAAATCTTAGGTTTAGATCAAGTTGGAACCATTGAAGTTGGGCAACAAGCTGATTTAGTTGTGTATGAGTTAGATGATCCACGCTATTTTGGATTACATGATATGGCGATTGGTCCAGTGGCGAGCGGTGGGCGAGCACGTATTAAAGCGATGTTTGTTGCAGGGAAAATGGTGATTGAAAATGATCAAATTCCAGATCTAGATATGATGGAATTGGCTTGGCAAGCGAAGCAATCCGTAAAAGTGTTGCAGCAGCGGAGTATGGAAATGGCTAAAATAGCCTAAGCTATATTGTTTTGCTGATATCGGATGAAGGCTTAATTTCTAAATAAGCACTGTGAGATATAGGGTGGAATTTAGTAAAACGCTGTAAATATTCTGTGTGTGCCGTTTAAATGAAAGTATTTAAACGGCTTTTACTTTAATCGTGAATCGACTCATAGTGCAGATTGCTTTATAGATATTATAAGTCAAGCAAACAGACTGTTTAGATCATTCAAAATTCTTATCATCCACCCCTATTTTACGATCAACTGTATAATGCAATTCAACCATGCCTTCACCCATTTGATGAACAGAGATTAATTTAAGCTTTGGCGCAAACACTCTCCTAGGAAATAAAGGTTTTCCTTTTGCAAGGGTAACTGAGCCAATTTGTATAATTAATTCATCAAGCAAATTTGCATCATGGAACTGACCTGCCAATTCTCCACCGCCTACAATCCAGATATTCTTGTCCCCAATTATTGATTGTATTTCAGAATAAATAAGCGAGACTTCTCCTTGCACAAAATGGATGTTTGCATCTTTAATCAAGGGAAGTTTACGACTAGAAAAAACCCATGTTGGCTGAGTATAAGGCCAAGATGAACTCGTTTCAGCAGCAACCTGTTCAGTATTATTCAATATCCATTCATAAGTTGCTGACCCCATCACTATAGCGCCAACATTTGCAATAAATGTTGGATAACTGGAGCTATTCAGTTCACCTAATGCAAATAACCATTCTAAAGAATCATTTTCAGTCGCAATAAATCCGTCTAGAGTGCTAGCAGTAAAATATTGTACTTTCATCCTAATCATCTCCTTCTTATAGAGGAGTATTTTAAAACTTATTTTCTTTTGATAATTTTTTTAAGTCACATAAGCGACACGTTCTGACGCTTTAATAAACCTAATCTTGAAAAGGATGATGTCTATACCAATGCTCCGCAATTTGCTGACGAGTACAGACCCAAACTCGATCATGATTCTGAACATAATCCAAAAAGCGTTGTAATGCTTTAAAACGCGCAGGACGACCTAGAATTCGACAATGCATCCCGATGGATAACATTTTCGGTGAGGTCGCTCCTTCAGCATACAACACATCAAATGCATCTTTTAAATATTCAAAAAAATCCTCACTGCGGTTAAAGCCCGTTGGTGAAGCGAACTTCATGTCATTGGTATCAAGCGTATACGGAATAATTAAATGAGGACGAGTTTCGCCATTCTCTTTGCTTAGCGAGGTCCAAAAGGGTAGATCATCACCATAGTAATCACTGTCATATTGAATTTGATCATAGTCAGCCAAGAGTTGACGCGTATTTGGACTATCACGCCCTGTGTACCAACCTGTAGGGTATTCGCCAAATAAATCTTTTAAAATCTGCATAGCTTCAGCCATATGTGCTTTCTCGGTTTCAACATCTACATTTTGATAATGAATCCAACGTAAACCATGCGAAACCACATCATAATGATGTTGTTTGATTGCCTCGACGACCAATGGATTTCGTTGTAATGCCATCGCTACCGCAAAAATGCTCATTGGCAAATGACGTTTGGCAAACTCTTGCTGGATACGCCAAAATCCGACTCGTGAACCATATTCATAAATCGAATCCATCGATAGATGCCGATCGGGATAACTTTCTGCACCGCTAATTTCAGATAGAAATTGTTCTGAACCCTCATCGCCATGCAGAATATGTTTTTCACCGCCTTCCTCATAATTCAATACAAATTGTACTGCGATTTTGGCTTGATTTGGCCATTGGGCGTGAGGAGGATGATTGGCATAACCCAACATATCTCGAGGATAGTCTGTTGAAAAATGATTAGCTTGATCTGAGACGGTCATGAGTTTGCCTGAATCATTAAAATGTGAAACTTCACATCAAATTACTTGATGTTATAACTTGGTGTCAAATTATAAAACAATATAAATCAAATACTTGTTGTTTTATTTTGGTGCGTTAATTGAATTTATTTATTGATAAATTTCAGTCACGCGCAATTTTAGTGCTTCCATCTCTTCAATGACTTGATTCATCATGATTTGTGATATTCGAGAGAGTTGCCGTTTTGGTGCAACACATAAGGCAAGGGTAATGGGATGCAGTCCATTTTCATGGATTGCTCTAAACTCGAACGCATCATTTTCAATAAAAGGATAGGCATCCAAATAACTCATGATGCCAATGCCTAAATTCTGTCTCAGCAAGGAAATCATCATACGAATGTCGTTGCATTCGATTTTATGTGGCGGGTTGAAATCATGTTTCTTGTATAAGGCCGTGACGTGATCGTGAATAATTAAAGGTGCAGCAGGGCTGATATGGTTGCATTCTATGGTGTCTGAGAAATAGATTTTTTCTTTATTTGCTAAGGGATGTTGTTTGGGAATGACAAAACCGAGCGGTACTTCAATAAAGGAGCTGATTTGCAATTGATGCTGATGTTTAGGATTGAGAATTAAGCCAAAATCCAGCTCAGCATTAATGACCATCTCTGCCACACTTTCACTATCGAGCACACAAATATTAAAATTAATCCAAGGATAATCTTGATGGATAGATTGGATCACTTGAGTGACGAAACCTTCGCAGAGTGCTGAAATCATTCCAAAATCAATTGCTCCACGCTGTAAACCTTGAATCTCATTTAAGCGCTTTTGTGTCATTTGAAAGTCTTTTTGCCAATTGCGTAAATCCGCATATAGCAATTCACCAGCCAAGGTCAGTTTTAGTCCATTTGGCAGACGCTCAAATAAGGCAACGCCGAGTTCTTCTTCAGCCAAAGCAATCTGACGATGTACAGCCGAAACTGAAATATAAAGTTGATCGGCCGCTTTCCGTAAACTGCCTGTTTTGGCGACTGCAATAAAATATTCAGCGAAGCGAGAAAAGGGTAATGCCATTGCAAATACGCTTAATAAAATGTGTATTTATGCAAAAGCAATTTTAGTGCCCAAGTGTTCTAATTTTTAGAATGATTGATCAAATTCATTCTAATAGACGAGGTTATTGTTCTGATCCAAACTGCTTTTAAGCCATACAGATTCATGATCTATAGCAGGAAAATGAGAGCAAACAATGAATGCAATCCCTTTAATTAATGTGCCGAATAAACCTTGTCATAGCCAGTTTGATGATCGAGATTGGGAAATACTGGCGCAACATTGGTATCCCGTTGCACGAGTTGAAGATGTAACTACAAAGCCTCAGCAAGTCACTTTACTTGATTTGAATATGGCGATTTATAAAACTGAAAAGGGAAATATTCATTTGGTGCGTGATATTTGCCCACATCGCGGTGTACCGTTAAGCAAGGGATGGGTCGAAGGTGAAACGATTATTTGCCCTTATCATGGTTTACATTTCAATGAAGATGGCAAATGCACCAAAATTCCTGCGCAACCCGATTTGACTAAAATTTCTGATCGTTTTTCCCTCACCAAATTTCCTGTGGTTCTAAAATATGGTTTGGTGTGGACTAGTATTTTAGGACGAGATGAAAGCTTGGCGAATTTCCCTGTTTTGGATACATGGGATGCAGAACAGCACCAAGCGATCTTGCCGCCGTATGTGGATATTGCGGGTTCAAGTGGTCGTCAATTAGAGGGTTTTATTGATGTCGCTCATTTTGCTTGGGTGCATCACAACGCATTTGCAGATCGAGAAAATCCTGTCGTACCGAAATATTCAACGGAACGAACCCTTTATGGGCTACATACTGAATATTTGAGTAACGTCAGTAATTATCCACATGGGATGCAGCATTTAGCGCCTGATGATTTTATTTGGGAGCGGATTTTTGATGTCTATCCACCATTTTCAGCAGTACTCACCATCCATTTTCCAAATGCTGGCGTGTTGAAAATCCTCAATGCCTGTTGCCCAACTTCGCATAACAAAACTCGGTTATTTGTGCCTTTAACTCGAAACTTTGATATGACGGGTGATTTACAAGGCGTTTATGATTTTAATGCGCAGATTTTTGCCGAAGATCAGGAGATGGTGGAGTCTCAGAAACCCGAAGAGTTGCCCATAGATATTACAATGGAAGCACATTTTGAAGCAGATCGCTCTTCGACCATGTACCGTCGTATTTTGGCTGAGTGGGGCTTGAGTAAACGTTATACAATTTAAGAGAATACACGTTAATTGCTATTCAGTTTTTAAACGCTTGATATTGCGATTTATTAGAATCGAAAAAAACTAATTGTATATGCTTGTATATACAAATATGATTCATTCATTATACAATAACTTAGCATATATTGTATGAGTTTTAGCCAATGTCAAGAACGTCCAAGCAACAAGATTTGGATTTATCACTCGCAGAAGATAGTCCTGTCCCTTTGTATTTGCGTGTGAAACAAATGATTTCACAAAAAATCTATGAAGGCACATGGACGGTGAATAAAAAAATTCCTTCAGAAAGTGAATTGGTGAATTTGCTCGGTTGTAGCCGTATGACCATTAACCGAGCTTTACGAGAGTTGACCAGTGAAGGTTTATTAGTGCGTATACAAGGGGTCGGTTCGTTTGTAGCAGAAGGGCAAGGTCGCACCGCGCTTTTTCATGTCAATAATATTGCAGAAGAAATTCTTGCTCGGAATCATAAACATCATGCCGAAGTATTGGTATTAGAACAGATTCAGGCGAATGCTGAACAAAGTGCACTCATGCAAATGCGAGAAGGGCAAAAGCTTTTTCATTCGATTATCGTACATTATGAAAATGATGTGCCCGTACAAATCGAAGACCGTTTGGTTGATCCTACACTGATTCCAGATTATTTAGCTCAAGACTTTAGCAGCATTACACCAAACGCTTATTTGATGTCAAAAGCACCCGTAACCGAAGGTGAGCATGTAGTAACGGCGGTACTTGGTTCAGCACAAGAATGTAAATGGTTGAAGATCAATAAGACCGAGCCTTGCTTATTGATTCGCCGTCGAACTTGGTCAAATAAACAATTGATTTCCAGTGCGCGTTTGATTTATCCGGGTAGTCGTTATTATCTGGAAGGTAAATTTACGCAATGATTGAGCAGTTAACGACAGCACATTATAAAAAAATGCGATGGAAAAATGGCGCTGGCTACACTGTCGAACTTGCACGTAGCGAGGGCGAAAGTTTAGATGTATTTGATTGGCGTATTTCTATGGCCGATGTGAAATCAGCTGGTGAGTTTTCCAAGTTTCATGGGATGCAACGCATTCTTACAGTATTAGATGGTCAAGGCATTGTATTGAATGTCGATGATGATCATCGGCATCTAAAAACATTGCAGTCTGCCCAATTTAGCGGTGAGCGTGATGTGAGTTGTGAATTACCTCATGGGCAAATTCAAGACTTTAATCTGATCTATGATCCTCAAAAGGTAAATGCCAGATATCAGTGGATTTCCGAACCTACAACATCAGAAATATTTAGTTCCGCCGATTTAATCTTTATTTTTAATCAAAGCCTTGAATTGTTAGAAATTGAAATTGATCAACAGGTTTTTCATTTGAAGCATCAAGAAAGTCTAAAAATTCAGTATGAAAAATTGTTGAAATTTATTGTATTAAGAGAGTCGCTTTTGAAACAAACTTGTCTAATCGAACTCACAAAAATCTAAATTAGTTGTTTTTTTTTAAACCCATACAAATTGTAGTTGTATGGGTTTTTTCTTATTCGATAAAAAATAAATTATTTTATTTCATTGGCTTAAAATTTATTTTTAGAAATGGAATGAAATGCATCTTTTCAAGAGAAAAGATTTGTGTAGTATATGGATGTATATACAAGTTAATACATGCTATATCCTAAAAGCAGTTTAATTTGCAGACCATATTCGATTGAAAGGAGTCTCATTGTGACAACGACCACAAAATTTCGTGACGTAGAAATTCGCGCACCGCGCGGTACAAAGCTCAATGCCAAAAGCTGGTTGACTGAAGCACCACTACGTATGTTGATGAATAATCTTGATCCTGATGTTGCAGAAAATCCGAAAGAACTCGTGGTTTACGGTGGGATCGGTCGTGCTGCTCGCAATTGGGAATGTTATGACAAGATTGTTGAAACACTAAAAAACTTAGAGCTTGATGAGACGTTATTGGTTCAATCAGGCAAACCAGTTGGCGTATTCAAAACCCATAAAGATGCACCACGTGTGCTTATTGCCAACTCAAACCTTGTTCCACATTGGGCGAACTGGGAACACTTTAATGAGTTAGATGCAAAAGGCTTGGCAATGTACGGTCAAATGACTGCTGGATCTTGGATCTATATCGGTAGTCAGGGCATTGTACAAGGCACATACGAGACTTTTGTGGAAGCAGGTCGCCAGCACTACAATGGTGATTTAAAAGGTCGTTGGGTATTGACGGCGGGTTTAGGTGGTATGGGCGGTGCGCAACCATTAGCGGCAACACTTGCTGGCGCTTGTTCTTTAAATATCGAATGCCAACAAGCCAGTATTGATTTCCGTTTACGTACACGCTATGTCGATGAGCAAGCAACAGACTTAGATGATGCGCTCGCGCGTATTGATAAATACACCAAAGAAGGTAAAGCGGTTTCGATTGCATTACATGGCAATGCTGCTGAGATTTTACCTGAGTTGGTTCGTCGTGGTGTACACCCAGATATGGTCACAGACCAAACCAGCGCACATGACCCATTGAATGGTTATTTACCACTGGGTTGGACGTGGGAAGAATATCGTCAACGTGCCAAAACTGAACCTGAAGTTGTGGTGAAAGCGGCAAAGCAATCTATGGCGAAGCATGTTCAAGCGATGCTAGATTTCCAAAAAATGGGCGTTCCAACATTTGACTATGGCAATAATATTCGTCAAATGGCACAAGAAGAAGGCATCGCAAATGCCTTTGATTTCCCAGGCTTTGTCCCAGCCTACATCCGTCCATTATTCTGCCGTGGCGTGGGTCCGTTCCGTTGGGTCGCACTTTCAGGTGATCCAGAAGATATTTATAAAACGGATGCCAAAGTCAAAGAATTAATTCCAGATGATGAACATTTACATCGCTGGTTAGACATGGCACGTGAGCGTATTAGTTTCCAAGGCTTACCAGCACGTATCTGCTGGGTAGGTTTAGGTTTACGTGCAAAACTCGGTTTGGCATTTAATGAGATGGTGCGTAGTGGTGAACTTTCAGCGCCAATCGTGATTGGTCGTGACCATTTAGATTCTGGTTCTGTATCAAGTCCTAACCGTGAAACTGAAGCGATGCAAGATGGTTCAGATGCAGTTTCAGATTGGCCGTTACTCAATGCATTACTGAATACCGCAGGTGGCGCAACGTGGGTGTCATTGCATCACGGTGGTGGTGTGGGAATGGGCTTCTCGCAACACTCAGGTGTAGTGATCGTCTGTGATGGTACAGATGAAGCAGCAGCACGTATTGCACGTGTATTGACCAATGACCCTGCAACAGGTGTGATGCGTCATGCAGATGCAGGCTATGACATCGCGATTGATTGTGCCAAAGAGCAGGGTTTGAACTTGCCGATGATCACTCAATAAAAAACATCACAACAACGATTACGGCGTTTTTTGCAATTGTGTAACAAGCGCCGTAAGAAAATAATATAGTGCAAAACAGGACGCCAAAATGGAACTCTTAATTCAACCCGGCAAACTTACGTTAGCAGATCTGCGTCACACATACTTAAATCCAATCAAAGTCAAACTTGATGACAGTGCCGCTGCTGCGATTAATGCCAGCGTTGCTTGCGTTGAGCAGATCGTCAATGAAGGGCGTACGGCTTACGGTATTAATACTGGTTTTGGTTTATTGGCTTCGACCAAGATCGAACCTGAAGATTTAGAAAAGCTACAACGTTCTTTAGTACTTTCGCACGCTGCTGGTGTAGGCGAGCCGCTTGATGATGCCATGGTTCGCCTAATCATGCTGCTAAAGGTCAATAGCTTGGCACGTGGTTTTTCGGGTATTCGCCGTAAAGTGATTGATGCGATTATGGCACTGATCAATGCTGAGGTTTATCCACATATTCCATTAAAGGGTTCAGTGGGTGCTTCGGGTGATTTGGCGCCACTTGCACATATGTCTTTAATTTTACTCGGTGAAAGTAAAGCACGTTATAAAGGTGAATGGTTGTCTGCTGTTGACGCACTCAAAATCGCGGGCTTAGAACCGATTTCTTTAGCAGCAAAAGAAGGTTTGGCACTGTTAAATGGTACACAAGTTTCAACCGCTTACGCATTGCGTGGTTTATTTGAAGCAGAAGATCTGTTTGCTGCTGCAACGGTTTGTGGTGGTTTGAGTGTTGAGGCCATGCTTGGTTCGCGTGCGCCTTTCGATGCACGTATTCATGAGGTACGTGGTCAACGCGGCCAAATTGATGTTGCTGTTGCATATCGTGACTTATTGACAGATTCAAGTGAGATTGCACATTCGCATGAAGATTGTAGCAAGGTTCAAGATCCGTATTCACTTCGTTGTCAGCCACAGGTCATGGGTGCTTGTTTAACTCAAATCCGTCAAGCGGCAGAAGTGTTGGCGATTGAGTCAAATGCAGTTTCGGATAACCCATTGGTTTTTGCTGCTGAAGGCGACGTGATTTCAGGCGGTAACTTCCATGCTGAACCTGTGGCAATGGCGGCTGACAATTTGGCATTGGCAATTGCAGAAATTGGCGCACTGTCAGAGCGTCGTATTTCTATGATGATGGATCGTCACATGTCACAACTTCCACCATTCTTGGTGGCCAATGGTGGTGTCAACTCAGGCTTTATGATTGCACAAGTTACGGCTGCTGCTTTGGCGAGTGATAACAAAGCATTGGCACATCCTGCCAGTGTCGATAGTTTGCCAACTTCAGCAAACCAAGAAGACCATGTTTCTATGGCACCGAATGCAGGTAAACGTTTGTGGTATATGGCAGATAATGTACGTGGTATTTTGGCTGTTGAATGGTTAGGTGCATGTCAGGGTCTTGATTTCCGTGAAGGCTTGAAAAGCTCTCCGAAACTTGAGCTCGCGCGTAAGATCTTGCGCGATCAAGTGCCTTATTACAGTGAAGATCGCTTCTTTGCACCTGATATTGAACAAGCAAGTGAATTGCTTGCAAGTGGATGTTTGAACGAGTTAATTATTCCAAATCTCTTACCGAGTTTAGTTAAAGGCTGATAATGAAGAAAATGGTCACATGGAGTAACCACCATCTGCCGCAGAATATCGGAATGGAACGCTAAATACAAAATAGCCTAAGCATCTGATGCTTGGGCTTTTTGAGGATATATGCATGAAAAAGCTTTGGAAAAACTGTCATATTGCCACCATGCAAGATGGACAATATTCCAGTATCGAAAATGCTGCCATGGTGACGCTTGGGCAGCACATTCATTGGATTGGTGCAGAAAAAGATGCGCCTGCTGATGATTATGTGGAATCTATTGATCTCAAAGGTGCGTGGGTGACTCCGGGTATGATTGATTGTCATACCCATAGTGTTTTTGGGGGTAACCGTAGTGTCGAATTTGAACAACGTTTGCAAGGTGTCAGTTACGCTGAAATCGCTGCAAGTGGCGGTGGGATCGCAAGTACAGTGCGTGCAACACGTGAAGCAACTGAAGAGCAATTACTTGCATCGGCACTCAAACGTATTCGTTGCATGCAGAAAGAAGGTGTGACCACCATTGAAATCAAGTCTGGTTATGGCTTGGATTATGAAAATGAACGGAAAATGCTGCGTGTGATTCGTCAGATCGAGCAAACTTTACCCCTGACCGTGAAAAGTACCTGCTTAGCAGCACATGCTTTACCTACTGAATATAAAGATCAAAGTGATGCGTATATTGAGCATATCTGTACTGACATGCTGCCAAAATTACATCAGGAAGGTCTCGTGGATGCGGTGGATGCTTTTTGTGAGTATCTAGCATTTTCGCCTGAGCAAGTCGAACGTGTATTTAAAACGGCACAAGCTTTGAATTTGCCGATTAAATTACATGCAGAGCAATTGTCATCATTGGGTGGATCAAGCTTAGCGGCACGTTACCATGCATTATCAGCAGATCATTTGGAATTTATGACTGAAGATGATGTCAAGGCAATGGCAGAAGCGGGAACTGTCGCTGTGCTATTACCGGGTGCATTTTATTTCCTAAGAGAAACGCAGCTTCCACCACTCGAAAGTTTACATAAGCATGGTGTTCGGATTGCATTGTCGAGTGATTTAAATCCGGGTACTTCACCAGCATTGTCTTTGCGTTTGATGCTCAATATGGGCAGCACCTTATTTCGTTTAACCCCAGAACAAGCGTTGGCAAGTGTGACCATTCATGCAGCCCATGCACTCGGTCTACAGGATACACATGGCAGTTTAGAACAAGGCAAAGTTGCCGACTTTATTGCTTGGGATATTGAGCATCCATCTGAAATTGTGTACTGGCTCGGTGGTGATTTACCGAAACGGATTGTTCAACATGGCAATGAAATTGTTTTTTAGTATCAAAAATTAATTTTAAAGAGTGACATTGATTATGAATCATTCATTTACGTGGCAAGGACGACAAGATGGTGAGGGTGACGGGCATTTACGCATCCATCAAGTGGTCAATACCAGCCAACATGCCGCTTTTGCCTTAATTGGTTTTAGTTCGGATGAGGGGGTGAAGCGTAATAAAGGTCGCTTAGGCGCAGCAGACGCACCTGATATGATTCGTGCTCAATTGGCAAATTTACCTGTGCATCAGCCTGTTACGATCGCAGATGTTGGTACCGTTGTTTGTGATCATGGCAAGTTAGAAAAAGCACAGGCAGAGTTGGCTGAACAGGTGGAAAGAAGTTTAAAACAAGGCATGAAGCCGATTGTTTTAGGCGGTGGCCATGAGGTTGCTTTTGGGAGCTTCTCTGGACTATTTCACTATATTCAAAAGCATCAACCAGATAATAAAATTGGCATTATCAACTTTGATGCACATTTTGATTTGCGCGAAGCAGAGCGTGTCAGTTCAGGTACGCCATTTTTAAATGCAGCACAACTATCATCACAACATGATCAAGAATTTCATTATTTGTGCATCGGCGTTGCGAAACATTCCAATACTAAAGTGCTGTTTGAAACAGCAGATCGCTTAAATTGCGAATATATATACGATCAACAATTACAACCCTCAAAAATTGATCATTTGATTGCGAAAATTAACGGTTTTATCGAAAAAGTTGACCACTTATACATTACAGTAGATCTGGATGTGTTTAGTGCCAGCATTGCTCCAGGTGTGAGCGCACCAGCAGTGAAAGGAATTGATTTATCAATCTTTGATCCGCTGTTCCAAGCCATTAAGGAAACAGGGAAAATCCGTGTTTTTGACGTGGCGGAATGTAATCCACGGTTTGATTTGGATAATCGAACATCCAAATTAGCTGCATATATTATTTTTAATTACATATTCGATTGATGGATCGGCTGCGCAAGTGGTCGCTTCATCAATTTTTAATTTTATGAGGATAGACAATGTCTAATTTATCTTATATCTCTCAAAATAACGGTCCATGGTCAACCTATCTCGAACAAATTGATCGTGTTACTCCTTATCTAGAGCATTTAGCAGATTATATCGATACGCTCAAGCGCCCTAAACGCGCTTTGATTGTAGATGTGCCGATTGTGATGGATGATGGTACGATCCAACACTTTGAAGGCTATCGTGTTCAACACAACTTATCGCGTGGACCGGGTAAGGGCGGTATTCGCTATCATCCAGATGTAGATTTGAATGAAGTAATGGCACTGTCTGCATGGATGACCATTAAAACTGCGGTATTAAATCTTCCATTCGGCGGAGCAAAAGGTGGTGTGCGTGTAGATCCACGTAAACTTTCACCACGTGAGTTAGAGCGTTTAACACGTCGTTATACCAGTGAAATCAGTCATATCATTGGGCCTCAAAAAGATATTCCAGCACCTGATGTAGGTACCAATGCAAATGTAATGGGTTGGATTATGGATACCTATTCATCTGGTCAAGGTCATACCGTAACAGGTGTTGTGACAGGTAAACCTGTACATTTAGGTGGTTCATTAGGTCGTGTCAAAGCGACTGGTCGTGGAGTGTTTATCACAGGTCAGCAAGTTGCAGACAAAATCAAACTTCCTTTAGAAGGCGCAAAAATTGCGGTTCAAGGTTTTGGTAACGTGGGTAGCGAAGCGGCTTACTTGTTTGTTGAATCGGGATCGAAAATTGTGACGATTCAGGATCATACAGGCACTATTTACAATCCTGAAGGAATTAACTTAGAAGAACTAAAAGTTTATTTTGAGAAAAACCAAGGTGTAGGTGGCTTTGCTGGCGCGCAATCAATTAGTGATGAAGATTTCTGGTCTGTTGAGATGGATATTTTGATTCCAGCAGCATTGGAAGGACAAATCACTGTTGAACGTGCTGAAAAAATCACTGCGAAATTGGTTCTCGAAGGTGCAAACGGTCCAACGTATCCTGATGCAGATGACATGTTGATCAAACGTGGTGTCACTATTGTCCCAGACGTAATTTGTAACGCGGGCGGTGTAACCGTAAGTTATTTTGAATGGGTTCAGGATATGGCGAGTTATTTCTGGTCAGAAGATGAAATTAATCAAAGACTAGATAAGTTGATGATCCAAGCGATCAACGATGTATGGCATACCGCAAGTGAAAAAGCATGTAGCCTCAGAACTGCGGCCTTTATTTTGGGTTGTGAACGCATCCTGAAAGCACGTATGGAACGCGGAATTTTCCCAGGTTAATTTTAACTGGGTGAATCAAAACGATCTTAGAGCGAGTGCTTTAAGGTCGTTTTTTTATAGTGCAGTAAACTACATTCCCTCCTGAATAACCGCAATAAATAGTTCAACGGCGTGTTGAATCTGCTCAGTCCAATCAAAAGAACAATTCATACGGATGAATTGTTGATGAGAGGGCAAAACATTAAATAATGGGCTAGGGGCAACACCGACTTGACGCTGAATCAATTGTTCATACACCTGCATACTACTGACCTTGTCAGGCAGTTGAATCCAAAGAAAAAAACCACTTGGATAGTTATAAACTTTGCAGCCTCGGGGTAAATGCTGTTTCAGATAATGAAAAAATTGCTTTTTATTTTTTTCTAAAGTGCGTCGAAGTGTTCTTAAGTGCTTTTCATAATGATGATGTGAAAGAAACTCAACCAGTGCATTTTGAATCAATGCATTCGCTGAAATGGTACTCATCAGTTGCAAATGTTGGATATGCTCTGAGAATTTGCCTGCATAAACCCAGCCTACACGAAAACCTGAACCCAAGGTTTTTGAAAAAGAAGAGCAGTGTAATACCAAATTTTGCTGATCAAAGTACTTCATTGGCAATGGTTTTTGGTGACCATAAAATAGTTCTTCATAGACATCATCTTCAATCAAATGAATTTGATGCTCATGTAAAAGCTTTGCGATTTTATATTTAATTTCTTCGCTTACGGTAAATCCAATTGGGTTATGTGCATTCAGCATGAACCAACATACTTTAATTGGATAATCTCGAATCACTTGCTCAAATGCTTCAAGATCAAAACCATGCTGAGGGTGTTCGGGAATGGTAATGACTTTTAAACCCAAACGTTCAGCCGCTTGCCATGCGCCATAAAAGATGGTTTGTTGCAATAAAATATAATCGCCCGGTTGCGTAATCGCTTGCAAAGAAAGATTAAGTGCGTCTAAACCTCCTGATGTAATAACGATATCATCTGCTTCGGTTGGGATCCCTTGCATACAATAGCGTTGAGCAATCAATTTTCTTAACGCTAAGTTTCCTGGTGGGAGGTTTGAGGTTTGATCATAGCTATGCCGATTACGTGCCAGTTGTCCCATAATTTGAATGAGCTTGGGCGGATAGAGCAATTGACTCTCTGGAAAGGCCGAACCCAAAGGACTGACTTGTTTGGACTGAATAGATTTCAGGTATTTAAAAACCAACGAGTTAATTTCAATTTTAGGATTTAAAGAAACCACAGAATAGGCTTGGGGAATGTTTGGATTGCTTTGTTCCACGACAAAATAACCCGATTTTTCTTTTGAATAAATCAGTCCCTGTGCTTCTAGTTCTTGGTAAGCATTCATCACTGTAATTAAACTAAAACCCGAGATTTGTACTTGCTCGCGTAACGAGGGTAATTTGCTATGCGCTTGCCACGTACCATTCTCGATGAGAAGTTTAAGCTTATGCGCCAACTGTTCTGATTTATACATAAGGTTACGCGTCCAAATTTACTCTGTTTATGAGAATGCAGCATTAAGTGCTTTAATTTTATAACAGAATGAGAGTATATGAATAATCTGTTATATTTTTTTAGTCAAACTCTGTCGCTATTCACCCATTGCTCATTCCTTCACAATAACAGCATGAACGAAGCAACTTATTTGGTATCTACTGCAATAATTGCATGGTCGCTCAAAATTTGATTTGGACTTAAGGGCGTATGACGATGTTTGTGACGAAGCAATTAAATGCGATAACTCGGTTTTTTAAAGAGACAACACCTTCGCAATCGATGCAAAAACAGCTCGCGCTTGAATATGTAAATCTAGAGGCGACCTTGTTACGTGCAAAGGTGCTTAGAGATTTCTCTAAAGAGAAAATAGCGTATATCGCACAAGCAAAAATTGGGCAAAACGATAATAATCTGGCTTATTTATTTGCACCATTTATTATCGCGAATCTAAATCAAGCTGTGATCTATACCACGCCTGTTGCGTCATCGGTGTTCTCAATTTTGAATCAATACTATCAGGCCGAAAGAAGTATCAATCTAAAGGTTGAAGATGTAATTCAGAGCCTCAAACTCCATCTTGATCTGGTTGATCACATGACAAGCGAAGAAGACTTCCTTTATCGAAGCTTGGTCAAAGCACTATGTCGAACAGATATCTCTCATATTTTCTTGATTAGCCATTTAGTTATAGATGATGAACAACGCAACATACTGCAAGCGTATTTCGATATAAAAATTGATGTGATTCATGCAGATGTAGCAAAAAGCATAGTCAATGATGATCTGATTAATATTAGAAAATTATTGTTCAAAAATAAAGATGAATGGCATAAAACGCTTTGTATGTTGTTTTCAGATTTAAATGCAAATCTTGTCTCGAAAATTGGTCAGTTCAACAGAAGTCAAGCCAGCCATCTCATTGAAGATATGTTTTATTCAGAACATATTTTTGAAAAATTATCGGTCTATGCCGAATACATGCAAACCCGTATTCAAAATGGTGCGGGTTATAGAGCACTGACCACGATTTAGTTTTTCAAAATTTGAAATTTATGATTTTAGGAGCAGATGATATGTCTCAGAAGCCACAAAAGTTCCCATATATTACGGTTGGGATGAGTATTTTATTCGGTTGTTTATTTTTAGTTTTCTTCTTTCTTGCCGTGAGTCATCAGCCTGATTATATGCCTTCTCAGCAAAAGCAAACTGCGACCCAAGTGCAGCATTTGTCTCAGCAACAACATTAATTGTATGAACTTAACCCATAATTTAGTTTATCTCTCTGACTAGCGATTTGAGCATTCGTTAGTCAGTTTTTTATCCCAAAATTAAACGAATGCGCCATTTAATGTTTGAATGTTCACACGAAAATTAAATTCAACCCATAGCTTTTCACAGAGTTTTTTACTTTAAGGCTGTGATTTAATTATTTAAATTTATAAATATTATTTTGGGGTAGTCCTCAAAAAACAAAAAATATCTAACCAATTCAGAATAGAAAATCTTCACTTTCTGTGTTACACCCTTATCAAGTAGACATGAAAAATAGCTCAAATGAGGGCAATTCGATGAATGAGTTAGAACAAACCAAACATAAGCAAGAAAATACAGGATATGCCCGAATTGAGCCTTATACTCAACCCGCAGGTGGGTGGGGAGCATTATTAAGCGTTGCTCGCAATCTCAAACGTCAAGATATTTTGAAAAAAGGGTCAATCACTTTACTCAACATTAATCAACCAACAGGTTTTGACTGTCCAGGTTGTGCATGGCCTGAAAAGAAAGATGCACATGCCTTTAACTTTTGTGAGAACGGTGCAAAAGCAGTTGCCTTTGAAGCAACCAGTAAAACCGTAACACCTGAATTTTTTGCTCAACATACTGTCAGTTGGTTGACTGAGCAGAGTGATTTTTATCTTGAGGACTTAGGGCGTTTAACTGATCCAATGCGTTACGATCCCACATTAGATAAATACGTGCCAATTTCTTGGGATGATGCATTCCAATTGATCGCCAAACATTTACATGCTTTAGATCATCCTGACCAAGCTGCATTTTATACCTCTGGCCGTACCAGTAATGAAGCTGCCTTTTTGTATCAACTGTTTGTACGAAGTTTTGGAACCAATAATTTTCCAGACTGTTCCAATATGTGCCATGAAACCACCAGCGTTGGCTTGAAAGATGCGATTGGTTTAGGCAAAGGCACAGTCACTTTGGATGATTTCGATCAAGCCGATGCGATTTTTAGTTTTGGACATAATCCGGGAACCAATCACCCTCGTATGTTGGCAACGCTTAGAGAAGTCTCCAAACGTGGAGGCAATATTATTGCAATCAATCCAATCAAAGAGCGTGGTTTAGAGCGTTTCCAAGATCCTCAAGCCCCTTTGGAAATGATGACCAATGGTAGTACGCCGATTAGCCGTTATTATTTCCAGCCTAAAATCGGTGGGGATTACGCTTTATTATTTGGTGTACTTAAACATTTATCTGAATGGGACAAAAAAGCCATAGCCAAAGATAAGGCAAGTGTATTTGACCGTAGTTTCATCGAGATGAATACGATTGGTTTTGAGGAAATGCTAGCAGAGATTGATCGCACTGAATGGTCTCAGATTCATAAACACACAGGACTTTCACCTGAACATTTAGAATCCATAGCTCAAATGTTTCTTGATGCGAAAAAAGCTATTTTCTGTTGGGGTATGGGGATTACTCAGCATCGTCATGGTACCGCCAATATCCACATGCTAGCCAATTTAATGCTGGCAAGAGGACATATTGGCCGTCCCGGAGCAGGTTTATGCCCAGTACGTGGACATAGTAATGTGCAGGGCGACCGTACCATGGGAATTAATGAAAATCCGAGTGATAAATTGCTGGATAGCATTGATCGTGTGTTTGGAATTCAATCACCACGTAAACATGGTTTTGGTGTAGTCGATACCATTAAGGCAATGTATGAAAATAGGGTAAAAGTATTCATTGGCTTAGGTGGGAATTTTGCCGTCGCAACCCCTGATACGCCTTATACGCAAGAAGCGTTAAAGCGTTGTAACTTAACAGTACATATTGCCACTAAAATGAATCGAAGCCATTTGGTTTGCGGTAAGGATGCTTTAATTTTACCTTGTCTCGGGCGTACCGAGGTAGACATGCAACTTCATGGCGCTCAGGCAATTTCCGTTGAAGACTCAATGAGCAATGTCCATCTTTCGGCAGGACGAAACCTGCCAATCTCGGAGAATATCTTATCTGAACCTGATATTGTGGCACGAATGGCTGAAGCAACTTTGCTTGATAGTAACGTCAAATGGAAATGGTATATCGAGAGCTATGATCGCATTCGTGATTCGATTGCAGACGTGTTTGATGAATTTCATGATTTTAATCAACGGGTCTATCAACCGAGCGGTTTTCATTTAGAACATCCAGCTAATCAACATGTTTGGAATACACCAAGTGGCAAAGCGCAGTTTTTGATTACGCCGTTGACGGAAGTCTATGAAGACAAAGAAAACCAATATGTTGCTGCTTATAGTGAACAACAGGTTTATACCTTGATGACCACACGTTCGCATGATCAGTACAACACGACTTTATATGGTCTAGATGATCGCTATCGTGGTGTGTATGGGCAGCGACGTGTCTTGTTCATGAATCAAACTGATATTGATGAGGCTGGTTTTGAAGCAGATCAATGGGTGGATATTGAAAGTGTATTCTCCGATGGCGTGAAGCGGATTGTGCATAGTTTCCGTATCGTGCCTTATAACATTCCAAAAGGAAGTTTAGCTGCGTACTATCCTGAAACCAACCCACTGGTGGCTTTGGGTAGCCATGATAAATATGCCAAAATTCCTGCGTCGAAAAGTGTTCCCGTTATTTTGCATGCAGGACAAGCTCCTGAACATTTCAATTTGGCAGTTGAAGTCGATCCAGAACATGCCAACGAAAGAGTCAGCGGTGCATAACTTTCTAGATTTATAAAAATATTTTAATCCAGTGATATGGAAAAGAGAGTAATAGAGTGGAAGCACAAAAATTAGGCTATGAAACAATGCAAGTGCATCGATTTCATCATGATGTTTCTGAAGATCAACTGGATTATATTGTTCAAGAATACCCTGTGGCACTCATCTACAACGGAATTTCTCATGCGGTGATGATGGCAACACCTTCTGACATTGAGAAGTTTGCCAAAGGTTTTAGTTTGTCCGAAGGCATCTTGCAAAGTTTAACGGAATTGTATTCGCTAGAAATTAGTCAAAATGATCTGGGTATTCAAGTTGATATGGACATTTCAGCTAGAGCCTTTATGGGATTAAAGCAGCAGCGTCGGATGATGGTTGGGCGAACGGGATGTGGTTTGTGTGGCATTGAAAGTTTAAAGCAGCTGTATTCAAACTTGCCAGTGGTCAGCACACAAGTTTCCACGACATGGTTCAATCAAATTCCAGCCGCAATAGCTCAACTCAACGTCAGACAAAAAATCAGTGCATTGACGGGAGGTGCACATGCTGCGGCTTGGGTGGTGAAAGGTCAGATCATTGCTTTGTTTGAAGATGTTGGTCGTCATAACGCTCTAGACAAATTATTGGGTTATTTAGCAGAGCAAAACATGGATGTCGCGGAGGGCTTTGTGGTCATGACCAGTCGTGCTAGTTATGAGTTAATCCGTAAATGTGCACAATACAATATTGCTTTATTGGCGACGATTTCAGCCCCGACCAGTATGGCGATTGAGATGGCGAAACAGCTAAATTTAACTTTGGCTAGTTTCTGTCGTGGTGATAGTTTTGTTTTATATAAATAGTAAAAATTTGTGATGAATTTGGTACCTAACGCATTGATTTGTGTAGGATAGGGGTTTGCTTTCTACTATTCCTAAAAATTATGAATATACCTTTAAGACCACAGCCTGTTATTAACAATCTTGCTGGCGAAAATGCATTATTTATTGTTCTCGGCATCAATAGTAATCCTGATCATTCAGGAATTATCGACTTTCTCGCCAATTTTTCAGCCTTGGTACGAAGTATGGCGCATCGTTTCCCGAATAGCCAATTTAGTGCTTCTGTCGGGATTGGTTCTCATGCGTGGGATCTTCTATTTCCAGATTTGAATAAACCTAAAGAACTGCAACCATTTCAAGAGATCAAAGGTTCCAAGTACACGGCAGTTGCCACCTCCGGTGATTTATTTTTCCATATTCGTGCCAATCAAATGGCGATTTGCTATGAGCTAGCTTCCATTATTCATGATCAACTCAAACAGAGCAGCTATCCAATCAGTGAAACCAAAGGTTTTAGATATTTTGATGGTCGTGCAATTTTAGGATTCGTGGATGGTACAGAAAATCCTGAACATGAAATCGCTAAAGAGATTGCTTATGTCGGTGAAGAAGATATTGAGTTTCTTGGTGGCAGCTATGTCTTTATCCAAAAATATTTACATAACATGGAGATGTGGAAAGCACTAAGTACCGAAGAACAAGAAAAAGTAATTGGTCGAAAGAAATATGATGATGTTGAACTAAGTGATGATGTAAAACCACAAAATGCACATAATGTCGTGAGTAAAGCACATGATGCTGATGGCAATGAGTTAAAAATTCTCAGAGCAAATATGCCATTTTCCAATCCATCTGAAGGAGAGTCGGGTACTTTCTTTATCGGATACTCTCGTTCATTCAATATCACCAAGACCATGTTAGAGAATATGTTTCTCGGAAAAGAAAATGGTCACGTAGATCGTTTACTTGATTTCAGTACACCTGTTTCAGGTAGTTTATTCTTTGTGCCGACTTTCGATTTTTTAGAAGATTTGGCTGAATAAAACAGTAGGGAAATTCACCGTTGTTAAGCCAACGGTGAATTTAAGCAACAAAAGTGTTATTTCATAAAACGCGCTTGCAATGCGGTTGCAGTCGCAAAAAGTTTTTGATAACCCTGAGGAAATAAACGCTGAATGGCATCAACCGCTTTCGCATCAGCACCGATCAGTAAACGACGACGATTTTTTTGTACCGCATTTAAAATTAAATTTGCAGCTTCATCGGCAGGTGTACGTAGTAATTTATCAAAAGCGTCCTGACTCTTGGCAGGATCCATCCCTAGACTTGTGACACTGTTATTCATACGTGCAGCTTTGGCAATATTGGTACGAATACCACCCGGATGGATGCAGGTTGCACTCACACCTGAGTTTTCGATATCCAGTTCTTGACGCAGGGACTCAGTGAAACCACGAACTGCAAATTTACTGGCATTGTAAGCACTTTGGGTCGGTTGCGCAGTCAATCCAAACATACTGGAAATATTGATGATATGTCCATCACCACTTTGTTTTAGATAAGGTAAAAACTCTTTGGTGCCATAAACCACACCCCAAAAATTTATTCCAATCAACCATTCAAGATCTTCATAACTTACACCTTCGGCGGTACTGCCAAGTGCAACACCTGCATTGTTAAAAATTAAATTCACTTTGCCATGTTGTTCTACCACATTTTTTGCCCAAGCTGCGATTTCATCACGTGTTGCTACATCTACTTTCTGTGTTGTGACTTTGACTGGAAATGCTTGTATCAGTGCCACTGTATTCGCCAAGCCTGTTTCACTGACATCCGAGAGTGCAAGGTTACATCCTTGTTTAGCCAAAGCAATTGCCAATGCTTGACCAATACCTGATCCTGCACCCGTGATCGCTGCAACTTTATCTTTAAATGTTTTCATTTCATCTATCCTTTGTTTTTATGATCGTGTCTTAATTGGACACCACTGGGACTTGAACATAATGTTCAAGATCAAAGCGGCGGGTTCGTTGACGATATTCAAAAGTGAAACCAGGCCAATTATTGGTGTTTTTTCCTGCCGCAGTTTGATACCAACTGTTGCAGCCTTGCGACCACATGGTGCTTTTCATTCTTTCTTGAATTTCTTGGTTAAAGTTTTGTTGTCTATCGGCTTTTAAATCTGTAAATAACAAGTTCTTTTGAATATGGGTTTGAATTGCATCAATAATATAATTCACCTGACTTTCAATCATATACACAATTGAATTGTGTCCAAGGTTGGTATTGGGTCCATACAACATAAAGAAATTGGGGAAGCCACTCACCGTTAAGCCTAAATATGCTTCGGCACCGTCTTGCCATTGTTCTTTTAAGGTTGTGCCTTTTAAACCTGTAATCTGCATGGGTGCCATAAAATCAGTTGCTGCAAATCCAGTCCCATAAATAATGGCATCAACTTCACGCAAAGTACCATTTTTATCGACGATCCCTGTTTCTGTGATTTCTTCAATATCGTTGTTGATGACTTCTACATTGGGTCGAATTAAGCTTTCATACCAATAATTAGAAATCAGAATACGCTTACAACCAATTGGATAATCAGGCATTAACTGATGGCGGAAATGAGGATCTTTGATTTCCTTGCGAATATGGCGTTGAAACATATATTCCACGAGCGGGATTTCATTGAGGGTAATGGTAAAGCCCTTAAGAACACTTTCGTTATAACTATACTGATACATACGATCAAGGCTTTGCAAGATCGGTAGCTTTTGAAAAGCTTTGCGAGTAAGCGGAGAGTAAATGCGGTCTGGCTTTGGAATAACATAGGGTGCAGAACGTTGGTATACATTTAAATGCGCGACTTGTTTAGCGATCTCTGGCACAAACTGAATGGCACTAGCACCTGTACCAATCACGGCGACACGTTTATGATTTAAATCATAATCATGTTCCCAACGCGCAGAATGGAATGCTTTGCCTTTGAAATGTTCAATGCCTTTAATTTTTGGATAAGCAGGTCGATTCAGTTGACCGACTGCCGCAATCAGAAATTCTGTTTCAAATTTCTCACCTGTTGTACTTTGAATCTGCCATAGCCCTTGCTCTGCATTAAAGTCTGCACTAGCGATCTCAGTATTAAACTGAACATGAGGTCGAATTTTATATTTATCAGCACAATGACGTAAATATTGATGGATTTCTTGCGAAGTCCCGTAACGGTTTTTCCAGCCAAGTTCCTGTTCAAAGGAAAACGAATATAAATGCGAGGGTACGTCACAGGCCGCACCTGGATACGTGTTATCACGCCAAACGCCACCAACATCCCCAGCTTTTTCAAATAAAGTAAACTGATTGAAACCCGCTTGTTTTAATCGGATGGCAAGCCCTAATCCACCAAAGCCTGTTCCTATAATGGCGATACGGATATTTTTATTTGAATTGGATGATGGTTTTGACATGGTCTGCTCGCACGATTGGGAAAGAGGGGCAATCGATAAAAGAATATAGAATAGTGGTTAAAGCTATTGATTTAGAGGATGGATGCGGACAAAATATTGTGATTCGAGGACATTTGGAAATGTACATTGACGTACGCATGGGCATTTGATCGAAGTATACATAGTGTTCGATTGATGGCTGATTTTGCAGCAGAGTTGGGTGTTGATTATCAGCTCATATTAAAAGGAACGGGCTTAGATCAACAGCACTTACTTGATCCGAATATGGCTGTAACAGCACAACAGGAATTACAACTGATTGGTAATTTGGTTGAACAGCTTTGTCATAGGCCGATGTTGGGCTTAGAGGTTGGTACACGCTACCATTTCACCACTTTTGGCTCGTTGGGTTTAGCACTAATGAGTGCTGCCAATATTCGTGAAGCACTCGATTTTGCTTTGGCATATTTCCCATTAACTTTTGCGTTTACCCAGTTTATTGTTTCTGAGGAAGAACGAGGTATTCGAATTGAGATCGCAGTCGATGAGGGGATTCCTCAATTTCTCTCTCAATTTATTATTGAGCGAGATATCGCCGCTTTAGTGACTGTTCAAAGAGATTTGATACCAGAAAATTTCTGCTTAGCCTTGGCATTTTCTTTTCAGCCTAAGGGTGATGTACAAACCTATATTGATTTATTTGGTATCGTCCCAGAGTTTGGTGAGATCAAGAACTTTATTATTCTCGATGTTGAAAAAGTAAACCAAAAACTGCGTATGGCAAATGAATTGGCTTTGCAGCATGCGGAACAACAATGCCGTCAAATTTTAGAGAAGCGACAATCACAAAAAAAATATTCGCACCACGTACAACAAGTCTTGATGCATACCAAAGGAGAGATACCTTCAATGGAAATCGTGGCTGATCGGTTGCATCTCAATTCAAGAACTTTGCGCCGTCACTTGGTTAATGAAGGCACAACTTTTATTAAGATTAGAGAGGATGTTCGCAAAATTTTGGCAGATTACTATTTATCTTTACCGCAAACTTCGATTGAACAGATTGCTGAATGGCTCGGCTACGCGGAAGCGACCAGCTTTATCCATGCCTATAAGCGCTGGTATGGGAAAACACCGCATGCATCACGTTTGGCAATGAAGGAATCTATTTAAAAACGACTTAAATCAACCTTCAGCTTTTGCCAATTCTGCCTCGATATAGCTGATGATCATGGTACTCAATCCTCTGACCATTTCATCAAAGCTAATTTGTGGGTTTGGTAAAATCAGATGGCGTGCCACGTTAAAAATACTGCTATTAATACTAATATAAGCTGTCACGCTAAGATTGTTTACTTTTAAATATCGAGGATGACGGATCATGTATTTCATCAATACATCCATCAATGCATATTCAATCTGACTGATATATCTTTCATATTTAAGTTCAGTTGCATATCTTAAGCAAATTAAATAACGATCATCATCCCGCGTTAACAAATCTCGGAAAGTATAAAAAATCATTTCAAACAAGGGTTCTAACTCTTGTTCAATGATGATCGGCGTGAGTTCTTTGACCATATCTAAAACTTCTTTGACGAAAGTTTTGGCCATCGCATCGTAGATTTCTTCTTTGTTTTTAAAATACTCGTACAACGAGCCGACACTGACACCTGCGATATCTGCAATGTGTCTTGTGGTGGTTCCACTGGTACCATGCATTGCGACAGCGATAAAACCTGCTTCAATAATAGTATCTACGGTCACTTTTGAGCGTGCTTGACGAGGTTTACGTGTAGCCATAGTGGTTTTACTAAAATCCGAACATAGTGTCAGATTAACATGCTGATGAATATTATAGAAGATCAGGGTTTCTAATCCGAACAAATAAAATTACTAAAATTTTAATATTCATTTTAAATTTGTAATAAAACTATTGAATAGACATTTTACCCCAAGATTTTATAACGTTGTTTTTTATTTTGTTTTAAATAATATATTGATATTTATGATAAATATTTTATTTTTAAGTTATTTAAAGCACTCTTTATTTCATTAGAAAATGAGCAAATTATCGGTTATTGATAAGCGTGGAAAACTGAAAATTACCCGAATTGAATCCGAACATAAGATCAGTCTACAGTAGTCCTATCGAATATTAAGTTCAGAAATATCTTCCCGAATGATTCTTCAATGAGCTATCCACTGTTTAAAAGATAGAGATGCTCCAAGAACCATGGTTAATGAGCTTAATGGAGTGTCATATCACGAGCTAACTCCGCTCAACTGAATGTAGGGTGTTGCTATGATTGCGAACACAGTGAAAAAGACCTTTAGTCTATTTAAGCCAAACCCACTTGCTAAACAAATTGATTTTGCGAGTAAAGATTCTATCCCAATTCGTCACCTAGCAATCGGATTTGAAGGTGAGAAGGTTGATCTCTCATTTTATATGAACAACCAATTCGCTACGCTTTTTTTTGCTACGCTTTCTGTGTTTTTGACCTATGGCGAAGATCTTGTCATCGAAACTGCACGTCATCATCGAGATTTACTTAAAGATCCGATCTTAAAGCAACGTGTCACTTCATTGATTGGTCAGGAAGCGATTCATTCTAAACTACATAATGAATTTAACGATGCGATCGTAGAACTCGGTTATCCAGTGACTTTGTATCGTTTCTTAGGTTCAAACTTTTTTAAATATATCTTTCTTCAATTTCCGCAACCATTAAAACTGTCGATGATGGCAGGTATTGAGCATTTTACTGCTGTACTTGCTGAATACATGATGAAGCATGAACAAAACTTCTATTTCTCAGAGGACGCTAAAACTCGTGCGCTATGGATGTGGCACATGTTGGAAGAGTCTGAGCATAAAGATGTTGCTTATGATGTCTATGAAGTTTTGAATGGTAATTACGCCTTGCGTATCAGTGGCTTTGCGCTTGCTTACTTTACGATTTTAGGACTGATTCCACTTTCAGCCTCACTGGTGCCCGTTTTCCGTAAACCTCAAGAGATGTTGACGGCTAAATTCTGGAAAGATGCAAAACGAGGCGTAAAGCTGATCTTTAGTCCTAAAGATGGCGTGTTTGGCAGCACGCAAGGACAAATCTTTGATTATTTACGCAAAGACTTCCATCCGAATGATCATGATACATCGAAGTATCTTGAATACTATAAGCAAAAACTACTATCAGAAGGCGGGGCATTGCATCCTTTCTTTGTGAAAGAGTTTACGCCTAAAGTTCAAGCAGCTTAATGATTTGATAGCACGATCTAATCCAATTGTTGAGGCATTGAGACAGTCAAAATTGTAGAAATAATCTTATAACCAATTTTACTGTTTCAATTGATACATTGCTGTTTTATTTAATTTTTTCACTATTTTATGGGAATCGAAAATGGTTGCTCAAATTATCCGAAATGTCTTTAATGACAAATTAAGTACCAAATATCAGGGGATTGTTCAGAACTTCGTGAACAAATCTCCAATTCCGATTCGTCATTTTGATTTTAAATTCAACCCTACAGAACTTGATGAAAAGTTCTTCTTAAATAAAGAGTTGGCAACATCTTATTTCCATGCGTTATCAATATTTTTAACGTTTGGCGAAGATGTCGTTATTGAAACAGCACGTTATCATCGAGACTTTATAACAGACCCTATTTTAAAGCAGAGACTGACCTCTTTAATTGGACAAGAAGCGATCCATTCTAAAGTACACAATCAGTTTAATGATGAAGTGCTGAAAGAAAATGATTATCCAGTTGAGTTGCTTCGTGCGATTGCGGATAAAGTTTTTGAGTACGGCATTTATAAACTTCCACATTCATTACAACTGTCGTTGATGGCAGGTATTGAACACTATACCGCTGTTTTAGCTGAATTTATGATGCAGCATGAGGACTATATTCTTGGTTCTCAAGATGAAAGACAGCGAGCCATGTGGATGTGGCACATGCTAGAAGAGTCTGAGCATAAAGATATTGCCTATGATGTATTTTTAGAATTATCGGGTGATTACTGGGTCAGAGTGACAGGTTTCTTATTGGCAAGTTTGACCATCCTTGGCGGAGTTTCGTTGGGTGGTTATCTCATTCCCTTTATTCGTAAACCAAGCAATTTGATCAACCCACGTTATATGAAAGATATGTTAGAAAGCACTGCTTTATTGTTTGGTAGTGAGCGTGGGGTATTTGGCAGTAGCTTCATGCACATTTTGGAGTATTTACGTCCAAGCTTTCATCCGAATGATCATGACACCACAGCCTATATGGAATATTACAAACAGCGATTATTAGACCCAGAAACAGGTTTATTGACGCCTTATTTTCTTAAAGAATTTGTACCGCCAGTACGTGCAGCCTCTGCATAAGCTCGGCGCATAAAAACCTGATTGTTGGATTGTATATATGAAATTATTTGCTAAAAAACCAAAGCCCAGTCAAAAAGCATTTGCTGTTGTGACGGGTGCGGGTAGTGGGATTGGAAGAAGTTTTGCGCTTGAACTGGCAAAGCGCGGCGGAACTGTTGTGTGTTCAGATATCAATCTGGATGCAGCCAATGAAACGGTTTCTTTGATCGAGCAACTGGGTCAAAAAGCCTTTGCTATCCAATGTGATGTCAGTAAGGCTGAACAAGTTACACAATTGGCAGAGCAAGCAGAACAGGTGATGCAGAACCCTGTCACGCTTGTGATTAACAATGCTGGTATTGGATTGGGTGGCAAGTTTGATGAGATGACCACAGAAGATTGGCAATGGTGTATGGATGTCAATTTGTGGGGCGTAATTCATGGTTGCCGTACTTTCGTACCTAAGTTTAAACAACTTGGGCATGGTGCCATAATCAATGTCGCATCTGCTGCTTCTTATACCGCTGCACCTGAAATGGCGGTCTATAACGTTAGTAAGGCGGGGGTTCGTGCGTTATCCGAGACGCTTTCTGCTGAGCTTAGAAAATTCAACATTAAGGTTAATGTCCTGTGTCCAACGCTGGTTCCGACCAACATCATTAAAAATGGCAAAGTACCGCATAAAGGGATATTGGATTATGCCTTGACCAATCTGGCGTTTACCACCAGTGATAAGGTTGCGAAACTGACTTTAAACCGTTTGGATAAAGATCAGCTTTATACCATTCCTCAGATTGACGCTAAGCTTTTCTGGTTAATGAAACGTACTGCACCGAACTTATATGCGAAATTCTTAGGCAACTCGTACAGATTTATGAAGTAACCCAAGTAAATACCAAAACTTTTGCCAGAATTTGATACACGGAAATGTCATCCGCAACCTGCGTAGTATCAGAAGAGTATAAGGTTTTGTATTTACGAAGGAATTAAATATATGAAACAAGTGAACAGGTTTTGTGGATGACAAATGGTTTTGCCTACTTTTCCCGAAAGAAAAGTAGGTCGAGCCGAAGGCTAATTACGAAATTTAGATGAGAACTCGGCAAGACGCCGCCGTGAATCTAAACGATGGATAGGATTTTTTAAATGACAGCTCAAGCAAAAAAATTAAACTCAGCTGAGAAAAAAGCATTACCTGCACATATCTATGACAGCTTTATTGTAGGTGCTGGTATTTCAGGGATTGCCACCGCGATTCGACTTGATCAAGTGGGCTATACCAATTACAAAATCATTGAAAAAGCCAATCGTGTAGGTGGTACATGGCGTGAAAACACTTATCCGGGTTGTGGATGTGATGTGCCATCAGCATTGTATTCATATTCATTTGCACCAAGTGCAAAATGGAGTCACTTATTCGCACGTCAGCCTGAGATTCTAAGCTATCTAGAAGAAGTCAGCGAAAACTTCAATGTCAGTTCAAAAATTGAATTTGGTGCTGAGCTGACGAATGCTGCTTGGGATAACCAACGTAATTTATGGGTGATTGATACCAACAAAGGTCAATATTTGTCTAGAACTGTGGTTTTTGCCACTGGACCGATTACCGAAGCACAGATTCCAAAATTAGATGGTTTAGAAACATTTAAAGGTGAAATGTTCCATTCAGCTAAATGGAATCATGATTATGATTTGACGGGTAAGCGTATCGCTGTGATTGGTACGGGTGCATCTGCAATTCAATTTGTGCCCCAGATTCAGCCTTTAGCGAAGGAATTGTATGTTTACCAACGTACAGCGCCGTGGGTCGTACCGAAGCCTGATACTGATTTAGGTGAAGTGAGCAAATCACTGATTGCAAAATATCCACTGATTCAAAAAACATGGCGTAAAGCTGTTGCTCAGTCACTCAATGCGATCAATTTCGGGCTACGTAATCCAGCGGTGTTAAAACCTGTAGGTGAGCTGGCTAAACTGATTTTAAAATTCCAGATCGAAGATCCTGAATTACGTAAAAATGTAACGCCTAACTTTACCATTGGTTGTAAGCGTTTATTGTTCGCAAATAACTATTACCCAGCATTACAGCAAGAGAATGTCAAACTGATTCCACATGGGTTAGTGAAAGTAGAAGGCAATACTGTTATTTCTGCAAATGGTGAACGTCAAGAAGTAGATGTGATCATTTGGGGAACAGGCTTTGAAGTTTCGCATCCGCCGATTGGTAAGCGTGTTTCTAATGAAAAAGGTGAGTGCCTACATGACTTATGGAAAAGTACTTCTCCAGAAGCATATTTGGGTACCAGCATTGAAAACGTACCCAATGCGTTCTTAGTGTTAGGACCAAATGTTCTGGTTTATGATTCGTTTATTGGTTTGGCAGAAGCGCAGCTTGATTATATTGTCGATGGTTTATTGAAAATCAAAGAGCAAAATATTGGTAAATTAAACATTAAGTCTGACGTGATCAAAAAGCATAATGAATTGGTACAAAAGCATCTAAAAACCACTGTGTTCAATGCTGGCGGTTGTAAGAGCTATTATTTAGATGCCAATGGACGTAATTTTGCTGCTTGGCCTTGGTCATTAAAGAAACTGAAACAACGTTTAAAGCATATGGATTTGAATGATTATGAAGTGACTTATCAAACTGAAAAAACTAAATAATTTTAGATAAGTAAACGGGCAGTAAATTTTATCTGAGGATGGAATTTGCTGCTTATTTTTTTGATTATTTAAAATAGGAAGGAAAATATGAAAAAAGGACAATCAAGTCGCACGGCTGAGGCTGCTGCAGCATTAAGAGCCAATCATTTTTTGTATGCATCTCATCCAATATTTTCAGATCCTTATGCATTTGAATTAACCAGTTCAGCTTGGAAAAAGTTATTGACCACATCATTGACAGCCAAAGTAATGAACTCATCGATATTTAACAGAACGTTAGGATTATTAACTGGACAAGTCGTCGGTCGTTCCCGCTATGCAGAAGATTTGCTTCAACAAGCGATTGCGCAAGGTATTCAACAATATGTTTTAGTTGGTGCGGGATTGGATTCTTTTACTCTCCGTCAAACAGGGCAGTATCCCAATTTAAAAATTTTTGAAGTTGATCATCCTGATACACAAGTCGCTAAACAGAAAAAATTATCTGAGTTTGGTGAGATCCCAACCAATGTTGAGTTTGTCGCAATTGATTTTGAAAAGGAATCAATCGCTGAAGCATTAGAGCGAAGTGGATTCCAACAAGATCGGCCTGCATTTTTTTCATGGTTGGGTACAACCCATTACCTTGAACCAAAAACAACTTTGAATACATTAAAAAGTATTGCAAAAATCGCAGCGTCAAACAGTGAAATTGTCTTGGATTATTCAATTGATTATCGCGAGTTGCAGGGCGTTGAACGTTTTGGCAGTTTATTTGTTTCTCAATTTACCCGCTTTCTAAAAGAACCTTTGTTAGGACAGTTTAGACCTAAACGACTTCATCAAACCGTGATACAAATGGGCTATGACGTGGTTGAGGATTTATCAGGAGACGGTTTAAGCGAACGATATTTCCAAGATCGTCCTGATCGAATACGTCATACCATCGCAACACATATGTTACATCTTCGCTTGCAGCAAACATGATGAACTTGGCATATTAATAAACCCCACGCCATCACACAAATTTCATCTCAAGTTGAGTTTGAAATTTATCAAATTTAGGTGGGGTTCATTTTCTGTGGGCAAGGCCTAATGAGCTTTAGACTTTGACGATGTTCAATTATTTGTTATTTGGATCCGCTTTTTCACTCTGTTCGCTTTCTGGGGTAGGCGTCTTATCAGGTTTTGTTTCGGGAGATGGATTTACTTGTGAATGTTCATTCGCTTGAACTTGTTTAGTATTTTCATCTTTGGTGGTCTTTTCAGAAAAACTTTTGAAACCTGACATTATTATCTTCCTTCGTTATTGAGATTTCATGCTACAGGTTTTCAGCGATTACACTAAGGTAGTTATGAGCACGATATGTGGAGATATGTGCGCTGAATAGTGTTTATATCGACATCATATTTCATTAATAAAATCATATATATATTATCCATTGAATCTTATGGTTTAATTCAAGAAAGACCAGCTTAATATTCGCAATGGCTGTACACAAAGAACACAAATATTTTATTTAGCATATGTAGACGATTTTTATATGGTTATGCTTATCGTGATTTATAGGAATGACTTGGCAAAAAATTGTGAATATGGATGACTACGGATACGAGAATTAAAAACATTAAGAAATTACATGTGCTAGTCTTGCTAGATTTTCCTAATAAGCTATCCGCTATGAATGTTGAGCGACACCATGAGGCAAGTAAGTTTCAGTGGTCTTTTCTATTGCCTAAATATTGGGGGATATGGATAGCTATACTGGTTTTGATGATATTTGCAATACTTCCTTGGGCCATCCAATGGCGATTAGCAGAAGGTTTGTCTAAACTAGGATGGAAATATCTAAAATCTAGACGTAAAACGACGATTAGAAATCTCGAACTGTGTTTTCCAGAGAAAAGTGAACTTGAAATCCAAGAAGATGCTAAACAAGTCTTTTTTAATATGATGCTCGGTGTCTTTGAAGCATTGAATGCTTGGTATTGTCCGAGTTGGTTTAAAAAGCGCATACATATTCATGGATTAGAGCATCTTCAGCAAGCACAGGGTAAGGGGGTTTTATTGCTCAGTAGCCATACCACATTGTTGGATGCTGGCGGTTATGTAAGCAGTTGCTTTTTTGATTTTGATGTTGTTTATCGTCCACAAAACAATCCTTTATTAGATATGTTGATCCGTAGATGTCGAGCGACGATTTATAAGAATCAAATTTCGAAAGATGATATGAAAGGATTAATTCATAGTTTGAAAAATGGTCATGCAATTTGGTACAGCCCTGATCAAGATTTTGGCTTGAAACAAGGCGTTATGGCACCGTTTTTTGGTGTACAGGCCGCAACATTAACCGCACATCGCCGATTGATGAAAATTACCAAAGCATCAGCCATTCCTTTATTCTTTTATCGTGAAGGCGATATTCGAGATCCCCAATATCACATTTTATTGGAACCAACGTTAGATCATTTTCCGGGTCTTGATGAGGTGGAAGATGCAACACGAGTGAATTTGATTCTCGAAAATCAAATCAGAACGCAGCCGACCCAATATATGTGGTTTCATCGTCGTTTTAAAACCAGATTGAAAGGTCAAGAAAAGCTGTATTAAAAATTAAGCCTTAAACCCACCTTATTTTGGTGGGTTTTTTTAATAAAATGTAGATAATTAAAAATGACAACAACTGCGATTTAATGCTTTAAAAATAAATTTTAGTTAAGTGAAATGATGTAGATTAAGTATTCATTAGCTACCTTCACAAATTCTCTTTGTTTCTATCTATGGGAAATACAAAGCGGCTCAATAATTATGAAAGAGCGCTATTGACTGCAAAATCTATCAGGACCTAAAGATTTTCAACCGAGTTTTCTGTTAGCATTTTAGACGGTAGGTAGAAACGATCTGCTTTTTCGGAAAATTAAAAATATAAGGTCATTATGCGTATTGATTTAAATAGCGATTTAGGCGAAAGCTATGGCTCATGGAGCATGGGCAATGATGAGCAAATTCTTCCTATTGTGAGTAGTGCAAATATTGCATGTGGCTTTCACGCAGGCGACCCGCTCCATATTCTTAAAACATTAAAACAAGCAGCTAAACTTCGTATAAATGTCGGGGCACATGTATCGTATCCTGACTTAGTTGGTTTTGGTCGGCGCAAAATGACCTTATCTTATGATGAACTACTTGCCGATGTACTTTATCAAATTTCAGCTTTACACGGTTTGGCGCATGTTGCGGGAACCAGAGTAAGCTATGTCAAACCGCACGGTGCTTTATATAACACTATCGCGACAGATTTAACGCAAGCCCAAGCGGTGATTGATGCGATTCTACAATTTGATGCAGACTTAACGTTGGTGGCTTTGGCTGGCTCACCATTGATTGATTTTGCTCAAAAGCAAGGTTTGACAGTTGTATCAGAAGCTTTTGCCGATAGAGCTTATCACGATGACGGCACTTTAGTTTCTCGTCTTGAAACTGGGGCTGTTTTACATGATGCAGAGATTGTGGCTCAACGTGTTCTTGATATGATCCTAAAAGGCGGCGTGGAATCCATTGAAGGAAACTTTACGTCTATCCAAGCAGATACGATTTGTTTGCATGGTGATACGATGGGAGCTGTGCAAATAGCTCAAATAATTCGTCAAAAATTTGCAGAACAACACATCGAAGTTCGAGCGTTTACCCATTAAATACTTTGCAGGAATGCTTTAACGAGTGATGAAATGAGATTTTTATCGGTTAATTTGAATTGCTTTTTGATTGAGTTGTCCAGTTTAGAGGAAACCGTTGCGCTTTATCATTGTTTAAAGCGTACAGCACATCCTGATATTCAGGAGCTTATACCTGCTGCACGTACTATATTGGTTTATTTTGATCCTATCTTTATTGATGAAAAGAATCTGATTCAGTGGATTTCAGCTCAAAAATTAGAACAAAATCTTCTGGATATGGGTAAAGAAGTCGTCATCAATGTCTGCTATGACGGTGCGGATCTTGCGCATGTCGCTGAATATTTGGGTATCGATGTGGATGAGGTTATCCATAAACATACGCATAGTTGTTGGCAAGTTGCCTTTATTGGTTTTGCTCCTGGTTTTGCTTATTTGATCAGTCCAGATCATCCTTTTGGAAGCATTCCACGTTTAGTCTCACCACGCAAAAAAATAGCTTCAGGTTCTGTAGGGTTGGCAAGCGAATATAGTGGTATTTATCCGAAAGAGAGTCCTGGCGGATGGCAATTAATAGGGCGTACAGAGCAAACGATGTGGGATGTCTATCGAGAGCAAGCTGCCTTACTGTTGCCAAGTGATCAGGTGGTTTTTAAAGATATAAGCAAGCATCCGACTCAAGTCACTGTTCCTTGCACTAAACTTTTTCCAAGACAAAGACTGGAAAATCCGATCGTATTCACTGTGTTAAATGTTGGTTTGCAAGTATTAGTACAAGATGAGGGACGTAAAAATGTCGCTCAACTAGGCGTTGGACAGGCAGGTGCGATGGATCGGAGCGCATTTCACTGCGCCAATGCATGTGTGGGTAATCCTAAAAATGCTGCTGCACTAGAAATATATAATGGTGGTTTACGCTTAAAAGTGATGAAAGAAACTGTTATTGCGGTAACAGGAGCTGAAACGGAGCTATGGGTAACATACGCGAACGGCTATACAGTCAAGCAACCATTATATCAACCAATTGCATTGGATGAGGGCGATGAAATTTATCTGACCAAAGCTCAGGCTGGAATCCGTAACTATGTGGCAGTTCGTGGTGGTATAGCCGTCGAACAGGTATTAAATAGTGTCAGTTATGACAGTTTGGCTGAACTAGGGACAATGCCCGTGAAGGCTGGGGATGAGATACGATCAGCACAATTGAAAACAGAATGTGTCGATTTAGATCAATCGGCAAATGCTTTACCCAAAGTGGGAGATCAGGTTGTAGTTGATATTGTGTTGGGGCCTCGAATGGATTGGTTTACGCCAGAAAGTATGGATCTACTGCTTGATCAATCTTGGTTGGTGACTGCGGACAGTAATCGTATAGGATTAAGGCTCGTAGGCGATAAGCCCTTACAACGTCAGATCAAGCAGGAATTGCCGAGTGAAGGATGTTGCACTGGCGCGATACAAATTCCACCAAATGGGCAACCTGTCTTGTTTATGAATGATCATCCGATTACTGGAGGTTACCCAGTCATTGCAGCTGTAGCACCATATCATCTTGATTTGATCGCTCAAGTTGCAGCAGGATGCTATATCCAATTTCGTAAAATATCTGACTTTATGGATATCAAAAAAAATGTATAAGCAACATAGGCTGTTGATCGCCAATCGTGGTGAAATTGCTGTTCGTGTTATTCAAGCGTGTAAAGATTTAGGTATTCATGCTGTGGCGGTTTATGCCGACGATGACATGGGAAGCTTATATGTAACACTGGCAGATGAGGCTTGGGCTTTATCTGGTCAAACAGCGAAAGAGAGCTATCTCGATATTGATGAAATTTTGAATATTGCCAAGCAAAGCCAAGCGACAATGATTCATCCGGGTTATGGCTTTCTATCTGAACGTGCTGATTTTGCGCAAGCTGTAATAGATGCAGGGTTGATTTGGATCGGACCAACTCCTCAAAGCATGATCAGACTAGGCGATAAAATCGAAGCGCGTAAGCTTGCACAAGCTGTTGGAGCACCGTTGGTTCATGGTACTGAACAGCCACTTCGTTCTGCCAGTGAAGCGGTGACATTTGCACAAACATACGGATTGCCTATTGCGATTAAGGCTGTATATGGTGGTGGTGGACGTGGTTTAAAAGTGGTTAGGCAGCTAGATGAAGTCGCCGACTCTTATTCTTCAGCAGTGCGAGAAGCGCAAGCGGCTTTTGGTCGAGGAGAATGTTTTGTTGAACAGTATCTAGATAAGCCCAGACATCTGGAAGCCCAAGTGATTGCTGATCAGCATGGCAATATTGTAGTGGTTGGAACCCGTGATTGCTCTTTACAACGCCGTAATCAGAAGTTGGTAGAAGAAGCGCCTGCGCCATTTATTGATGACGATATTTATCAGCAATTAATACAATCTACGCTCGATCTCTGTCGAGCGGCGAAGTATGTTGGCGCTGGCACAGTGGAATATTTGTTAAGCCAAGATGGCAAGCTATCTTTTCTTGAGGTCAATACACGTTTACAAGTGGAGCACCCTGTTACTGAACAAACAACAGGGATTGATTTGGTTGTTGAACAGATTCGAATTGCATTGGGACAACCGTTATCTATCCAAGAAACGCCAAAACCACAAGGCCACGCAATTGAGTTTCGTATCAACGCCGAAGATCCAGCGCGAGGCTTTATTCCAGCATTTGGTCACATCACTCGATTTAATCCACCTTCGGGGATTGGTATTCGTTTAGATACAGGGATTATCCAAGGGAGTCTCGTCTCAAGCCATTTTGATTCATTAATGGCAAAACTGATTGTGACTGGGCCAACGCGTGAAATCGTCATTCAGCGCGCCAAAAGAGCATTTGCTCACTTTGAGTTAGATGGGGTTGCATCTGTTTTAGCCTTTCATCGTGCGATATTGTTCGAACCAGACTTTATTGATGCATTTAAAGTGCATACCCGTTGGATAGAGCAGGAGTTTCAGCATAACTTTGCAATGCATCCACGCAGTAAAAAATCAGATTCATCTGTATTACAGCGCTACACAATTGAGATTGATGGCAAGCTTCATCAAGTGGGATTGCCTGTCGGATTGTTGAAAATGTCCAGTGTTACAGAGAATCATTTATCTGATGAAGCTTCATCGTCGTTGCATAATGAAAATGCTGTTATCGCACCAATCAATGGAACTTTAAGTAGCTGGATGGTTCAAGAAAATGCTCAAGTCGAGCTGGGTGATGTAATTGCCACGATGGAAGCAATGAAAATGGAAGTACCAGTGATCGCACATCGAACAGGTAAAATTAAAAACCTAGTGGCTTTAAATCAAATGTTAGATGCGGATATGCAGATTGCAGAAATTATTTGAATTTAACATTGTGGCTGAATCAGCCATTAAACGCAAAAAGGCGTTTAATGGCTGTGATGTGATTAACGACGGTTATTATAAATTGCCAATGCTGCTGGTAAGTTTTTGCGCATATCTGCAATACGTTGAGTATTTGATGGGTGAGTTGATAGGAATGCAGAACCACTCTTACCATCTAAACGACTCATTTTTTCCCACAATGTAATGGCTGCATTTGGGTTGTAACCTGCATGAGCCATTAGCATTAAGCCACCGAAGTCGGCACGGCTTTCTAGGTTGCGTGAATAAGGTAAACCAATACCTACTTGGCTGCCCAAATTAATCGCAGCATTTCCAGCTTCACCAATATTGGCACCAGCATAAGATGTACCAATACCAATTGCTAAGTTGGTCAGCGCTTGCGCACCGATTTTACTTTTCGCATGCTCTTCTAAGGCATGGGTCATCTCATGGCCCATAATTGCAGCAATTTCATCATTGGTGAGATTAAGTTTATTTACGATACCAGTGTAGAAAACCACTTTACCACCAGGCGCAACATAAGCATTGACTGTATCCGATTTTAATACAGCGAGCTGCCAGTCAAAGCGTTGACCGGTTTGGTTCATTTTATCGGCATGTGGTTTTAAACGATTAAATACTGTATTGATGCGTTGATATGTGGCAGAACTGGTATCAAGCTGATTTTTAGCACGAGCTTCTTGAGTCATCTTACTGAAGCCTTGCGCAGATTGGGCATTTAGCGTTGCGCTGTCTGCACCAGCCATCTCTGCGAACGATGCACAGCCAGATATTGTCATTACAGTGACCGCACAAAGGCTCAAAGCTAACTTGTTCATACTTATTCTCTCCAAATCAGTATCTTATGAGTATAGTCGTAATTACGGTGAATTATAAAAAATGTTGATCAGACTTAACATTCTGATTCGCTCTATAATCATTGTAATTATGTAATCACATCTACATAGATTCTGCTATTCATTTATAAAACAAAGCCAGTGTATTTCCACTGGCTTTGTTTTTACTAGATGAGGTGAAGATTAATCTTCATCATCAAACTCTTCTTCAGGGAATGTATTTTCCTCTAAAGAAGCATCAAAAATTAAGATTGCTTTACCGTCGGTTTGGATCATGCCTTGTTCTTCAAGTGTTTTAAGTACACGCCCCACCATTTCACGAGAACAGCCTACGATACGACCAATTTCTTGGCGCGTAATACGAATTTGGCGACCATTCGGTAGAATCATGGCTTCTGGTTGTGAAGATAAATCAATTAAACAACGCGCAATACGACCTGAAACATCAATAAATGCAAGGTCAGTGACTTTACGTGTTGTATTTTTAAGACGGCGCACAAGTTGAGCAAATACAGCATAGCTCAAATCAGGATACTGTTTGCTGAGTTCGTGAAAGTTGTCATACGTAATTTCTGCAATTTCACAAACATCTCTGGTGCGTACTTCAGCAGTACGTTGTGGGTTTGTTTCAAACAATCCCATTTCACCAAAGAAATCCCCAGGGTTTAAATAGGCGACGACAATCTCACGCTCATCATCTTCGCGTAATATAATCGACACTGAACCCTTTAAAATTAAATACAGTGATCTTGATTCCATTCCAGCGTCAACAATCGTGGTGCGTTTTGGATATCTATTAATATGAGCACGTTTTAGCAATGCTTTTACCGATTCAGGCAGTTGGCCTGGAGACAAAGCATCAGTGCTAAGTTGTGAAAAATTTGAAGTCATGCTTAAAATTTCCGAATTTTGATAAAACCGATCGCACAGGCTCATTTGAGCTTTTTCTACACAGAAGAGATGAAATTCCTTATCAACTCATTTTATGTTAGTGTACAAGAACACAGTAAATTTATAACGTTTTTTGGGTAGTTGCAATGCAAACAAGTGTACATTGGTTAGAGAATGTTGCTTTTGAGGCAAAATCAGAAAGTGGCCATAGTGTGGTGATGGATGGTTCTGCTGAATATGGGGGTGAAAACCGTGGTCCACGTCCTATGGAGTTGATTTTAATGGGACTTGGTGGGTGTGCTTCGTTTGATATTGTGACCATTTTAAAGAAATCTCGACAAGATGTGACGGATGTCGTGTGTGAGTTAAAAGCTGAGAGAGCGAACACGATTCCAGCAGTCTTTACTAAAATCCATTTGCATTTCATTGTGACAGGTAATGCTGTAAAAGCCAAACAAGTTGAAAAGGCCGTAGAACTTTCAGCAGAAAAATATTGTTCAGCCAGTAAAATGCTGTCTGATGGTGGAGTTGAGATTACCCACGATTTTGAAATTATTGAAGCTGCATAAAGTTTTATTTTTAAGTTTTTCTAAAAAGTGATCTATTTTTATAGATCACTTTTTTTATTTTTATTTAAGAAATAATTGTGGGTCTACGCGTGCATTATTTAGACTCATTCCCCAATGTAAATGTGCACCTGTTACACGTCCTGTTTTCCCAACTAGACCGAGTAATTCACCTTGACGAATGGTTTGACCTTTTTCCACATCGATTTTACTGAGATGGCAGAACATACTAATGAGTCCCTGACCATGATCAATCAGTACAGTATTGCCATTAAAAAAATAATTGCCAGTTTGCACAACGATACCATCAGCAGGCGCAACAACTTTTTGTCCGACGGGAGCAGGGATATCTAAGCCCGAGTGTGGTGCACGCTCTTCACCATTGAAAAACCGTTTTCGTCCGAATGAGTTACTAAACTTACCTGTGGTAGGGACGATAAATTTGGGAAAGCTTTGCCATGTGCTTTGACTAAATGAGCTATAAACCGCATTTTGTTCTTTGGCTTCGCGCGCATAGCGTTCTAATTGGCTTGGATTTGGATTGACATGATCTTGATTTTTGACGGTTAAACGTTGTTCCGCGTATTTGTATGGCTTAATGTCAATTTGAATTGGCGAGTTATTGGTATTTAAGGTCAAAGTACCAATCTGTGCAGAAAGCGGAATCCCAAAAATAGCATAGCGTTGGCCATTTTCTTCGCTCAGCAACACAGGTTTTTGTTCATAATAAACTTGCGTGGTGTTTGCTGTTAGTGGAATAACTGCGATTCCGCCCGCCCGTCTTGAATCTTGTGGGAGTTGAGCGAAGGCAAAGTGAATTGGGAGTAGGCAAGCGGCTGCAAGGTAGATTTTTTTTAGAGACATAATGAACATTTTAATGAAAGTAAAAGACTTAAGCTAAAACGTTCGCCGCAAAATCACAATAAGGATTTTGTGTGAATCAGCACTGACAGAAAAACGATACAAAACAGACTTGAAAAAGAATACCAACACACCCATATTATCACTGAGTTTTATGTTTTTTTTATTTTTAAAATATTGAAAAATATATAATTTTTTATTTGAAATTTAAAAAAGCGTTCCCATCTAAGTGATAAGTTAAAAAATTGTTGTGAGGAATAACAAGAATGCGTTTTGAAAAATTTACAAACCGCTTACAGCAAGCACTCTCAGATGCACAATCATTGGCCATGGGTAAAGACCATACAGCAATCGCTGGGATCCATGTCCTAACGACTTTACTCGAAGAGCCAGCCAATTTGAGTTTGTTGCAACAAGCGGGTGCTCGTTTACCTGAGTTAAAGCAAAAGCTTGAGCAAGCAATACAAAATGCCCCGACTTTGGCAAATCCTACAGGTGATCTTAATCTCAACCCTGAAGCGGTAAAAGCGCTGAATTTGGCTGACCGCTATGCGCAAAAGGCAGGTGATGAATTTTTATCAACGGATTGGGTGCTGTTGGGTTTAGCGGAAACGGGCGAAACCAAAACCATTTTAAATAGTGTTGGTGTAACTCCAGAAAGTTTACGTAAAGTTATTGAAAATATTCGAGGAAGTGACAAGGTCATGAGTAATAATCACGAAGATCAACGTGACTCACTAAATAAATATACCATTGATTTAAATGAGCGTGCGTTAGCTGGAAAGTTAGACCCAGTGATTGGTCGTGATGATGAAATTCGCCGTACCATTCAAGTATTGTCGCGTCGTACCAAAAACAATCCTGTACTCATCGGTGAGCCTGGTGTGGGTAAAACAGCCATTGTTGAAGGTTTGGCACAACGTATCGTCAATGGTGAAGTCCCTGAAAGTTTAAAGAATAAGCGTGTGCTTTCTTTGGACTTGGGGTCATTGCTGGCAGGTGCAAAATACCGTGGTGAGTTTGAGGAGCGTCTCAAAGCTGTACTCAAAGACCTAGCGAAGCATGACGGTGAAATTATTTTATTCATCGACGAATTGCATACCTTGGTTGGTGCAGGTAAAGGCGATGGTGCTATGGATGCGGGGAATATGTTGAAACCTGCATTGGCACGTGGTGAATTACGTTGTGTTGGTGCGACCACTTTAGATGAATATCGTCAATTCATTGAAAAAGATGCTGCGCTGGAACGTCGTTTCCAAAAAGTGCTGGTTGATGAACCGAGTGTTGAAGATACCATTGCGATTTTACGTGGTTTGAAAGAGAAGTATGCCACCCATCACGGTGTGCAGATTTTAGACTCGGCGATTATTGCAGCCGCGAAAATGTCACATCGTTATATTACAGATCGTCAGTTGCCCGATAAAGCGATTGATTTGATTGATGAGGCTGCTTCACGGATCAAAATGGAGATCGACTCCAAACCTGAGGCTTTAGATAAACTTGATCGTCGTTTGATTCAATTGAAAATGCAATTGGAAGCAGTGAAAAAAGATCAAGATGCGGGAAGTAAAGCTGAAGTGAATCATCTTGAGCAGCAAATCGCTGAAAAGCAGAAAGAGTACAATGATCTAGAAGAGATTTGGAAAGCTGAAAAAACACTGGTTGAAGGTGATAAAAAAGCGCAAGTCGAATTAGATCAAGCTCGAATGGCGTTGGAAAAAGCCAAACGTGAAGGAGATTTGGCAGAAGCCGCACGTTTGCAATATGGTGTGATTCCAGAGTTACAGAAACGTTTGGAGCAAGCTGAAGTTGCTGAGGAAACAGAAGAACCGAAGTTGATTCGTACCAAAGTGACAGAAAATGAAATTGCTGAAGTGGTGAGTGCTGCAACGGGTATTCCTGTCTCCAAAATGCTGCAAGGTGAACGTGAAAAACTACTGAATATGGAATCGTTCTTACATAATCGTGTGGTTGGTCAAGATGAAGCGGTAGTGGCTGTATCCAATGCTGTTCGTCGTTCGCGTGCAGGGCTGTCTGATCCGAATCGTCCAAGTGGTTCGTTCTTGTTCCTTGGACCGACAGGTGTCGGTAAAACTGAGTTGACCAAAGCATTGGCAAACTTCTTGTTCGATAGTGATGATGCCATGATCCGTATTGATATGAGTGAATTCATGGAAAAACATTCAGTCAGTCGTTTAGTCGGTGCACCTCCGGGCTATGTCGGTTATGAAGAAGGTGGTGTGTTAACAGAAGCAGTGCGTCGTAAACCATATAGCGTGGTGTTATTTGACGAGGTTGAAAAAGCACATCCAGATGTTTTCAATATCTTATTGCAAGTCTTGGATGATGGCCGTTTAACTGACTCACAAGGTCGAGTCATCGATTTTAAAAATACGGTGATCGTAATGACCTCGAACTTAGGCTCGCAGGATGTACGCGAACTGGGTGAGGGAGCAACTGACGATGAGATGCGTGCTGTGGTGATGAGTGCAGTGAGTCAGCATTTCCGCCCAGAGTTTATTAACCGTATTGATGAATTGGTGATTTTCCATTCACTACAAAAATCGCAGATTCGTGGTATTGCAGATATTCAATTGGATCGCTTACGTTCACGCTTGAGTGATCGTGATATGGATTTAACTGTAGATGATACTGCTTTTGATCTGTTGATCGATGCTGGATTTGACCCAATCTATGGCGCACGTCCATTGAAACGAGCGATCCAGCAACAAGTGGAAAATAGTTTGGCTCAGAAAATTTTATCAGGTGAGTTCCAAGCAGGAGATAACATTTTGATCAAAGCTGAAAATGATCATCTTGTCTTTGATAAAATGAAATTGAGTTAAGTTAAAATTTTACAAATCAGTTAAAAGATGGTGATGAAAATCACCATCTTTTTTTGTTTTGGTGCAACTTATCTGATTTTTTAAGGAATGTTTACAATAACATTGCGACTTGATGAAAAACTTGCTAGTTTCAAAGCAAATAAGAAAAAGATTCAGGATGAATTGCAATGGAAAATAAGCGACATCATTACGCAAGTCTCTGTGTAATTTTGTGCATGATGGGTCTACCTTCAATCGGGTGGGCTGCTCAACCGATGTCAGAGGGAACGCTCGCACTGCAAACAGGGTTAGCAAATAATACTTTGCCGAATATTATTATCAAAGCCGAACAAGATGCGATGAAACCTGAGCAAGAACGTTGGAGAGTTCAACGTGCCTTAAGTGATCGCTATTTGCGTGAAGTCAGGATTAGTACATTACTCGATAGTGTGCTATCGTCGCATGAAGAGCAAAAGAAAACTAAAGTCACTGATCCGCGAGAGAAAAAGGAAGCAGGTGTAAAACCTCACTCAACCCCTTCTGATCGCTATATGGTTTACGAGTTTGATTCCAATGATAATGTTCATGGAACCGTCACCATTCATGTCAAAGAACAGTGACGGTAAGTATTATTTATACTGCAGGATGTTTGATTTTCCATGCGCGATGGATTTTCTGATTGCGTTTGAAATCTAAGCCGATAGTTTCAGATGTGATTTCTTCAATGTCATACATCGCCTCGATTTCTTCATCCAGTTCAAAACCACGATAGTTGTTAGAAAAATACAAAGTACCTTCAGTGGTTAGGCGGTTCATGGCACGCTTTAACAGCGAGAGATGATCGCGTTGTACATCAAATGTACCGTAAAACTTTTTCGAGTTAGAGAAGGTCGGTGGATCAATAAAGATCAAATCGTATTGTTCATGACCTTCTTTTAACCACTCAAAGCAATCGCTGGCAAAGAACATGTGCTGTTCATCTGCATGATCAACGGTTAAACCATTCAATACAAAGTTTTCTTTAGACCAGTTGAGGTAAGTATTAGATAAATCAACACTAGTGGTACTTGCCGCGCCGCCTAGAGCTGCATGTAAGCTTGCTGTTGAGGTATAGCTATACAGGTTTAGGAAGTGTTTACCACGTGCTTCTTTGGCAATTCTTAAACGCATTTGACGATGATCTAAGAACAAGCCTGTATCCAAATAATCGGTCAGATTCACCAAAATTCGTGCATTACCTTCTTGTACGATAAAACGTTTAGACGCGGTACTTTGCTTGCTGTATTGGGTCGTTCCCGCTTGTCTTGCACGTGTTTTGATGAAAATGGCATCACGATTTAGTCCTGTTACAGCGCGAATGGCTGCAAGCCCAAGATTAAAACGTTTTTTTGCTTTTTCAGGGTCGATGGTTTTAGGTGGTGCATATTCTTGTACATGTAATCTATCACCATACAAATCAACGGCAATATTAAAATCTGGTAAATCAGCATCATAAAGACGCAAGCAATAGATGTTTTCTTTGACGGCCCATTTTTTCAATGCTTGCATATTTTTTTGCAAACGATTGGTAAAGTCTTCGGCACCTTCAATCTTTTCAAATTGTAGCGGTTGCCAATTTGCTAAAAATGGTTGTGCAACGCTTGCTGGTTTGATCATACCAAAACGAATGTAAATCGGCAGCTTACCGTTCATCAAACGTAAAGTTTGCGGATCATTGATAGCAAGTACATCTGCTTGTTCAATTTGTGCCGCAATCACCGCAGCAGGCTGATTTGGGAAATTCTTTTGTAATAATCCAGATAAGCCTAAGTAGAATGAACGGCTAGAAGCTTTATCACCTAAGCGCTCACCATAAGGCGGATTTGTGACGATAAAGGCTTTCTTACCTTCAGCATGAAAATCATCCCAATCGGCTAAAGTACGTTCTTCGATTTGAATTTGATCAAGGACACTTTCAAAGCCTGCGGCAATGATATTTAGACGTGTCGCTTTGACTGCTTCCCAGTCTGCATCATAAGCATAGAGTTTTGGCAGTGGATGTGCCAAAGCCTTTTCATGGCGTTCCGTTGCTTCGTTTTTGATCGACATCCACAGTTCACGATCATGTCCATGCCAGCCATTAAAACCGAAACGACGAACCAAACCTGGTGCACGATCCGTTAAAATCATCAATGATTCAATAATAAATGTCCCTGAACCACACATGGGGTCAAGAATGATATCGGGTTGATATTGTAATAATTGTGCTTTTTGTAAAATCGCTGCAGCTAAGTTTTCTTTGATCGGTGCATCAGTCATAAAGTGACGGTAGCCACGTTTGTGCAAAGAATCGCCAGATAAATCGAGACAGAAGGTATGTTCAGTTTTCCCTGCTAAAACATAAAGCGTAATTTCAGGCTGCTTAATGTCAATACTTGGGCGTTTCCCGACGGCTTCCATAAAGGAATCCACCACGCCATCTTTGACACGTAAAGTCGCAAATTGCGTATTGACCTTAATATCTCGTTCAACATGCAGACGCACCGCGAAGGTACTTTGTGGTGCAAAAATTAAAGACCAATCAAAGCTAATCGCACCTTCAAAGAGTTCTTCTGCCACATCGCGCGCATCGTGAGTAAATTCAAGCTCATGTTTATGAATCGGTAACAATACACGAGAGGCTAGGCGAGACCACATGCAAATACGATAAGCCTGCTCGAGTGTACCTTGGAAAATTAAACGTCCAGCAAAACGTTGGATGTCTTGAACACCTAAACTTTCCAGTTCTTGTTGAAGTAGGGTTTCAAGTCCATCCGCACAGGTTACCCAGTAGCTTGTAAGACGTTGTGTTGAATTCATTCAAATTTCCAAAAGCGATTTTAGCAATCGCATATTTTAACTGATTTTTATCGGTTCTGTCGGTGCATATTTGTGTGATTGTCAGCTTTATCATCGATTAAAAGCTATTTTTTGAATTTTGCCTCACGAGGATGCTTTAGGCGATCGATTTCATATTTATACAATATTTTAATTGTTGGTACATATTTTGCTAATTAATTTGAAGATCATCAGCGACTTATTTTTCTGAAAGCTGATGAAATTTAAGCAGTTTAATAGGGAACTTGTGGGGGGATCTATGAAAGAGAATGTAAATAATGACGTGTTGGTCAATGCTGAAGCTTTTACGATTGCAACTCAAATGTATGTTCGTTTGAGACGTGTATCGAGTCGCGTGATAGATGTGATGTATCTGGTCAGCAACAAAGCGTATGCCAAACATATTGTTGTTATCGCTTTGGCAACTCAAGATGCTGAATTGGAACGCTATGTTGCTCGGTTAATTCCACTTATAGATTTATATCCTGAACCAAAAGCTGTTGTGGTGGCAGAGCAGAGAGATAGCTTCGAAAATGAGCGGGTTGAGGCTTTGAATGTCTATTCTAGTGAGGTGACTGCTGAGGAAATCTATCAGGCTCAGGTTTCACATCACTATATTGGTGCATTGAGATAGATAGAATTTATTGCAACTCCCTAATTAATGGCAACATAAGGGTGAAAAGTTGTTCTGCTAAAACCCAAGAATTGGGCTACACTATGCAAGTTTTGGTGATTCGACCCATAGGAATCCTTTATGCATATTGCAGCCCTGCATCAACCAAGTCAGGTTCAATTGAATCAACAAGGAAATTTAAAGCATTTTTTAACCATTGAGGGTCTTTCCAAGGAAAGCCTGACCAAAATTCTAGATACAGCGCAAAGCTTTTTAGATGACAATAATAATTTGATCAACCGTCCGTTATTAGAAGGGCTGACGGTGATGAATCTTTTCTTTGAAAATTCGACTCGTACGCGTACTACTTTTGAAGCCGCAGCAAAACGTTTGTCTGCCAATGTTTTGAATATTGATATTGCACGTTCAAGCACCTCAAAAGGTGAAACTCTTCGTGACACGCTTTGGAACTTAGAAGCGATGGCTGCGGACATTTTTGTGGTACGTCATTCGTCTTCGGGTGCGGCGCATTTTATTGCCAAAGATGTTTGCCCAAATGTCGCTATTATCAATGCGGGTGATGGTCGTCATGCACACCCGACTCAAGCGATGTTGGATATGTTGACCATTCGCCGTGAGACTAAAAAGCCTTTTGATCAGTTGAGTGTGGCGATTATTGGTGATATTAAGCATTCTCGTGTGGCACGTTCTAATGTTGCAGCATTGCAAACTTTAGGGTGTAAAGATATCCGTGTAATTGCACCGAATACATTATTGCCTGTCGCTTTTAACGAATATGGTGAACATGTACGTTTATTTAACCAAATGAATGCTGGTGTTACCGATTGTGATGTGATCATCGCATTGCGTATTCAAAATGAACGTATTGATTCACCAGCGCTAGCTTCGCAATCTGAATTTTACAAAATGTACGGTCTAAATAAAGAACGCCTTGCTTTGGCCAAACCCGATTGTATCGTGATGCATCCGGGGCCTATGAATCGAGGTGTTGAAATTGATTCTAGCGTTGCTGATGGTGATCAATCCGTGATCCTGAAACAAGTGACCAATGGTATTGCGGTTCGTATGGCGGTGCTTGCACTAGCGATGCAAGGGCAGTTACAAGAACAAGGTTTGATTGAAGCGATTTCACTGTAAGGGATAGATCACATGAGTATTGTAAAAATTGAAAATGTCCGTGTGCTCGATCCAATTCAAAAAACTGATCAAGTCAAAACGGTTTATATCGAAAACGGTAAATTGGTTGATGCGGTTGAACAGGTCGATGAAACCATAAATGGCCAGAATAAATGGCTGATGCCAACTATGGTGGATCTATGCGCCCGTCTACGTGAACCGGGGCAACAACAACACGGAACATTAAAGTCCGAGGGGAAAGCCGCACGTGCCAATGGTATTTTGCATGTCATTACACCACCAGATTCAAAACCGATCGTCCAAGATAACGGTGCTTTGATTCATGGCTTGATTGAAAAAGCACAACTCGATGGCGGTATTTATTTACAAATCATTGGCGCACAAACCCAAGGTCTCAATGGCAAACAACCTGCCAATATGGCTGGGTTAAAAAAGGGTGGTTGTACGGCTGTTTCTAATGCCAATGCGGCCTTTGAAAATGATGATGTGGTTATTCGCACATTAGAATATGCAGCAGGTTTAGGGTTAACTGTTGTCTTTTACGCTGAAGAGCCTCAAATCGCCAAAGATGGTTGTGTTCACGAAGGGTTCATTGCATCGCGTCAAGGCTTGCCAATGATTCCTGCAATCGCAGAAACAGTTGCAATCGCTAAATATCTTTTAATGATCGAAGCAACAGGTGTAAAAGCACATTTTGGTCTATTGTCTTGTGGCGCATCTGTTGAATTGATTCGTGCAGCAAAAGCCAAAGGCTTACCTGTGACGGCTGATGTTGCCATGCATCAATTGCATTTAACTGAACAACTGATTGATGGTTTTAACTCACTGGCGCATGTACGTCCACCTTTGCGCTCTGAACAAGATAAGTTGTTATTGCGTCAAGCGGTTAAAGAAGGGGTGATTGATGCGATTTGTACTCATCACGAACCATTAAGTAGCTCAGCAAAAATAGCGCCATTTGAGGAAACTCAATCAGGTATTACTGCTTTCGATACCTATGTTGGATTGGGTGTGCAACTTATTCAAGAAGGTGTATTTGAGCCTTTGGAATGGGTAGAAAAAGTCACTTCGATTCCTGCACAAGTTGCCAATATAACAGACCGTTGGCAGCAAGAAGCAGGATGGGTGTTGGTCGATCCTGAGTTACAGTGGACTGTTTCTAAGGATACGATTCTCTCGCAAGGGAAAAACACTCCATTACTTGGACAGCAGTTGACAGGTAAAGTTGTCGCTACATTTGCATAAGCATAAGTCATCCTGAGCAGGGTAAGCCTTTTAGTGGGCTTGCTCTGCTGTCTAAGAATTGATGTATATATATTGTATTTAAATTTTTAAAAATAGATAAAAAACATAAAAACTATATTAAAGTAACCAGATGAAATGAGATTTGTTTTGCATAAAATTATAAAAAAGAGATGTAAATCATTTGAATTGTTGGAGCTAATACAATGCCTATAAATCCAATGGAGTTACTTAAACAGAAAGTTTCATCGGTTATCGTGAATGATCAAACCTGCTTGGTAAATGAAAAAAATGATGTTTTATCAAGATTTTATCCAATTCTTTTGTCTCGATTTTTGCTTAAGCCAGAACTTGTTGATCAACTAAAAGAACAACTTACCCCTTCAGTTTTTGATCTATTTGAAAAAAATGACCAAGTAAAAAATGCACTACTTTTACGATTAGCTGCAGGCAGAGTTCCTGCGAGTGAAGTTGAAAAAACTTTAAATAGGGCCATTCCTAAAAGTCTAGCAGTACTTTCAAATGAGGTAGGCAATGATACGATGAGTATTATTTACTATCTTAGAGAGCACAAGGAATCAATTTATGCACTATTGCCCAACTGGATCAATGAAGTTTTATCCTTGGATCAGCCTGCGGTAAAAGCTCGTTTAGTACCTCCTATTTTATCCCTACCTGTTGTGCCTCAAGAGACCAAGCAGCACAAAGCTTTTCCATTTTTTGCCTTAATATTTGCTAGTTTTTCATTATTATGGCTCTATCAGATAAGTAAATAGCCATCATTGTGATTGTGGATTGATTTACGTATTTTTTATTGGCATGCTTCGGTCAGGCAATCATTTTAGATCGAGTTTATGCGAATCACATTTGTCGGTGCAGGACGAGTCGCCACACATTTAGCAAAGGCATTTCAATCACAGCATCAAATTGTTCAAGTTTTTAGTCGCAATTTACATCACGCCCAACGATTAGCAGCACAGGTCAATGCCCAAGCGATTGATGGTGTAGATCAACTCAATCCGCAAACAGACTTAGTGGTTGTTGCTGTTAGTGATCTCGTGATACCTGATGTTGTAGAAGCTATTGCAATATTTTTGCCGCAATGTCTTATCGTGCATACTTCGGGAAGTACAAATTTATCTGTTGTCGCGCAGAAGCAGCAACGTGCTGGGGTTTTCTATCCATTACAGACCTTTAGTTTTGAACGGGAAGTGGGTTGGTTGGAAACCCCACTTTTTGTAGAAGCTGTAACGCATGAAGATTTACTTTTGCTCACCACCTTAGCAAATAGCCTAAGTAATCGAGTCTATCAATATAATTCACAACAGCGTCAAACCTTACACTTGGCTGCGGTGTTTGCATGTAATTTTAGTAATTATTGTTATGATATGGCACAACAAGTTGTAGATGCAGAACACGTTGATTTCAGTTTACTATTTCCATTGATCTTGGAAACAGCGAATAAAGCAACCCGTACTAACCCAAAGAAAATGCAAACAGGGCCAGCAATGCGGGGCGATCAAAATATTTTAAAGATGCATCAAGGATTATTGGCCCAATCTCATCGGCCAGATTTGGAAGAAGTATATAGATTGATGAGTGATGGCATTTATAAACGCCATCACTCGGATTGATTAATGCTCAAAGCATGATAATGGCATTAGATTAAAAAACCCAAATTCAATATTTGAATTTGGGTTGAATAAAAATTATAGTCTTGATCTTATTGATACTTGTCTAGATTTGTTTCTGGACCATCTTTAGCTACAGCCTGCGCCTTTGCGAAACTCTCCATCAAACATTTATACTCAGGACATACATGATCAGCAAGAATTTCAGCAAAACGTGAACCTTCTGGACGATTCCAAGTACGCATTAACTCAGCAACAATCGCAAATGTATCAGTTGGAATAGCCCCAGCTTGCGTTACTCGAGCAATAGTTGTATCTGTCGCCATTTTACTCCAGTTTCCTGACGCATCAACAACACAATACACTGTGTAACCTTCTAGACGAGCGCTGACTGCAGGAAATGCCATACATACACTTGTAAGAGTTCCAGCAATAATTAGTGTTTTTCTGCCAGTTTTTTTAACTTCCTCTACAAATAATGGATTATCCCAAGTATTAATTTGCCCAGTACGTGGTACGTAAACAGCATGAGGGGCATGCTGATGGATTTCAGGTATTAAAGGGCCATTAGGACCGTCTGGTACAGATGCTGTTGTAATTACTGGTATATCTAACAGCGTTGCTGTTTTTGCAATTGCAATAACATAGTTACGTAAGTCTGGAACTGGTACATCTCGAACGGTATTAAACAATCCGCTTTGATGATCTATAAGTAAGATAACTGAATCATTAGGATCCAACATTCCATTAGTCGCTGCCATGAATAACACCTTTAGAGTTTATACTTACGTAGTCATAACGAAAGTTTCTGAGTTTATAGAATTTAAAAAGCATGAATAATCAACAATATTTTTTAAGCATATGTTTTTATTCACTATTTGCCTTGTGATGATTTAGCCTACTGATCTTTCATGAGAATTATTTTTTATTGTCCATTTTCCACTGCTTCTAAATGAACGTGCTGAGGCATACGTATCTTCCATAAATTGGAAGTATGTAATAAGACCATTTTGTACTTTAGCTAAAATAGAGAACGGTGATGTAAATTGGTGACCTACCTCAACAGAGGTGTAGGTAAATGAACCAAATACGGCTACTGTTTCATTCTCTGAAATTAAATCTGTTATTTGAAAATCATCAACATTCCAATAAGTGCCTACATTGGAGAACGTATCAATATAGACTTGGCGCCCTTTACTGGTTCCTGCCCATGGTTCAATTTGTTTCAATTCTGGGTTGTCAAAACTTAGAGAGATATAAGTAGCATTAATATCAACTAAGGCTTCAGATACTTCAATAATAGTATCTTTTCCAGTATTGGCTAAAAATGCAGTAACTACATCTTTAGGTTTTTTTGTGTCTTTTGCGATTTGTATTAACTCTTTTGAGTTCATCAGGTAAAGCCTTTTGCAAAAATAAAGATTTTGAATTCTTATGCACTATAAATAATTAAACTTTATATTGCATTTTTAAATCTTAAATGAATTCATTATAAGATGTTTGAGTGATAATCTATTAAGTTTTTCATATTTAACAAATATATGCGATGGTAATATTAATAGAAAGCATTTTTTGAATGCTAAATAAACATTTTAAATTTATCATGTTTTTATTTCTTATTGGTTTCAATTAAGAGAACTCTTGTTTTCTAATTTTGAAACATGGCATATGAGAGGTTTTATTTGATTATTCACTTAAATAGTTGTGTACAACGCATACTGTCTGCTTATTTGGTATTTGACATGTTTTCAGTGGATTTTTTATGTTATTGATTCTTTTACAATATAAATTAATTTATTGTTTAAATTTATGACCTAAATTATCATTAATAAAATAGCAGCATATTTACGCTAATTTAATTTTAGGTTGTTGATATTTATGAATAAGTTTGTTGATATGACAACTTTTGTTACTGTTGCAGATGTTCAAAGTATTTCTGAAGCTGCACAACGATTGGGCACCACAAAGTCAGTAGTGAGTAAGCGTATAAGTCTATTAGAAACACGTTTAAATACTCAATTGTTTGAGCGTGGCCGACAATTAAAAATTACTCAGTCCGGTAGTATTTTTTATGAGCGGTGTATTAATATTCTTGCAGACTTAGAACTTGCAGAGATTGAGGTGATGATAGTGAAAAGTCATGTGAAAGGTCGTTTACGCCTTTCTGTACCCATGGCTTTTACTGAGAGTTATTTAGCACCTATACTTGCTAAATTCATCTATCAATATCCTGAATTGGAATTAGATATAGAAGCAACAGACAATTTTGTAAATTTGAATAATGAAAATTATGATGTGGCTATACGTTTAGGGCGATTATCAGAATCTTCATTGATTGCAAAAAAGATTTCTGTAAATAATCATGTGCTTTGTGCAAATTCTAAATATCTTAAACAATTCGGAATACCAGAAAATCCAAATGATTTGCAGAATCATGATGGTTTACTTTACGTTCTAAGAGAACCTAATGGTATGCTACAGTTGCCAGTAAATGAACATTTGCAGTCTTTTAGAATTCGAAACCGAATGCGTACTAATAGTGGTCATCAATTGTTAGCTGCAGCTTTAGAGGGTTTGGGCATTACAATTTTGCCCACATTTATTGCGGCAGAGTATATTGAATCTGGTTCTTTATCTATTGTGTTACCCCAATACTCTCCTATAGGTGGTGATATATCTGTAGTTTATAAGCAAAGTTATCGTAATTCGAATAAAATTATGGTTCTTGTAGACTATCTTCGAGAAGCAATAGGAGATCCACCAGTTTGGGATCAACGTATAATGAGTCATTTGGAAAGTACTGGGCAACATTATTAAGAGTGCATTAACTTCAAGTGATTATTTACATACAGTATTGTCTTAACTTGTTTTAATTATTTTTGTAATGATAAGAATTGGGTAAATATTTGGTAGAGTTTTTCCAGTTATGGGATTCCTTATATTTGCTATAAAAACTTATTGAACACAATATTTTCCCTATAGGTAAATAGGAGCTAAGATAGATTGATTAAGTGAATAGTCACCAAAATTCTAGACACATAACCATTTTTTGATAGGCCTTTTCATAATCTAATGGAGAACGTTGACCATATTTCATTAGATGAATTGTTTATATAAAACCAACAGGATATCATCAAAAAAGTATCACAATTTATCTGTATACATCTCAGTAAAATATAGCAAAATGAGCTTCAGTCTAAAAAAAATTTATAAAATGGTGTTTATGTTCTATGAGCGAGCCTTCCTCCTTTCTTCCAGTTTCTGCGCCTATGAATCAACAAGTGTTAATTCAAAATGGTGATATTTCACCGCAAATACTGGTTGCCTGTGAGGAATGTGACACGGTATATCATCGAATTCAGCTGACACAAGGTGAACGCGCTTATTGTCTTTGCTGTGGTGCTGAGCTTTATCGGCAAAGCAAACCGTTTAGTGTTTTACTGGCAATGGTAACAACAGCATTGATCGTATTTGTGATTGCCAATAGTTTTCCTATTGTTAAGGTGGAATTGCAGGGTAACGATTCCCAGACGACTTTACTTGGTGCGGCATGGGCCATGTTTCATGCAGGGCAAGGGCCAGTAGGTGTTCTGATTCTCATCACAACTTTTGTAGTGCCTTTACTGGATCTGCTATTGCTGCTCTATGTACTTTCATCCGTTCATTTTTTTAAAGTTCGGCCCCGTTATTTAGTTGCAGCATTGCGTACCTTGTTTTTATTTAGAACATGGGGAATGGTTGAAGTATTTTTGATTGGCGTATTGGTGACCTTAGTTAAACTGGTCGGTATGGTCGTGGTGATTCCCGGTGTTGCACTGTGGGGGTTCGCCATACTGAGTATATTACTGGTTTATATTGCTTCAGTGAAAGTTAAGGATCTATGGGACGAGATCGACAGGACACTTCCATGAAAACAGATCCGTCTCAGCGCAATTTTTCAGAATATTCTTCTGAAGCAGCCACTGGTAATCCGCTGCAATATCCAAGAGCCAAAGATTTGTCTTTGGTGCTTTGTCATTGCTGTGGAACGCTCAATAAATGGGTTGCAGGGGCTGAAGAAAAACACGCTTCACATTGCTTGAAATGTCATAGTGTGCTGCATCAACGAAAACCAAAGAGTTTAGACAGAACCCTCGCTTTGGTGATTGCTGCGAGTATTTTATATATTCCAGCCAATGTTCTTCCTATGACCGTAACGGATTCTCTGTTAGGGATGCAGCAAGATACGATCATAAGTGGTGTGATCTATTTTTGGCAGAATGGGGATTATCTGGTCTCTACTGTTATTTTTATGGCCAGTATTTTTATTCCCATGTTAAAACTTTTGATTTTGTGTTTTCTATTGATTGTTGTAAAACTGCAGTCTTCTGAGCGATTGCACTTTTCACCCGAGCATTGCTCAATGCTTTATCGAATTGTTGAGTTTATCGGTCGATGGTCGATGATTGATGTTTTTGTGGTGGCTTTATTGACAGCCCTTATTCAGATTCAGTCACTGGCAACTATTCTCGCTGGGCCGGGCGCAGTTGCTTTTGGTGCAGTTGTGGTTTTAACCATGTTTGCTTCACTTAGTTTTGATCCGCGTATTATTTGGGATAATTATTCTGCTACCCAGAGTACGCGCAACAAAAATGGGCTTTCCCTGCAAGGCTCAGACGTGATTCAAGTGGATCATCCTCCTTTGAATCATGATTTATCTAATTCCAGCCAATAAAACAATGATGGGTGTGTATGTCTGAAAATAAAACGAACAACGAAAGCTCAGATCATCAGGATCCTAATGCTGTACAGGAAACGCATCAGGTTTTGCCTGAGCCTGAGAAAAATAAAGGACGATGGCGGCCATCGCTGATCTGGCTGGTTCCATTTGTCGCACTTCTGATTGGTCTGTCGTTGGCAGTCAAAGCGGTATTAGATACTGGTCCGACCATTAATGTTTCCTTTAGAACTGCTGAAGGCTTGGTTGCAGGGAAGACGACAGTTCGTTTTAAACAAGTAGACATCGGTCTTGTTCGTCAGATTGACCTTGCAGATGATCGTTCACATGTCATTGCAAAAATTGAACTGCGTAAGGATGCCAGTAATTTTGCTGCAAAAGACTCACGATTCTGGGTGGTTCGTCCCCGAATAGGTACGAGTGGTGTTTCAGGAATTGATACTTTATTGTCGGGTGCTTATATTGAGGTTGATGGTGGTAAGGCAGAACAAAAGCAGGACGAATTTACTGGTCTGGAGGTACCGCCAGTCATCTCATCTGATGTACCGGGTAAAATCTTTTTTCTAAAAGCCAATAATTTAGGTTCACTGGATATTGGTTCTCCTATTTATTATCGTCAGATCAATGTGGGGCAAATCACCGCTTATCAGTTGGCCAAAGATGGTAAGAGTGTGGAGCTACAAACTTTTATTCAAGCACCCTATGATAAGTTCGTGACGACAGATGCACGTTTCTGGCAGGCTAGTGGTGTTGATGTAAGCTTAAGTGCATCAGGATTTAAGCTGGATACACAATCACTGGTAAGTATTATCGCTGGCGGAATTGCCTTTGGTTATCCTGAAAATTCACATGCTGCCGCTGCTGCTGATCAAAGTCGTTTTAATTTATGGGATTCTCGTACTGAAGCATTGAAAGAGCCAGATGGAAAATCCCATCGCATCATCATGTATTTTGATCAGTCTCTACGTGGTTTGTCGGCAGGCGCGCCGATTGACTTTATGGGTATTGAAATTGGAAATATACAGTCGATTAATGCTGAGTTTAATGCAAATTATACTCAGATCCGTATGCGGGCTGAGGGGGTGATTTATCCATCTCGTTTAGCCAATGGTAAAGAACTCGATCCTGACGGTGTAATTTTTAAACGCTTCATCGAAAGGGGGTGGCGTGCTCAGATGCGTACAGGAAATCTACTGACAGGGCAGAACTATATCGCCTTTGATTTATTCCCTAAAGCAAAACCAGCAAACTTAATCATCAGATCAAACGGTGTGATTGAGGTGCCAACAACACCAACGGAGTTGAAAGGTTTACAAGCACAAGTATCACAAATTGCGGATAAACTGAATAAATTCCCATTGGTGGAAATTGGGCAGGATGTCCGTAAAACACTCGATAATATGAATTCAGCGATTAGCTCTACAGATAAATTAGTGAAGCAGTTGGATGGTAAAGTTGCGCCAGGACTACAGGCGACATTGGATGATGTACGTCAGACCATGCGCTCTACTGAAACCATTTTATCGAGTGACGCACCTATGCAACAGGATGTACGTCGTGCTTTACAGCAAATGACACGTGCTGCTGCATCTTTACAGTTAATGGCAGACTATATTGAACAACACCCAGAATCACTCATTCGTGGGAAAACGCCTGAGGTTAAGAATGATAAATAAAAAAAATAGCTCACATTTTTTGTCCTATTTTCCGCAGTTTAGTAGAGCAAGTTGCGGCCTGCTACTGACAGTTGTAGGTTTATCTGGATGTTCCAGTTCTCCTACACCAAACTACTATAGCTTGACCCCAACAGTTAAACCGTTGGTGAGTTCAAATGTACGGGTGATTGAAGTACTGCCTGTGGGATTGCCAGACCGTTTAAACAGGGCACCAATGGTCTTGCAGGACAGCAATGGTAAATCTCATATATTGGGCAATGAACGCTGGACTTCCACTTTGGGGGCTGAACTACGGGATGGGTTATCTGCGGGGCTACAACAGAAATTGGGTGCTGTGGATCGTTATAGCAGTGGTATGACGGGTGGCAAAGTATCCTATCGTATTGCAACAGATTTTTCCCGTTTCGATATTCTTGAACGCTCCAACACGCGTTCTTTAATGGGCGCGATGAGTCAGGATATTGAGGTGGCTGTGGCTTGGATTATTAAACGTGATGATCCCGCAAGACCGTTGAATCAACCAACAGGCGTACAGAATACTGTTGTGCCTAACCGTCAGCTTAGTTGTCGAATGGCATTTACCAATTCTGTCCGTACGGATGGCAATAAAATTGTTGATATTGTCAATGTTTCAAAGCAGTCACTGAGTCAGGTTGTCGAAGCAATTGCAGCCTCTGTCATTGCTACAGAAGCCAATACACCTGTCGTGATGGAAAGCGTTACCTGTGCTTAAGTTTAAACTATTTATTTGGGGGGTATCATTCATGGAAAAGCCGAGCCATTTTTCTACGATTGCCGTTACTTTTATAAGAAAAGTAAATATATATATCAGAAAACTTGATTATTTTCATTTTTAGTGTATAGTTAACTTAACTAGAAAAAAGTTTTGTTTCGGTAAATCTTCTTTAAGTATCGCAGTTTTAGTAATAATCCTTCGTTTTTTCAGATTTTAAGTTTCATTATTTATTATTTTCAAAGTTAAACTCAATAAATTATTAAAAAATTAATAGGATATATTATGTCAAACTCAAATGTTGTTAAAGGTACTGTAAAGTGGTTCAACGAGACTAAAGGCTTTGGTTTCATTCAACAAGAATCTGGTCCAGATGTTTTTGCTCATTTTAGCGAAATTTCTAGTTCTGGTTTCAAAACCTTACTTGAAGGCCAAATGGTTGAATTTAGTGTAGCTCAAGGTCAAAAAGGACCGAATGCTGTAAATATTATTGCTATCTAAGCAGTAACAAGCATTGATAAAAAAAAGTACTATTAATTAGTACTTTTTTATGATTCAAAATTTAATTTCAAAGTTGTTTTTCTGATCTGAAAAACCTAAAATAATAGGCTGTAAATTGTTAAAAATAAATGATTTAATCGCAAAATCTCCTAATGGTACAGAAATTATAGTATCGTTAATTCCAGTCAATAAGATGCAAAATACACGTCAAGGTTTAAAAACAATTGAAGTGGGCAAAAAAGTTCTTCTTCAGTCTGGCGTTGAAGTTGATTTGAACCTAGATGGTCGTACTTTTTACACCTCATTGAATAAATTATTTAAGTTAAACCATAGAGTTGCTTAAACAGAGTTGTAGATTCTGAGTAATTAAATCAATTATTTATCTCTTATAATTTTATCAAGGTATATTAATGCTTAAACAAAGTATCAGTGTAATAGATCAATTTGGTGTTAAGCACTTTATTCAGGCTACAGTTAATAATAATTTTGAAAATACGCAATCATTTTCAAATATAAAACATATTACAGTTGATGATGAAGATATTCGTCCTGGGTTTGAAATGTATTTTCAAAGTATCTTAAGTGGAAAGATTTTCGAAATTCTGTAAACAGCTCGAAACTTCATCAGGATCGTGTGGGGCGGCAAGAGTTGGTCCTAGTTACCATATACGAAAAGCCCCCATATTTTGTGTTAGGGCTTTTTATCCTTAGTAGCTGACTTTGTTGCATAAACCTGACTTGAGGTACAACATTGCAGTATGAAGAAGCCGTACCCTCAGTCATTTTTTTAATTCTTAGAATGCTTATTTGGCTATCCCCCTAAAAATAAAAGGATCTAAAAGTAGATTATCACAGTGTGAATCTACTAAAGCCCCAAAAATAATTCGACTTGTGGCTATTTTGAGACTAAAAAAGTTTAGTACTTATTGGAATATCTTGGATACTTTTGGAAAAATAAATAGCATTAAATAAATGATATTTAATGCTATTAAGTTGTTTTTTAGATTGTATTGGAAAAGATCAGAAGTGTTTGGATTATGATTTTATTTTCTTAAAAATAAAATCATTGATCTTATGACCAGATTCAATCCCACGACGTTCAAACTTGGTCACTGGACGCCATTCAGGGCGAGGATAGCTATTGCCTTTACCCCCTAGGTTTTCCAAATCTGGACGATTATCTAAAACATCAAGCATCCATTCAGCATACGGTTCCCAGTCAGTCGCGGCGTGGAAAGTACCACCCAGTACTAACTTTTGTTCAACCAATTGCATACGCTCATGAATCACGAAACGACGTTTGAAATGGCGCTTCTTTTGCCAAGGATCAGGGAAGTAAAGTTGTATGCAGTCGATACTGTTGTCAGGCATTTCACGCAGTACTTGAATTGCATCAGCATCAAGCACAAATAGATTTTTAAGACCCGCCATGCCTGCTTCAAATACACATTGAGCAATACCGGGAATGTGTACTTCAATTCCGATGAAATTACGTTCAGGATTGGCTTTTGCCATAAGAACCAAAGAACGTCCCATGCCGAAACCGATTTCTACGGTTAATGGGCGTTCAGGATGTTCAAAATGCTGGCGTAAATCACCAACAGGATATTCCAAAATTAAATCACGATAATCTTCCAACGCAGTACGTTGTGAAGTGTTGAGCGGAGCTGAACGACGCATAAACGTCACAATTTCGCGGTGCTCAGACAAATTTTCGAGTTCCGTAATTTGCGTTTCTAACTGATCGTTTGACATGATTCTGGAGATATAAATATAGAAATGCCGTATTTTAAGTGTTCATGGGGGCAAGTCAAACCTTTAAATGATTTTATTTGGTGGATCTTCTGGTCGATGAGCTAAAACTTGTAAGAAATTCTTCATCGCACTGTCACAGAGATTGAATAGGCTGGTGGCGATTTGAACATTAAGTAAAAAAGTTATGAAAACATTTAAATTTCACTCTATCGCGATTTGTTTGGGCTTAATCGGAGCTTCGACGACATTTTCTATCGCACACGCACAATTGATGTTTAGCCAATATGTGGATGGCAGTAGTAATAAAAAAGGCTTGGAAATTTACAATCCAGATGCGACCAGTGCGAATCTCGCAGACTATGAAATACAGCAATTTAATAATGGTGCATTGACAAAAACGGTTGCTTTCCAATTACAGGGTAACTTGGCCAGTAAAGCGAAATTTTTAGTTGGGCGCACAGAGTTACAAGCCGTGCTCGGGTCACAGGTCAATCAGGTGACTTCACTGTCATTCAATGGTGATGATGCAATCGTTCTTGTGCACAAAGGCAAAGTGGTTGATCGTTTTGGGAGAGTCGGAGAGCAACCTGTAAATGGTTGGGGGACAACTGTTCAAAGTAAAGGAAAAAGTTTTACTCGAGTTCAAAGCACAAATTCAGTAACAGAAATCGATCCGACCACCAGTTTTGATTTAGACAGTGTATGGAAAGCATGGACTGATCGTAATGACTTCTCTAACTTATCAGGTTCTACTACCACACCACCTGTAAATGAGACTGTCAGTTGTTCTAGTTCAAATACGGCGATCGCTGATCTAAATACAGCCACTCAAGATCAAAATTATACGGTACGCGGTGTAATTACGGCAGACTACCGCTATAGCAATGGTTTTTCAGGTTTCTATGTGCAGACACCTGGCAGCAAAGCAAAAGCAAATATGAGTAATGCGATCTTTGTTTATATTCCAGCAAGTAGCACCGTTAAAGGTGGTCAGGTTGGTGAGGAAGTCATCTTACGTGGTCGTTTAGCAGCTTATCAAAATCAACTCCAAATCGATCAGTTACAACAAGATATTCAAGTTTGTAATACCAATATGCTGAGTCAAATTCAGCCGAAATCAATTGATTTACCATTTAGTGCTTTGACTGGAACTGCTCATTCGCCAGTGCAGTATCAAGGCATGTTGGTTAAATTGCCCCAAACATTAACGATCAGTGAAAATTATAATTATGGTCGATATGGTGAGTTATCAGTTAGTCTGGGACGATTATTTATACCAACAAACCTATATCCATCATTGTCCACAGAAGCAAAAGCCTTAGCACAGAAGAATTTATTATCAAAAGTCATTTTGGATGATGGCTATAGCAATCAAAATAGAACACCTTGGCTGCCACAGAACTTTAGCGCAACCAATACGCTACGCGTTGGTGATCAACTGCAAAATGTAGAGGGGATTTTAGAATATCGTTTTAATGGATGGCGTATTCAACCGATTCAGGGACGGAATCTTCCAACTATTGTAAAGCCTACACCCGAACGACCAAGCGTGGTTGCCAAAGATGAAAAATTGATCCGTGCAGCCGCATTTAATGTGTTGAACTACGATAATGGCAAAAATGGCTTTCCAACTGAGCGCGGTGCAACAACACAAGTAGAATTTGAAAAGCAGCACCGCAAGATTGTGAGCGCATTAAGTGCAATCGACGCTGATGTTTATGGTTTGATGGAAATCGCCAACAATGGTTATGGTGAGGATAGTGCTATCGCATATTTGACTCGTGCTTTAGGTGCTGATTGGAAATATGTGATCCCTGAAAATATAGATCGTTTAGGCAGTGACGCGATTGCTGTTGCGATTATTTACAACAGTAAACGAGTGAAACCTATCAATAAACCAGTGGTCTTTGATTTGGGCGATAAAAATAGAACTACGATTGCACAGACGTTCCAGCCACTCTCAGGAAAACACATGTTTACTGTGATTCCTAACCACCTTAAATCTAAAAGTTGCTCAGGTGTGAGTACAACGTCTTTAGATGCTGATCAAAAAGATGGTCAAGGTTGTTGGAATCCAACACGTATTAAAGCTGTTGAGCAATTGATTCAATGGATGGCGAAAAACCCAACGCAAGTTGAAACACCGAACATGTTGCTTTTGGGGGATCTAAACAGTTATGCCAAAGAAGATCCAATCTTGGCACTAGAAAAAGCCAACTATAAAGTGCTACTCAATGACAAAAATATAGGGCAGGGTGAGCAAGCCTATAGTTATGTATTTGGTGTGTCGAGCAATACTGATGGTTATGGTGGTGCGGGTAATTTAGATCATGCCGTTGCGGACGCGACTCTATTTAGCAAAGTGAAAAAAGCCTTTGCATGGCATATCAATGCTGACGAGCCAACGGTATTGGATTACAACGAAGAATATAAAACTGATCAGCAAAAAGCTTTATTTTTCGCTGATGATCCTTATCGCTCTTCTGATCATGATCCTGTGATTGTGGATTTAGATTTGAGGGACGATGAGATTAAAGCATCTACTAGCAAAAGCTCATCGGGTAGCTTTGGCTGGCTTACTATCCTTGGACTATTGGGTTTAGCAGGCTATTCAACACGCTCAAGAAAAGCAAAACTCTAATTTAAACGAGAAAAAGAGCAGAAATTAAGCTGCTCTTTTTCTGAAAGAAATCCATTTGAACAGGGTGTATACGATCTCTATAAAAATTTGACATAAGAGCACTTGCAAAATAATGAAATTTCACTAATAGTCAAATTATTCGGTATTTTTACTTTTACTGACAAATTTGTAAAAACAGATTTTGCAAATTTTGATAAAGCGTTTTAGAACAGAAGAGTTAGATAACAAGGATCAAACATGAAGTTGTATTATTCACCTGGTGCTTGCTCATTGGCAGCACATATTATTTTAAATGAAATTAATGTAGATTTTGATTTAGAACGCGTTGATTTAAAAACTCATAAAACTGAGAAAGGTGCAGATTATTACGAGATTAATCCAAAAGGTTATGTTCCAGCCTTAGAAATTAATCCAGGTTTAATCTTAACTGAAAATGTGGCGATTCTACCTTTCTTGGCTCAATATGACCCTAAACAAGATTTAATTCCGCCATCTGGTATGGGACGTGCCAAAGTCCTCGAATGGTTAGGATATTTGAACTCTGAACTGCATGATGCTTACGCTGTATTTTTCGGTGGTAAACTAACTGAAGATGAAAAGACCAAAGCCTATGCTGAAGTGAATCGTTTACTTAAATTTATCGATCACTATTTAGCTGAATCTGAATACGACTATTTAGTGGATGATAATTTTGGCCCAGCAGATGCATATTTGTTTGTGCTGACCAATTGGTCAAATCATATCGAACATGACTTAAGCCCTTATATCAACATTATCGCTTTACGCAATAAAGTCGCCGAACGTCAATCGGTTCAAATCGCAATGCGTGATGAAGGGCTACTTGGTTAGTTTTGAGCGTTTATTTCGTCCTGAAATATAGACTACTTTTTAGGATGAAACACCATAGCAATAAAAAAAGCCCAATTTAACGATTGGGCTTTTTATGAATCTTTGATGTGCTTTTTCATGGATTGATATAGAAGTAGATAACAATAAATAAGAGTAAAAACGTTGCAGAAATTAAGTACGTATTAATCGTATGGAAACTCTTTATAAATTTGAGCATAACGCTATCCACCTCCTAAAAAAACAAAATTTAAAAACATATAATATTTATATTCTATTGTTTATTTAGGATTTTTTTCAAATTATCTTGTGGATTATTGATGGTTTTAATGTTTACATTTTGTAACATTGGCTTTCTAGGTGCAATATTTTTTAGTTTTTGTTGGCAAAGGTTTTAACTTTCTTATTAGTTTCATAAATTCAGTAACCTAATCTTTCACAGGTTAAGCCTATATCACTTAGACCTGTGATTTTTAGCTAGGTTTGATTTTTAAAGGCGAATATTCTCTATAAACTTTTTCATGATTTTATGAGATTGTTGTTCTGACTGTGCGGCATAGCATAGGTTATCTTGTCGGAGTTGCGGAATAGATAGGCCAGCATGACGTATTTCGCAGGTATGACCAATGAGCCATTTTTCAAAACTCTGCTCTGCAATTTCTAAGTGAAATTGTAAAGCTAATATATTATTCCCAATCGAAAAAGCCTGATTGGGATAAATGTCAGAACTTGTAAGTAAAGTGGCGTTCTCAGGCAAATCAAAAGTATCACCATGCCAATGTAGGACGTGAGTATCTTTCAGTGGCGATAGAATATTAGGCTCATCAGCTTTAATTTCGAGTAGACCCCAACCGATTTCTTTTTGATATCCAGCATAAACTTTGGCACCTAGCGCATGAGCAATTAACTGAGCACCTAAGCAAATACCAATCGTTGGTTTATTTGCAGTCAAACGTTGTTTGAGTCCTGCAATTTCATCGACTAAAAAAGGGTAGTCTTCGGTTTCATACACCCCAATCGGCCCACCTAAAATGATGGTTAGACCCTCATAATTGAGCGCGGGGCTAAGATCATCAACACCCGCCTCAAAATAGCGAACTCGGAAACCAAGTTGGTAAAAGGTATCTTCCAATGAGCCTAAATCTTCAAAGGCAAGATGTTGGATAGCATAAATAGTTTTAGGTAAGGATTCAGTATTTATCATCGAGTTTTATCTAGTCATGATTAACATCAATGCAAGTATAAACATTCTATACTCAAAGAAAAGTGTGTGAGAAATAAAGTATCTATCGCATTTTTGAATATCGATGCTGCACTAATCATTGCTTGAGTCACGGAAAAAGAGTTGCCTTTTTTGATGCTGTTCTACAACTGGAATTTGATGCTCATCTTTTAACGCAACGCCAGAGCGTTGTATCTGCTTTGACTTTTTCATCAGCGCGAATAAGCGTTGTGCAGCGATCTCAATACTTAAACCTGCTGTACGCACATTAGAAATACAATTACGTTCTGAATCGATGCTGCCGACATGGGCTTGCCAAGTGTAATAAATGCCCATGCTGTCGGGGGAGCTTAGGCCTGGGCGCTCGCCAATCAGCATAATAAGCATCGATGCGTTAAAAATTTGTGCTACTTCATCGCCTAGCGCAACACGACTACCTGTTGCAATTGAGATGGGGGCAAGTGTCCAATTCTCTTGTTTCATATAGGTGTGTAATTGATGAACAAAAGGAATGGCGTTTTCTTCAATCGCACGTGCAGACAAACCATCTCCAATGACGATGCAAACTTCAAAGTTTGAGGTGAGTTGAATATTTTTTAATTTTTGACGAGACGTTTCACTGAGTTGACGGCCCAAGTCAGGTCGTTTTAGAAATATTTCTTTGTTGTTGGCACAGCTTTCAACATGTGTGGTTTCAAAACCAAGCTGTTTCAGTTGATCTGAAATATGATCAATATTGAGTGATTGATAAACGGCATCTTTGGCTTGTGCGTGAGAGAGTTGAAATTCAAGCAGTGCTTTGGTTGGAACACTACAACCTGTTCGTCCAAGTGCGATTCTCGCATCGGTAAATTGCTTGAGCTTTTGCCATACATCAAGATGGGGTTGAGCTGGAAAAGTTTGATCTTTGTTCAGTTTCATCCAAAGCTCCTAGTGCATGAGTAATTTGGCAAATTGATCAGGCATATGTTCTGCCCACTGAATGTGATGCTGTTGTTGCCGTAAAATGCCTTGTTGTTCTAACCAGATAGAAAACTCAGGTGCAGGTTTCAAACCCAATAGTTGCCTTAAATACAAGGCATCATGAAAGGAGGTCGTTTGATAATTCAGCATGATGTCATCTGATCCTGGAATCCCCATAATAAAATTGATACCGGCTGTTCCAAATAGAGTGAGTAAATTGTCCATATCATTTTGATCGGCATCAGCATGATTGGTATAACAAATATCGCATCCCATCGGTAAGCCAAGTAGCTTGCCACAAAAATGATCTTCTAACCCTGCGCGAATAATTTGTTTACCATCGTAAAGATATTCAGGTCCGATGAAACCAACGACGGTATTGACCAGTAAAGGGTTGAATTTTCGTGCAACGGCATAAGCCCGAGTTTCAAGCGTTTGTTGATCAACACCATGGTGTGCATTACTGGATAAAGCGCTGCCTTGTCCTGTTTCAAAATACATGACATTTTGGCCTACTGTGCCTCGCTTTAAAGCGAGGGTGGCTTCATGACCTTCTTGTAAAAGCGCCAAAGAAATACCAAATCCTGTATTCGCCGCTTGTGTTCCAGCAATTGACTGAAACATGAGATCAATTGGAATGTTCTGTTCTGCGAGCTGGATGGCAGAACTGATATGCGTAAGCACGCAAGACTGAGTTGGAATTTGATATTCTTGAATGACATGATCAAGTAGCTTTAACAGCTCAGCCAAATTGTGCAAATTGTCGGTTGCTGGGTTGATCCCAATCACTGCATCACCATTTGCATACATCAGTCCATCTAAAATACTGGCAGATATTCCTAAAATATCATCTGTAGGATGATTGGGTTGCAAGCGTGTTGAGAGATGTCCTTTCAAACCAATGGTATTGCGAAATTGAGTCACCACCTCACATTTGCTAGCGACTAAAATCAGATCTTGATTCCGCATAATTTTACTCACCGCGGCAACCATTTCTGGGGTTAAACCCTTGGCGACAAAACGTAGTTTTTCCGTGTTGGCATCTTCACTTAATAACCAGTTACGCAAATCACCTACGGTAAAATGAGCAATAGGCGCAAAGGCATTTTTATCATGTTCATCAATGATCAGTCGGGTGATTTCATCTAGATCATAATCGACCAAAACTTCATTTAAAAAGTTTTTGAGGGGAATGTCTGCCAAAGTCATTTGAGCAGCCACACGCTCAGTGGCATCGTGAGCAGCGACACCTGCAAGCTCATCACCTGATCTCAATGGTGTCGCTTTGGCCATGACACTTTTGAGATCTGCAAAAACGTATTGTTGATTGGCGATGATATTTTTATAACGCATCGGATATCCCCAATTATTTTAATTCTTGTTGTGAGCTTTGCATCTTGGCAAACTCTTCTTCAGGTGTTCCTGAGACCAAGTGATGTCGGCTATATAGCATGAAGTATGCAATAAATAAGGCATAAATAGCAGCCGCAATCAGCCAAACTTTAGGATTGACTAAAAAGCCTGCCAGTACCGCAAGCAATGCAAAAACCAATGCAATACTCGAAGTCAGAATACCACCAGGCGTCTTATAAGGGCGATGCAAATTTGCTTTGCTTAAACGTAATTTAAGATGTGCCGCCATCATCAACACATACGAAATGGTTGCGCCAAACACAGCAATTAGAATCAGCATGTCGCCTTCTTTGCTAAGTGAAAGTAGAAAACCGATAATGCCCGGCACAATGATTGCCAGATAGGGGGCTTTATTCTTATTGGTGAGTGATAAGACCCTTGGTAAATAGCCTGCACGAGACAGCGCAAACATTTGACGCGAATAGGCATAGATAATTGAAAAGAAACTGGCAATCAAACCTGCTAAGCCGACGAAATTGACAAAACTGGTAACCCAGCTGTTTTGCCCATAGACAATCGCCAAACCTTCTACTAGTGGTGCAGCTGCATTTTGCATGGTACTTGCACCCACTGCACCCGCACTTAGAAAAAGTACCAGCAAGGCAAAACAAGTCAAAATCAACATTGATCCAATCAAGCCACGAGGTAGTGATTTTGCAGGATCTTTAGCTTCTTCTGCTGCGAGTGGTACACCTTCAACAGCGAGAAAAAACCAAATCGCAAAAGGCACGGCAGCCCAAATCCCCATATAACCATGTGGAAGAAATAAGCTTGCACCCGTTTGCGTACCTGCGGCGATATCAAATAAATTTTGCAATTGAAAATGGGGCAGCATCGCAATGATAAAAACCAATAGCGCCATGACTGCAATCAGAGTAATCGCAAACATGAGTTTGAGTGCTTCACCTGCACCTTTTAAATGAATCGCCATAAAAAGCAAATAACAGGCGAGATAAACTTGCCATCCATTCATGCCAAATAAGGATTCACAATAACTACCAATAAAAACAGCAATGGCTGCTGGTGCGATTGCGTATTCGATTAAAATCGCCGTGCCCGTTAAATAACCACCCAAAGAACCAAAAGCGACACGCGCAAAACTATATCCTCCTCCTGCCGTAGGAAGCATGGTTGCCATTTCTGACATAGACAGACATAAGCAGAGGTACATAATCGCGACCAATATCGTAGCGACAAACATGCCGCCCCATCCACCTTGGGCAATTCCATAATTCCAGCCAGCGAAGTCTCCTGAGATTACATACGCAACGCCCAGTCCGATCAAAAGTAACCAACCAACAGAACCTTGTTTAAGCTGCCTTTGGGCAAAATATTCGGTGGATGCGACCTCTGAGGATGGGGTTGTTATAGCGGTAGATTCTGATTGGCTCATGCAAAACTCCAATGAGTTGGTTTGAATGAATCAATGCAAAAGCAATGCCGAAATGTGTTTGGTTTTAATTTTCTGCCTTATTTTTATTCCAAATGGTAAAAATACTCAGGTGTTACAGGTTTAAAAATGAAATAGCCATAAAAATGGAAAAGCAAGCAGGTTAGACTGCTTGCTTTTTGTCTAAGAGAAATCAGAATGGATCATTATCCTAATTTGATATGTTCCATTTTAGTGCAACATATTAGAAGAAGCCCATTGGTTTAGTTGAATAACTCACCAATAGATTTTTGGTTTGTTGATAATGATCTAGCATCATGCGATGATTTTCTCGACCTATACCTGATTTTTTATATCCACCGAAAGCGGCATGTGCAGGATAAATATGATAACAATTGGTCCAAACACGGCCTGACTCTATTGCACGTCCAGCACGATAAGAGGTGTGTGCTGAGCGTGACCATACACCAGCACCTAAACCATACATGGTGTCATTCGCAATTTTGATGGCATCATCGAAATCTTTAAAGGTGGTCACGGAGAGAACAGGGCCAAAAATTTCTTCTTGGAAAATCTGCATACTGTTATGACCTTTAAATATGGTCGGTTCGATATAAAAACCATTGCCCACTTCTTTTCGATCACCGCCACCCACTAAAATCTCGGCACCTTCTTGTCGCCCAGTATCGATACAGCGTAAGATTTTCTCTTGTTGTTCCTGTGAGGCTTGAGCACCAATCATGGTTTCTGTATCAAGCGGATGACCTGTTTTAATCCGTTTGACTCGCTCAATGGCTTTTTCGAGGAACTGATCTGCGATACTTTCTTGTACCAGTGCACGAGATGGACATGTACAGACTTCACCTTGGTTTAAGGCAAACATAGCAAAACCTTCAAGCGTTTTCTCTAAAAAGTCATCGTCTTTATCCATTACGTCTTCAAAGAACAGGTTCGGTGATTTACCTCCAAGCTCTAAAGTTACTGGAATGATATTTTCAGTTGCATATTGCATCACCAACTGACCGACTTGGGTCGAACCTGTAAATGCAATTTTGGCGATACGAGGACTGGTTGCCAGTGGACGACCTACTTCAGCACCATATCCATTGACGATATTGAGCACACCTGCAGGTAAAATATCTTGAATAAGTTCAGCCACCAACAAAATACCCACTGGAGTTTGTTCAGCAGGCTTGAGCACCACGCAGTTACCCGCAGCTAAAGCAGGTGCAAGTTTCCAAGCTGCCATTAAGATTGGGAAGTTCCAAGGAATAATTTGTCCAACAACACCGAGTGGTTCATGGAAATGATAGGCGATGGTATCTTCATCGATTTCAGAAATGCCGCCTTCTTGGGCACGGATACAGCCAGCGAAATAGCGGAAATGGTCTATGGCTAATGGAATGTCAGCAGCAAGTGTTTCGCGAACAGGTTTGCCATTGTCCCAAGTTTCTGCAACAGCAAGCATTTCTAAGTGAGCTTCTAAACGATCTGCTATTTTAAGAAGTAGGTTAGAGCGTGTGGTTGGAGATGATTTGTTCCATTCGATTTTGGCTTTATGAGCTGCATCTAAGGCCAATTCTACATCCTCCGCCGATGAGCGAGGTATGCGGGTAAAAGCTTGACCATTAACAGGAGAAATATTGTCAAAATATTGACCTTTTACAGGTGCAACCCATTGACCGCCAATAAAATTTTCATATTGAGATTTGAATTGAATTTTTGAACCAGATTGGTTCGGATCGATATAACGCATATATGTATTCCTTTGCATTTTAGGACTAAAGACTAACAAGAACCCTGTCAGTAGGTACTTTCGTACTCTGTGTATTTAGTATATAAATAAGAAGGTTGGAGAAAGGTTGGAATACCAATGTGGATATATAAGGAACTTACAAATGTTCACAAAAAAGGATTTAGTGCAGCAAAGGGCATTGACTGATCAACTGCGCGCGCAAAATAGTCTCTCTCCTCAAAACGCCGCCAAACTCGGTCAAAGTATAGCCAGTTCATGGGAACGTTCTATATCGGCTGATATTCCTAAAGAACGTATGGCAGCACCATTACTCGAAAAAAAATCTACTTCACAGAATACTTTAGACTTAGCATTAAAACGATGTGCTGATGATTTGCGTCATATTGCAGAACAATCTTCTATGGTGATCGCTGTGGGAGATATCGGTAGTACTATTATTTGGACAGCACCCAGCCCTCAAATGCAAAGTGCTGCTGAACAGGTTCATTTTGTGAAGGGTGGACAATGGCGTGAAGAATTAGTTGGTACCAATGCTTTGGCACTGTCACTTAAAACACAGCAATCGAGCTGTGTTTTTTCCAATGAGCACTATATGGAATCTGTGCATGATTGGGTATGTTATGCCGCACCCATTATTGACCCATATTCAAAACAAACACTAGGTGTGGTTGATTTATCTACCACATGGAAGAATCATAATACGTTTGGGATTTTAGCGGCTGAACGCTGTGCATCCATTATCCAGTCCGCTTTACTTGAGCAACAACGTCAGCATTTATATATCCGTGCATTTGCAACACCACAAGTCAAATTCAATGGTAAAAGTCTGTTGTTAACGCCTCGCCAAATTGAAATCTTGGCGATTTTGGCCCTATGTCCTCATGGGCTAACGCTTGAACATTTATATCAGGCGCTTTATGGCGAACGTAAGGTGAGTATGGGAACGTTGAAGGCAGAAATGTCGCAACTAAGAGATGTTTTGGGTGGTTTGTTAGGCTCACGACCATATCGTTTGCTGGTTCATATTGAGGCTGACTTTTTGCAAGTGGAGCAAGCCTTGGATGCTGGATATCTCAGTTCAGCGTTACAATTGTATAGTGGGGTATTCCTAGCAAAAACAGAAAGTCCATTTCTTTGTGCTTGGCGTGATTGCCTCGAATCTCGGTTGAGTGATGCAATTTTTAAGACGCAAGAAACAGATCTGTTGCTTAAACATTTAGCACATTTTCCAGAAGCAATTGATGCGGTAGAACGTTTAATGGAATTATTACCCATCGAGCATCCTGCACACCAATTACTTGCTAAATACGATGAACAACTAAAAAGAAGTTAGTTGATTTTCTGCTCTAGCCATTGAAAGAGTTCTTGATAAACTTGTTTACGCACGGGTAGAGCGGAAAGGACTAAATCATGCAAGCCATTGTGAATTGAGACAATAGAGATATCTCCTTTCATTTTCTTCGCGTACTTTTTAATGTGTTTAACATCTAAAATGACATCACTTTGAGTTGCATCTACGCCCCATTTTTTCGGGTTCTTGGTTTGATGCGAGTGCATAATTAATGCTGGAATATTTAGTTTTACGCCACGATGAATCTCTTTTTGTGCCGTATGAATTGCATGTACAAAGCTGAGTTGAACTGTTGGTGCGCTGGTCGGTTTCCAGTCCAGATTGAAATCCCATTCACCTTTGAGATCTTTATGCAAACTTGTGGTATACCAACGATTGAGCTGGCTTGGAAATTTTACTTTGGGTAGTTTTTTTCCTATACGACTAAGCATCGGGATACCAAATTTTCTTTCTACCAGACTTAAATTAAAATCATAAAAAGGACTATTTGCCCATAGACCTTTAATCAAAGGATCGTTGGGGTGGTGTGCAGCATAAAGTGTAGCGGTTAAGCCACCTGTTGAATGTCCAGCGAGTAAAACTTTGTCATGTTTTTCTTGGGAAATAATATCTAAGGCTTGGCTAATCTCAGCATCATATTCATGTAGGTCTAATACATTATAAAAAATTTGATGCGCTAATTTAGAACGCCCGTATTTTCTTAGATCTAATGCATAAAAGTCATAACCCTGTGCATTAAACTGTGCTGCCATTTCCGTCTGAAAGAAATAATCTAAGAATCCGTGAATGTAGAGCACTGCTTTGGTGGTTGGTTGTTTTGATTTTTTACGGATCAGCGTGGCGACGACTTTGCCTTCATAATCATCAGGATAATTTAGGACTTGTTGTTCATAGCCATCTCCTAAAAGATCAGGAGTGTAAAGGTTTGAAGAAAGCTGGGTTGTATTCATTTTTATTGAGACTTTATATTAAGACATGCTGAGTATCCTTTAATGAAATCGGCGAATTGTCAATCGATTTTGTTTTGTTGAAGCTAAGTGTGTAAAAAAAGGGGGATGCTAGGAAGTACATTCCCCCAAAAAGTAAGTCAATGGTCGGAGAGGTTTGACTTACCATAACGTGGTTTTGTGACTCGAGTTTGGTTGGGGTTATAGCGCTGCTTTAAAGATTTCCACGACTTGAGCATGGGTCGCTTTACGCGGATTCGTTAACATGCAGGCATCTTTTTGGGCATTTTCAGCCATGATCGGTAGATCTTCAGGTTTAACGCCAAGTTCAGTTAAACCTGAGGGGATACCAATAGAACTTGAAAGCTCCTGAATGGCATCAATTGCGGCGTATGCTGCCTCAGCAACGGTTAAACCTTGAATATTAACACCCATTAATTCTGCAATCTTGGCATAACGATCTTGGCAGGCAATCAGATTAAATTGGCTTACATGCGGTAATAAAATTGCATTACAGACGCCATGCGGTAGGTTATAGAAACCACCTAATTGGTGTGCCATAGCGTGTACATAGCCTAAGGATGCGTTGTTGAATGCCATACCTGCAAGATATTGGGCATAGCTCATCGCATCACGCGCTTCAATATTTTCGCCGTTTGCAACGGCAGGTTGTAGCCATTGGCTAATCATACTGATGGCTTTCTCTGCACAGGCATCGGTAATCGGATTGGCTGCTGTCGATACATAGGCTTCGATCGCATGGGTCAAAGCATCCATTCCCGTTGCTGCCGTTAAACCCGCAGGTTTTGCCACCATAAGCTTAGGGTCATCAATGGCAATCAGCGGTGTACAACGCCAGTCGACAATCGCCATCTTCACGTGGGTGTCTGTGTTGGTGATGATGCAGAACCGTGTCATTTCTGATGCTGTTCCAGCAGTTGTATTGATTGCAATTAAAGGGGTCATCGGTACTTTGCTTTTGTCGATACCTTCGTAATCGCGGATATGTCCGCCACCTGCGGTGACCAAACCAACCCCTTTTGCACAGTCATGCGATGAACCGCCACCCAATGACACAATAAAATCACATTGGTTGTTTACATAGGCCGCTACGCCATTATGAACATTGATATCTGTTGGGTTCGGTTCTGCGCCAGCAAAAATGTGGCTTTCTATACCAGCCTCGGTGAGATACTGTGCAATAGTATCTGCGACACCAAATTTGAATAAACCTTCATCGGTTACAATTAACGCTTTTTTGGCATCTAAATCTCGTGCTTTGCTTCCAATTTCTTTGGCGCAACCTGGTCCAAAGAGTGATACGCAAGGAATATAAAAACCGTTTGTTTGATCTGCAATATTTTTAAAAGCCATGGAGTGAATCCTTCTTCCATAAGTCCATTGTTTGTTATAGATGATGCGTTGCACCATGAACCCAGTATTGTGATTGCATTAAATATTTGCTACCTACCAAAGACCTACCAAATAATATTCCCGATTTATCTGCATGGATTGAGTGATGTTTTCTATAAAATTTGGCTTCGCCGTTTCACTTTTTATTGAAACTCGTTAAGCTATGTGCTGCGAGAAGGTAGGTAATTATGAAACAAGAGACTGCACTGAAACTTTTAAAAGCAGGTGAAAATGTATTTTTAACTGGTTCGGCGGGTGCAGGTAAAACCTATACATTGAATCAATACATTCATTATTTGAAAGCACGTAAAGTTCCTGTTGCAATCACTGCTTCAACGGGGATTGCTGCAACACATATGAACGGTATGACCATTCATACTTGGGCTGGAATTGGTATTAAAGATCGTTTGAGTGATGATGACCTCAAACGAATGAAAGAACGAAAATATCTAAAAGAAAATTTAGAAAATGCCCAAGTGCTGATTATTGATGAAATTTCAATGTTGCACGCCAAACAACTTAATTTAGTCAATCAGGTTCTAAAATACTTTAAAGAAAGTGATGAAGCCTTTGGCGGCATACAAGTAATTGTTGCGGGCGACTTCTTTCAATTGCCTCCAGTCGGACGTAATGGTGAAGCAAATCGAGATAAATTTTGCTTTATGTCTGATGCGTGGGTAGAGGCAAAGTTTCGAGTATGCTATTTAACCGAACAACATCGTCAGGACGATGAAATTCTGAATCAGATTTTGAATGCCATTCGTGCACAAAATATTCAGCCAGATCATATTACGGCTTTACAACAATCACGCCAGCAGGATATTGGCGACACTTTTACCCGTTTATATACGCACAATATGGATGTTGATAATATCAACTATCAACATTTAAATGGTATCGAGAACGAAAGTCACCAATTCAATGCAGTTATTGATGGTAATGAAAAACTGATTGAAACCTTAAAATCTTCTGTACGTGCACCTGAAGAACTAACCTTGAAAAAACACGCCAAAGTCATGTTTGTAAAAAACAACTTTGATATGGGATATATCAATGGCAGTTTAGGTGAAGTGATTGGTTTTGAAGATGATGATAAACAAGGCTTGTTGCCTAAAGTTAAACTCACCGATGGCACGACTTTGTTGGTTGAACCTGAAACTTGGTCGATTGAAAATGAGGCGGGTAAAGCCATTGCCAGTTTTCAGCAAATCCCTTTGCGTTTAGCTTGGGCGATTACCATTCATAAAAGTCAGGGGATGACCCTAGAGGCGGCAGAAATTAACCTCACTAATACCTTTGAAAAAGGTCAGGGCTATGTTGCATTATCTCGCCTAAAATCGCTCACTGGTCTTCGGTTGCTGGGTTTTAATGAGCAGGCTTTAGCACTGGATAGCTTGGCAATCAAAGCAGACCGCCGTTTTCAGGAATTGTCTGATGAAGCAGAAACAAACTTTGCAAATGAGGATCTGACTACTCAGCACAATGCATTTATTCGGCATTGCGGCGGTACATTAAACGCGACCGAAATCAATCGCAATGAAAAGAAACTTTCAAAAGGCAGTAAACAGAGTTATGCCGCAGCCACTTTAGATGAAACACGTGCTTTATTTGAAGAAGGCTATGAGATTGAAGATATTGCACATGAACGTGGTTTAACACCTGCCACGATTATCAATCATTTGGCGCGATTACATAAAGAGCAGAGCTTAGATATTTCTGTGGCGAGCCCAGGGGAAGAGGTAATTGAAGAAGTGCGTAAGATTTATAAACGTTTGCATAAGAGAAAAAACCCAGAGCATTTTACCGATGATGGTTCTATCAAACTACGCCCAATCGTGGAAGCAACGAGTCCTAGAATGGCGTATGATCAAGTGCGTTTGGCGTTGTTGTTTGTAGAGTAGGATCGAAGAATGCCACATATCATTGCAAATTATTCAGCAAATTTAACAAGTTTAGATCAGCAAAAATTACTTAAACAAGTCAATACAGCTTTGTCTGAGACAGCATTATTTAGTGCAAATGATATCAAGTCTCGAATTTTCAAAGATGAGGTTTTCTTGATTGGTTTGGGTGAAACTCAAGAAGCTTATATCCATTTGAAACTCTATTTGCTAAGTGGTCGAACTGAACAACAGAAGAAAACTCTAGGTGATACGCTGTTGGCGATTCTTGAACAAAAAACTTATATGAAAGCTGAGATTGGATATCCGATTCAGCTTTGCGTTGAAGTCATTGATATGCCAAGAGAACATTATTTCAAGGCAACAGCTTAGTTTTGAAGATTCTAGGCTGCATTATGCAACAGCGATGATCGCTTCCACTTGTAGCAGCAACAAGCCTTGAAGAACGAATGTTTTTTAAATATAAAATCAATCAATATCAATGATCTGCTTAATAAACTCGCCGTTTGAGTTCAGGATTTCTTTATACATATAAGCAATATGCGTATCACTGAAATTGACCTCTCTAAAGCTATTCTCAGTAAGTTGTAACAGTTGAATATTTGGCATTAGCATGATGATTGGTGAATGTGTTGCAATGATAAATTGCGCACCTGCTTGACTTAGTTGGATCACTTTTTCAATAAAATTGATTTGATTACTAATCGAAAGGGCGGCTTCGGGTTCATCTAAGATATATAAACCCTCTGCTCGAAAACGATGATCAATCAGCGCTTTCATTGCTTCGCCATGGGACATCATGTGTAAATCTTTACCACCATAAACATTTCGTATAGGTGGGCTAAAACTGGCTGCTGCATCGAGTTGGCGCATTTCCGTGAGAAAGTTATAGTACGTTTCCGATCGATAGAAAAAGATATCTTTGATCCTGCGTGCAGATTTATGGATACGCAGGTGGGGGCTATAATCAAAATGTGTATCTTCAGTTTTATAATTAAAATTGATACTTCCACCTTCTGCTGCGCAACCAAATTTTAGCGCTAAAGCCTCCAAAATCGTTGATTTTCCACTTCCATTTTCACCCGTGATGACCGTGATATTTTTCTTAAATTCTATTGGATAAAGATGTAAAAACGGAAAGTCATCTGGAATGGTATTGAGAAGTTCAACTCGAGTGAGAAATGGTTTCATAATTCAAAAATATTAATATTGAACAATCAAATGAATCATCATATATAAAATTCCTCTATTCGAGTGATATCAATCTGTAAATGTCTACGCGTATTACACGGATTCAAGACATTGGATACTATGGTATTGGCGTATTAAGTTTTCATCTAACATATGGACATAATCCAAAAACATCACATTAAAACTCCCCACGTTTTGGGCTTGATCATAGGCCAGCCTGCCAGCAATGGAGAAATGAATATGTGAAGCAAGTGCTGCAATAGTTGGCGAACTTACAGCACTGTAAGCTGCCGTTAATGCACCTAAAGCACAGCCAGTTGCGGTAATCTTCGGCTGTAAATGGCAACCACCATTCACCTGAATCACCATGTCGAGTTCCTTAGAAATAATATAGTCAGATTCACCTGAGATCGCGATACACTCAGTATGTTGGAGCAAACTTTGTGCTTGAGCATACACATCTTGACTATTGAGCGTGCTGTCTACACCTTTTGATTGGGTTAAATTACCTGCGAGTGCACTCATTTCTGAGGCATTACCGCGAATAATAGTCGGTTGAAACTGGAGAAGTTGATCCACGGTTTCGCTACGCCATTTTAAAATCTCACCATAACCGACAGGATCAAGCACCCATGGCACTTGATTTTGCTGGGCTGTTTTAGCTGAAATCAGCATTGCTTGGGTTTGTTCTGTGGTGGGTGTGCCGACATTAATATTTAACGCTGAACTAATTTGGGTAAAACTTTCTGCCTCAAAGGGATTGTCAATCATGGCTGGTGATGCACCTGCAGCCAACAGCACATTTGCCACATAATTGTTGGCTACGCTATTGGTAATACATTGAACCAATGGTGATTGTTGTTGTAAGGCGTGCCAAGCTTGAATCACTTGATCAATCAGTTGTTGTTTTTGTGACATACTAAATCCTAGATTTTTTTAACGTGTAAAATAATGATCTTGATGTTTACACTGACGACAGATGAGGGAAACATAATCTTCGGCATCATAGTCCACAATCAGATCATTTGAACCACAATACATGCAACGTTTTACTGAATAGAAATTTAAACGAGGTTCTATTTTTCGCCAAGACTTCCAAACAGGCTGAAAAAAGACACTTTCATCATAACCCAAGAATTTAAATAATAAAATTTCACTCATTTTACTCAATGGAATGTTATGTGGTCTTGGTAATGTTGAGGTTTCCCAGTGCTCGGTTAAAGCACGTTCTCGATACTGCTCTAAGGTTTTTTTTAATAAATTGGTATTAATAAATTTATCATTCCGAGCTTGTAACACTTTTTGCTTATGAAGATATTCCAGCGCAGTTTGAATCAGATAATAAATCTGTCCTACAGCTAAACCTTCCATCAAACGAAAACAGAAGCTTTGGAAAGGACGATTGCCTGCAATCTGAATTCCCCAAGTTCGGCAATAGAACTGCATGAACTGAATGATCTCCTGATATAGCACCGTATAGAGTGCATCTTTCACCTCATCCGTGCTTTTAAAGGGGATGCCTGAGCTCAGATTTTCATAAAACCAATAGCGTAATTGTTGTGCCACACTAAACAGGCTTGGGTCTGAATAACCATCTAAACGAAGATTTAAGTAAAAGTGTTCTGTTTCTATATCTGAATCTTGGGGTCTTAAAACACCGAGTTTGAGTAACTCTTGAACGATTTGATGTTGAAATAAGTAATTAGGCGTAAAGTGATGATATTTAATCTTCTTCCAGTAGATGAGTTCATCATGCTGAACATCTTCACGGGCATAATTATCCAATAAGCTCAACAAGAACAACTTTTGTAAAAAACTAAGCTGATTGAGGCCATAAATAACGTCATCTTTTATTTTGTATTTACGCTTTTCTTGTAGCAGGGTCTGTTGCGTTTGTTTTTTACGCTGAGCTGTGCACTGGGCACAGTGACAATTTAATTTACTATCGCTGCTAAAAACCCGATGTTGACAATGACTACACTCATGAAATTGGAATTCTTGGGTGTATTGTTCTGCCTCTATCCAAAACATAGATGCTTGGCATAAAGGACAATGGCTACTTTCATCTAACTGTTTTTGTAGAATCTGTAACTCCATTGATACTCAACTTGCAATATGTAAAAACCAGATTATACATTGCTGACAGTAGAAGTGATGCAAAGATTATATTGCGATATAAGTGTTGGCACCTTGCTGTTTGCATTGAATGGTAGAATGTAAACCTATGGTTGTTTGTCTATAAATGTGTGAATTAATTAATGTTTCTCTTGGATTTAAACCGTTAAATACTTTTATATTTGGTTGACTGAATCTAAGCATTGGCATGAAAATATAGAACAGATGGATCTGTGCCGCATAATGGAGCAATGTATGCAAAAAAAATTACTCATGAATGGAATCATGGGGATCTCTTTGATGTTATTTACCGCAATAGGTCATGCTGCAACGCCAGAAGGTTTCTGGAAAAGTATTGATGACCGTAGTGGTGAGCTACTTTCTATTATTGAAGTCAAAAAGAAAACGGATGGAACTTACACGGGCACAATTGCCTATCGCTATCCGGTCCCTGGTGGTGGCACCATTCTAGCGAACTGTGTTAAATGTCCGGAGCCTTTTAAAAATAAACCCATATTGGGGTTACAAATCGCTTGGGGATTGAAACAAGACCCGCAAAATCCACATCAATATATTGATGGACGAGTTCTTGAACCAAAAACAGGCAATATTTATAAGGGCAAAGCGCAGCTAAGTGTAGATGGTAAGCGTATGCGTATGCGTGGATATATGGGGATTTCAGCACTTGGACGCACACAGGTTTGGATTCGCACAGACAGTGCTAACCCTTAAATTATAATTTTAAAATTACACTGTACGTATTTGATTATTAGAAAATTTATATAGTCAAGTACTGGGGCGTACAGTGTAAGCTCTCTTTAAATATGCTATTTTTTTAATCATTAAATCTATAAATATAAATAGGTTACTTTTTAACGGGGTTAATATGTATAAGCATGTCTTCATGGGGCTTTGTATTGCTTTCGCAAGTACAACGACTTTCGCTGCTGCTATCGAGGGTTATTGGAAAAGCATCGAAGAGAGAACGGGTCAACAGCTTTCAATTATCGAAATTCGAAAAGGTGACAATGGGCGATTTAATGGCAAGATTGTGTATCGTTATCCAAATGCGCATGGGATCTCGTTGAGCAATTGTACCAAATGTCCAGCGCCTCACACGAATAAGCCGCTTCTAGGTTTAGAAATTTTGTCAGGGTTTAGACAAGATCCAAATGATCCAAATGCATATATTGACGGTCTTGTATTGGAAGCAACCAGTGGCCGTGTATACAAAGGCAAAGGTGTGGTGTCTGGTGAAGGTAAGCGTCTCCGTATGCGTGGTTATATGGGCGTGTCAGCTTTAGGACGTACTGTGGTTTGGATTCGGACCAACAGCGCAAATCCATAAGTTATTCTTGAAAAAAAACCTCAAATCAGACGTTGATTTGAGGTTTTTTTATTAAGTCAGAACGGAAATGTTAAACAGGGCATGGTAAGTTTTCATCCTCCTGACTGATTTTCTTGGCAGCGATGAGTGCTTGTACTTTTTTACTCGGCACTTTTTCTTTCCCAAGTGCGTCATAGGTATTTACAATATTGGTTACTTCTAAGGCGGTAAGTTCAATCCCTTCTGCGGACAAAAAAACAGAGATCACATGATGATCAACACCTGCGGTTGCAAGATCATGGATTGCTTTAATGTTTTCTAGACGATACAAATGTGCTTTTAATTCCATCGTTATAGCCCTCGCTTTTATTTTATTCACCTAGATTGGCATAAATACATAAGCAATAACCGTGCACAAAATGTATAACTTAAGCAAAGAATGTAAGTTGAGCAGGCAAATATCATGGATTTTGTCATTTTTATTTAACAGTAGAAAACGATGTTGTAATTTTGTCTAAACGATAGACTGATTCTTCAAGTTCTATTTGAAAATACTTGCTCTCAACCCAATAAAAATTTTAAACGCATGACAGGTCTTACAGACAGCTTTTATTTGTTGGCGTATGATTTGTGCAGATATCTGAGATAATCGCAACCACAATTGTTTTGAATGCGATATTTTTAGACCAAACGGCATAATTTATGCTTGTAAAAGACGCTTCAAGAAGTCTTGTCAACAAGACCATGTACATGAAATCATGAAAGATAAGGAATACTGATGAATATCGCGGCTCAACCTCCTGTTCAAACAGATCAAACCATTTATTTAAAAGATTATCAAAAGCCATCATTTTTGGTTGAATCAATTCATTTAGATATTCAAGTTTATAGTGATCAGACCACTGTGGATTCAACACTTGTGATGAAGCGTCAAGCAGCAGGTGCAATGGTGCTATTGGGTCGAGATTTAGAGCTGAAGTCGATTCAACTGAATGGACAATTACTCAATTCTGATCAATATCAGTTGGATGAAGAACAATTAGTGATCGCTGATGCACCAGATGAGGTCATTCTTCAAACACAAGTGATCATTCATCCTGAATCGAATACGCAGCTTGAAGGGCTGTATAAAGCGGGTGATTTATTCGTTACGCAGAATGAACCTGAAGGATTCCGTAAAATCACCTTCTATCCAGACCGTCCAGACGTTTTGGCTGAGTTTACCACGCGTGTAGAAGCCGATAAAAAATATCCTGTGTTGCTTGCTAACGGCAACTTGCTTGAAACAGGTGAGGCGGGAGAAGGTCGGCACTATGCGATTTGGCAAGATCCAACCAAGAAACCAAGTTACTTATTTGCATGTGTGATTGGTGATTTAGCGGTCTTAAAAGATCGTTACACCACTTCAGAAGGTCGTGATGTTGCTTTAGAAATTTACGCGATCGAAAAAGATATTCCTAAATGTCACATTGCGATGGAAGCATTAAAGCATTCGATGCGTTGGGATGAAGAACATTACGGTCGTCCTTATGATCTCGACAATTATATGATTGTGGCGGTGAGTCAGTTCAACATGGGTGCCATGGAGAATAAAGGTTTAAACATCTTTAATACTTCATGTGTACTTGCTGACGAAGAATTCACCACGGATGCCGCGATCATGCGCGTACAATCTGTGATTGCGCATGAATATTTCCATAACTGGACAGGGAACCGTATTACCTGTCGTGACTGGTTCCAGTTGTGTCTAAAAGAAGGCTTAACGGTGTTCCGTGACCAATCCTTCTCTGAAGATTTACAATCAGCAGCGGTACAAAGGATTGATGATGTAGCGGTATTAAAATCTCACCAATTCCCTGAAGATGCAGGACCATTGTCACATCCGCCACGTCCAGATCATTTTGTAGAAATTAATAATTTCTATACCGCTACGGTTTATGAAAAAGGTGCGGAAATTAACCGCATGATGGCGACCCTATTAGGCAAAGAAAAATACCGTCAGGGTACAGACGAATACTTCCGCCGTCATGATGGTCAAGCTGTGACAGTTGAAGATTGGGTTGCTGCATTAAGTTCGGGTTCTGGTGTTGATTTATTTAACTTCCTTACTTGGTATAATCAACCGGGGACACCAAAGTTAGATGCCAAAGGTGAATATGATGCGGCGACACAGACCTATAGTTTGAGCTTAAAACAAAGCCTTAAAGCACATCCTAAATATCCGAACTTAAAAGCAGTGCCAATTCCTGTGGCTTTGGCTTTGTTCAATGCCCATACAGGCGAACAATACACTTTGCATAGTGCTGATCTGTTTGTAAATGATGTCAAAGATGGCGTGTATTTGTTTGATCAAGATGAAGCAACGATCGAATTTACTGGGGTGACTGAACAACCTGTTGCATCGTTGTTGCGTAATTTCTCTGCGCCAGTCAATTTGGTATTTGACTATTCAAATGATGATCTTGCATTTTTGATTCAACACGAAACCAATGGTTTTAACCAATGGCAAGCGACTCAAACCTTATTAGAGCGTATTCTGTTAGAAGATCATCAGGTGGATACTTATATTCAGGCGATTAAAAACACATTGCCTGAATTGGTAAACAAAGATCCATTGCTCGCATCACGTTTGTTTGATGTGCCAAGTGAAAATTATTTAGGTAGTCGTATTGATCAAGACTACGAACCTGAACTCATCCGTGAGAAACGTGAAGCGGTATTGAATCGTTTAGCACAAGAACTAGGTTCTTTCTGGAAAGATACTTATTTAGCTTTAGACCCAGATATGCAAAAAGAATTTTCTTTGGCAATGGGTGTCCGTGCATTGAAAAATATCATGTTAAGTATGTTGGCACGTCAAGGGGATGCTTCGGTATTTGATTTGGCGGATGCGCAATATAAAAACACGCGGAATATGTCAGAACGTTTAGGTGCATTACGCGTACTGGTATGGAATGATGCGCCACAAGCACAAGCAGCATTGGACGATTTCTATAATCGCTTTAAAGATGAAGCCTTATCTTTAGATCAATGGTTTACGATTCAAGCATCCAATCCTTGTGCGACAACGAAAACGATTGAATATCTCACTCAACATGCAGATTATGATTTAACGACTCCGAATCGTATTCGTTCAGTCAGCGGTGGTTTGGCCAATAATCCAGTCAATACATGGAGTTTTGGTGTAGATCATTTTATTCAGCTCGCTGCATATTTAGATGAGAAAAATCCAATTTTGGGTTCTCGTTTATTACAGGTGCTTTCGCGTTGGTATACCTTGGCTGAACCGCAACGAGGTCAGGTGCAACAAGCTTTAAAAGCCTTGCAACCGAAAGTGAAATCGAAGAATGTTTCAGAGACTTTGAATAGCTTGTTAAGCATTTAAGCACTGGAAAGTTTTAAAACCACAATCGTGATGACGGTTGTGGTTTTTTTTATGCGTAATTTATTATATTTTTCACACGTTGATCATGATTTAGAATAAAGTGAAAACTGGATACAGGAGGATAATAATATATGACATTGAGCGTCTTTGATCTTTTTAAAATCGGTGTTGGGCCTTCGAGTTCACATACCGTTGCACCCATGCGAGCAGCATATCGTTTTACTCAAAGCTTAAAATCCCAAAATATTTTAAGCAAGGTTGCGAAAGTTCAGATTTTTTTATACGGTTCATTGTCTTCTACAGGAATAGGACATGGCACAGACAAAGCCACACTTTTAGGCTTGATGGGAAATGATCCTGAAACTATTGATATTCCGCTTAGCCAAGTTCTTTTAGAGGATGTGTTTGAGTCCAAAATACTCAAAATAGATGCGATTCATGCGATCGACTTTGATCCACGCCAAGATATTATTTTTATTGATGAAGCTTTGCCTTATCACCCGAATGCAATGATGATAAAGACCGAAGATGCTGAGGGAAATGAGCTTTATTCAAACATATATTATTCAATTGGTGGTGGATTCATCATCGATGAGAGTCAAATAGATCAAGGAAGTTTTATTGATGATCATACGGTCGTTCCTTATCCATTTCAGAGTGCTAAAGAATTATTGGCGTTGTGCAAAACCCATCAATGTAGCATCAGTCATTTGATGTTGGAAAATGAAAAGAGTTGGCGCAGTGAAGCTGAAATACGTGCCAAAATTATGCAGATTTGGCAAGTCATGCAAGTTTGCATCCAAAATGGATTGCAGCATGAGGGGATTTTAGCTGGTGGATTAAATGTGAAACGCCGAGCTAAAAACATTCATCAACGCTTACTCAAAAAAGAAAATGAAAATTTGATTGCAACCACATTTAATGCGATGGAATGGGTGAATCTATACGCACTTGCAGTCAATGAGGAAAATGCCGCGGGTGGGCGTGTCGTCACTGCACCCACCAATGGTGCAGCTGGAATTATTCCCGCAGTTTTATCATATTACGTGAATTTTTCTCACGACGAGTCTGAAGACACCATCGTTCGATTTTTCTTGAGTGCAGCAGCTGTCGGTATTTTATGTAAATTGAATGCCTCAATTTCTGGGGCTGAGGTAGGCTGTCAAGGAGAGGTGGGGTCAGCTTGCGCGATGGCTTCGGCTGGATTGGCTGAAATTTTAGACGGTACGCCTGAACAGGTTGAACATGCTGCTGAAATTGGGCTGGAACATAATTTAGGACTGACCTGTGACCCTGTTGGTGGTTTGGTACAAGTGCCTTGTATTGAACGGAATGCAATTGCAGCAGTGAAAGCGATTAATGCTGCTCAGATGGCATTACATGGTGATGGTGAGCATTATATTTCGCTGGATAAAGTGATTCAAACTATGAAAGAAACAGGCAAAGACATGTCTGATAAATATAAAGAAACCTCAAAAGGTGGTTTGGCGGTCAATTCGATTGAATGTTAAAACTTTTGATTGCACTTTATATTGAGATAGAAAATTTTTGACGGTAAAAAAGGATGTGGTCAGACATCCTTTTTTATTTGACAATTAATATTGTCACAAATAGTATGGATGTAATTTATATAACATAGATCACTAAAATGGAAATAAAAACAATCACTTTATCCACTCGTCAAATCGAAGTTGAGGTGTATACACCGACTCAATCCACAGAAAAATTACCTGCAATTTTATTACTTCATGAATTATATGGCGTCATTGATGCTTATCGTGAAGATGCGCAAGATTTAGCAGATCGAGGCTATTTGGTTTATGTGCCGAACTTATATAGTGGCGGAGCAGTCAAATATTGCATTCGAGCAATGGTGGCCAAAGCAGGTCGTAGCAATGCAGCAGACAGTGATGTCAATAAAGAAATTCATGTATTGTTAGATGCGTTAAAAGTTGATCCAAGGTCAAATGGTCGTTTAGGCATGTTAGGGCAGTGTTTAACAGGCGGATATGTGATTCAAATGGCGAAGCGAGATGATATGTTGGCGCCAGTTGTCTATCATCATTCTTTGGGGATTGAAGGAGCGGGAGTACCGAAAACAGAATCATTAGACGAAATTCGTTTACTACAAGGTCATTGGTCTGATCAATTTGATCCATTTTGCCCAGCTAAAAAGCGTAATAAGTTGATTGAGCAATTGGGTGATCGTGTAGAAGCTTATACTTATCCGATGCCACATGGTTTTCGTACAGTTAGTCGAGATCGTCCTGAGTCAGCATTGGTTTGGCAGCGTACAGTCGAGTTTTTTGACCGTGAATTAAAACAAAAGGTAATATGATTTATTGCATCAACAGTTTATTATTTATCAGTATTTGTCTTTAATTTTAATATAGAAATAAAAAGTGAGGGGAAAATGTCTCATAAATATGAGTATGCGGGTTTTTGGATACGCTTTGGTGCAGCGATTCTAGATACGATCATTATTATTGTTGCTTTGATTCCACTTACCATGCTTTTTGGTGGTGGTGATACAAGTGTTTCATCAGATGGTTTTTCTTCATTCCAATTCATGTCTACATTTGATTGGATTTGGCAAATCCTAACAGCCGTTTTTTATATATTTTGCTGGATTAAATTCGCAGGAACACCGGGGAAACGTTTATTACGTTTAAAAGTGCTGGATGAGAAAACGGGTGAACATGTTTCTGTTGGTCAAGGTATCATTCGCTATATCGGTTATTTCCCAGCAACTTTAGTATTGTTTATTGGTTTAATCTGGGTGGCGTTCGATCCGAAAAAGCAAGGTTGGCACGACAAAATGGCAAAAACAGTTGTGGTGAAAGAGCTTTAATTTAGAGAGTTTTTTCGACACAATTTTTGGGTTTTAATAAAAAATCACATTATAGGGCTTGTTTATACGTTAACGCGCCCTATAATGCCGATGAGTTTATTCAACGGAGATCCTAAATGGGAAGTTGTTCGAGGTTCGGGTTTAGTGATCAATTAAACCAAAGCGAATACTGAGCAATATAGCCTTTTAGGTCGGCTATCTTGCAATGGGATAGCTTTGATTAAAACTGTATTTACCCCCTCTATAAAATTTTTACCTATCAGCAAAAATTTATTGTATTTGAATACGACCTGTTTAGTTTCTCACCTAAAATGGGGAGAAGCCTATGTTTTTTCATGCTTCCATTCAATGTTACGGTGTTATCAGTATATTGGCGCTGTGTGGATTATTGCTGTCTACTCAAAAGAGCAAAGCAGATCCATTATTAAATACCGATGACGCTTCAATTACAGACGCTCATCGCTGTCAATTAGAAACATCTTATTTATATTTAAAAGACGGTGCGTGGTCATATCAAGCCACACCTGCCTGTAATCTAAATCAGAATTTAGAAGTTTCAATTGGCTATCATGCGACTAAAGAGCTTGATCAGGTACGCGGTTTTTCAGCACAAGTAAAAACTGTCGTAAAACCGATGGAAAATGACTGGGGTATTGCAACCAGTTTGACGCTGTCCAGAGATAATCAGGCTGAACAGCGTACTGATTTTGATTGGTTTTTAAATGTACCTGTAAGTTTTAATTTTCTAGATCAACGTTTAGCGCTGCATAGTAACTTAGGGTATCAATATGCTCAAGATCATGCACGGTTATTACGTTGGAGTATTGCCACAAATTATGCCCTAACGGATCGCCTAGCTTTAAGTGTTGAAACCTATAATCAAGATCGTCAAGCGCCACTCTTTCAAACGGCTGTGCATTACAGTCTTATTCCCAATGTCTTAACTTTAGAAGCCTCTTTGGGTGATCGTCTCCATGATTTAAGACAACGATGGTTTGGATTCGGGCTAAGTTTTACCCCTGCATCACCATAACAATTCATTTCTTTATCATCTAAGTTTTCTATATTTACCCATTATTTGGATTGCCTATATGTGTCTAACACAATAGGCAAAAAATATGTATACCCGCCGTTATGGCTGGCAATAATGATTAGAGGCATCTAATGCAATTAAAATTTCTACAAAATATTGATTTGATCAATACCGTTGATACGTTAATTAGTCTTAGCGTCGCCTTCATTTTAGGCGCACTCATTGGTTTTGAAAGACAATATCGCCAACGAACTGCAGGATTAAGAACCAATGTGCTGGTTGCTGTGGGTGCTGCGATCTTTGTCGATATTGCAATCAATTTAACCGGTGCAGATGGGGCAGTTCGAGTGATTGCTTACGTAGTATCTGGTATCGGCTTTTTGGGCGCAGGTGTGATTATGCGTCAAGAAGGAAACATCCATGGATTAAACACAGCCGCAACTTTATGGTGTTCGGCAGCAGTGGGAGCATCTGCGGGCTCAGATCTGATCATAGAAGCAATCTTGGCGACATTATTTATTTTGGCAGCAAATACGTTATTGAGACCCATCGTGCATGCAATTGATCGTCGCCCATTAGATGATGAAACGGAAGTGCTGCATGTGATCTATATTGTTTGCGACCGCAGTCATAGTAAGGTGGTGATGGATGAACTAAATTCGACGCTTAAACATCATAATTACCCAGCTAAAGACATTGATGTTACGCCCTTTGGTGAAAAAGAAGTGGAGATAGAAGTGACTTTGATTGCTACCTCAATCGAGGCTGATGAGGCGCAACACATCATCAATCATTTGAATGCGATGCCACAAATACGCCAAGCTTTTTGGGATAAGAATGCAACAGACTAAAAACGTTGGTGGATGTCTATGCAAACAAATAGGATGCATTATCCTATAAATGCGCTATCCGTCTTTTATTCTTTCAAATAGAATGAAATCAAATTGATAACAATGAGAACAGTATGAGTTCAGAGGCTGATTCAATAAGTTTAATTGCTCCCGTCGTTTTATTGGCTGCAGCAGTGATAGCTGTGCCCATTTTTAAACGTATCGGACTGGGTTCGGTATTAGGTTATCTAATTGCTGGTTTGATTATTGGGCCATTTGGTTTTGCATTTTTTCATGAATCCACATCCATCCTGCATATTGCTGAATTGGGCATTGTGATGTACCTCTTCGTGATTGGTTTGGAAATGCAGCCCTCACATTTATGGAGTCTTAGGCGGGAAATCTTTGGTTTAGGTACTTTGCAAATTATAGTGAGTGCCTTGGCTTTAACTGGTGTGGGCATTCTATTTGGATTTACATGGCAAATTGCTTTTATTGCAGCAGCAGGTTTTGTGCTGACCTCAACCGCCATAGTGATGCAGTTATTGGGTGATCGTGGAGATATTGCTCAACCTCGAGGGCAAAAGGTTGTTTCCATATTATTATTTGAAGATCTGCTCATCGTTCCATTATTGGCCATAATTGCATTTATGGCGCCCAATCATGTGGTAGAAACAACTTCAGCACGCTTAGAAACCATTGGTATTGGTTTGATTGCGATAGCTGGTCTTATTGCAGCAGGTTATTGGTTACTCAATCCATTATTTAGATTGTTAGCAGCGGCTAAAGCCAGAGAAGTCATGACAGCCGCAGCGCTTTTGGTGGTGTTGGGCGCAGCATTGTTAATGCAAGTGAGTGGCTTATCTATGGCGATGGGCGCTTTTCTCGCGGGTGTACTTTTATCCGAATCAACTTTTCGACATCAAATTGAGGCAGATATTGAGCCGTTCCGAGGGTTGTTACTGGGGCTCTTTTTCCTCGGTGTAGGGATGTCACTTGATTTATCCGTAGTTGCACAAAATTGGCAGCTCATCATTAGTGGCGTATTAGCCATGATGTTTGTAAAAGCATTGATGATTTATATCGTTGCGCGTGTCACGAAAAGTTCTCATATCGATGCTTTGGATCGTGCTTTACTCATGGCTCAAGGTGGTGAGTTTGCGTTTGTACTATTTGCTGCGGCCGTCAGTGCTCAAGTCATTGATAATACAATTAGGTCAAACCTTACCGCGATTGTGGTACTTTCAATGGTACTCACGCCTATTTTTGGTATTATTTTCAAACGATTTACAGAGAAAAAAGATACGATTTCTCTGGAAAACGTCAATATAGCAGAAGGTCTAAGTGGTAGCGTCTTGATGATTGGATTTGGTCGTTTTGGTCAGGTCGCCAGTCAGTTATTATTAGCCAGAGGCGTTGATGTCACTATTATTGACAATGATATTGATATGATTCAAAACGCAGAGAAATTTGGTTTTAAAATCTATTATGGCGATGGTGCACGTTTAGATATTTTACATGCCTCGGGTGCTAAAAATGCACAAGCTATTGTGGTGTGTGTGGATAGTAAGGCAACAACCAATAAAATCGTCGAATTGGTGGGGCATGAATTTCCACTTGCTAAACTACTTGTGAGATCTTATGACCGTGAACATTCGTTGTATTTGGTCAAACAGAAAGTCGATTATATGGTCCGTGAAACCTTTGAATCAGCCATTAAGTTTGGTGGGGTGATTTTAAAAGAGTTAGGTGTTGATCAGGATGAAGTGAAACGTATTAGCAATGAAATCCGTGATCGTGATGATGAGCGTTTTGAAACTGAAATAGCCGCAGATGATGTTTATGCTGGGGCTGGTTTACAATACACCCATGCACATCCACGACCTACAGAACCACTGCTTCGACCAAAGCAGGTTGGGCGAATTTTAAATGATGAAGAAACCCAAAAAGAGTTAGAGGATAAATAACCTTAAAGATTTACCCTCTGTACAGCATAAGCCTTAGTTTTGACTAAGGCTTATTTTTAAATCTAAATAGCATTAAGACAAAAAGGCCCAGAATAAGTCCCCAAAATGCAGAGCCGATACCCAAAAGCTGAATACCAGAAGCACTACACAAAAAGGTCAGTAACGCAGCTTCACGTTCTTCTACGTTGGAAAAAGCCACTGCAATGTTATGGCTGATGGTGGCAAATAATGCAATGCCAGCAAGTGCTACAATAAAGATTTGTGGAAATGACATGAGTAGGCTGACTAAAGTCGCAGCAAAAAGCCCCATGAAAATATAAAATATACCGCAACTGATTCCAGCAATATAGCGTTTGCTTGGATCGGGATGAACTTGATCATCTAAACTCACTGCTGCACTAATGGCGGCTAAATTAACCGAAAAACAGCCAAAAGGTGCAAACAGGGTATGCGCAACACCTGTCCAGCCCACGAGTTGATTGACGTGAGGGTGATAGCCATAGCTTTTAATCATCGCTATACCTGGTAAATTTTGTGAAGTCATATTGATCACAAATAACGGAAGCGCTAAACCAAGAACGGCAGACCATGAAAATGCGGGTTGCATCCATACAGGTTGAGTCAAAGACCATGTAATCGGTTGCAGCTGAAAATCAATAAACAGGGGGCAAATTGCTGCACCTAAAAGCACAGTCAAAACGATGCTATAACGTTGAAATAAGCGCTTAGAGACAAGATAAATCGCCAACATACTGAGAATAAAACCTAGATGGCTTTCTAGACTACTAAAGATTTGAATACCAAACTTTAATAGAATCCCTGCAAGCATGGCGCAGGTTAGACTGGTTGGGATATGTGCCAACAACCTTTGAAAAACACCTGAAAATCCAACAATTGCAATGGCAATCCCGCAGATGACAAACGCACCGATGGCTTCATAAAGATCATAATGTCCTGTAGAGGCAATGATGAGTGCGATACCAGGGGTCGACCATGCAGTAGCAACAGGATATTTATATTTCCAAGAGAGGATTAAACCAGAAAGTCCAATCGCTAAACCGAGTGCCCAGAACCATGAACTGATTTGTGCCGTGTTCGCACCTAAAGATTGGGCACCTTGAATGACGAGAACAGCCGAAACACTAATGCCAATCAAAAAGGTGATAAAGCCAGCAAATACCGCAGGGATCGAAAAATCTTGAATTAGGCGTTGCATTATATGCATCTATACTTGATTAAAATTTGTTGAAAAGTATATCGTTAATATGGCTTAAATCGTAGTTCAAAGATGATTGAATAAATTGATGATTCGGTTAAAACAGATGGGGATGAAACATCATGAGCTACTTTCTTGCCGTAAATTCTAGATCAGGACAAGGTTGAAGTTGCGAGCCTTAAGCCGAAGCCGAAGAATAAAATCCCGACCAAAAATACACCGCCAGCCGCGAGTTTATAATTATTTTTGAAAAAACGAGCTAACTTTATGCCTGAAAAAATAAGTGCGGTTAGATAACTAAAGCTGACGATTTGTAAAATCAATGCCAGTACCAAGAAACTCAACATTGGATAGGGATAATTTGGCTCAACGAATTGCACAAAGAACGATAGGAAAAATAGAATTGCTTTGGGGTTCAATAAACTAATGCTAAGCGCAGTTCGATAGGGATGCACTTTATCTAATTGCGGTAAATCAGCCATTTCTGCGTGATGTGGCGGTTTCTTCCACGTTTGATAAGCACTTTGTAGCAGTTTGAAACCCAAATAAGCCAGATAACAAGCGCCTGTTATTTTGAGAATAACAAACAGAATCGGGAACGCTTTTAATAAAGATGCCGCACCTAAAACAGTACAAATAATTAAAATAAAATCGCCAGTAAATACGCCGCAAGCAGCAGCGTAACCTGTACGTATTCCATAGCGTGAGGCAACAGACATCACATAGACGGAGTTCGGGCCGGGTAATAAAATAATTAAGATTGTACCAATAATATATGTGGTTAAATCTGTGATACCGAACACACTGAACTCTTAAAAAAACCGATTTTCACTAATATAGCAAAAATCGGATTTTAATAGGTGAAAATTCAGCTAATTATGGGCTGATTTCAGCATCAATACCAAAAGATTGACGGAGTAACAAACTCAATTGGTTTCGCGCTTTAATAAAGCCATCAATGCCACCTTGGAGCAGTTGAAATGCCATTAAATCATGTTCGAGTTCAGCTTTAAAACTTTCTTTGCTTTGAGCAGAGCGTTCGATTTTTTCAGCTTGTTGTGCTGACGTAGTAGAAAGTTGAGCTTCAACAATATGTTGATCTTGTCCCAATTGATTTAATAGATTTGGAGCAATGGTCAATAAATCACAACCTGCTAAGCCAAGTACTTGGGCTGTACTGCGGAAACTCGCCCCCATGACTTGAGTTGCGATCCCTTGTTGTTTGTAGTAGTTATAAATTTTCTTAACCGATAAGACACCAGGGTCTTTTTCGATAGGATATTGATCCACGCCTTCGGCTTTTTTATACCAATCTAAAATACGACCTACGAAAGGAGAGATCAAAGTCACTTTTGCATCTGCACAAGCTTGTGCTTGATGTAAGCCAAACAATAAAGTCAGGTTACACGGAATCCCTTCGGCTTCAAGCACCTTAGCAGCTTGAATGCCTTCCCATGTAGACGCAATTTTAATTAGAATACGTGATTGTTCAATTCCATATTCCTTATAGAGTTTGGAAAGTTCACGTGCTTTAGCAATCGTTGCTTCTGTATCATAAGACAGTAAGGCATCAACCTCAGTTGAAACACGACCATCAATTAATTTTAAGATTTCAACGCCAAATTTGACTGTTAGAATATCAATGGTACGTTCAATTAACGCATCACTTTGATAACCTTCTTGTTTTGCTTGTGCATAAGCATCTTCAATCAGTTCTTTGCTTTCTGGCTGTTCAGCCGCAGCCGTAATCAGTGATGGATTTGTTGTTGCGTCTAATGGACGAAATTTTTCAATTGCTTCCAGATCACTACTATCTGCGACAACAGTCGTTAAATTCTTTAATTGGTCTAATGCGGTTTGAGTCATTGATATAACGTTCTTTCTTAAACAATATTATGGGTAACTTCATTTATAACACAATCCACAGGAAAGCAAAGCACCGCATTTTAGAGAAATGTTGAGGGTCTGTTGACCGAGCTATTTCATTTGTTGACGTTGATTCCGAATATGTTCAATCAAAAAACGTGCGGCAGCACCTAACTCACTTTCACGACTCCAAACGAGATCAACGTAGTATTCAAATTTTGGACTAAAATCATATAACTTCAAAATTTTCAGCTTCTTTTTTAATTCAGGGTTTTCATTAAACATTTCTAAAGGCAGAACACCCCAACCTAAATTTCGGACAATCATCATACAAGCGGAATGATGGTTGTCAGTACGCCAATAGTCTTTGGAAAAGAGAAGTTCAGGTTTGATGTTTTTATCACGACTCGCAACAACGATTTGACGTGTCTGTACCATTTGTTCGAATGATACTTGCTCAAGTTGCGCCAAAGGATGATTTTCAGCAATTACAGGAACTAAAGCTTCCTGTTTTAGTTCAACAAACTGTTCCCGACTATCTAAATGTTCTCGTTCAAACATTAAAGCCAATTGCGCCGACTGGTCGAGCAACATTTGCAGCGCATCTTCTTGCGGAGCAGAAACGATATTAATCGCAAGGCTAGGGAAGTGTTGCTCAAGTAGCGTGATGTAATCTGTCCAATTGGTATGTAATAGTTCTGACACGACGACAATATTTAGAGTTGATTCTAAACCTGTACTGAGTGCATAGGCATGCTGTTTCCATTGATTCATTTCAATCAAAAGTTGTTGTGTTTTTCCGTAGAGGACGATTGCTTCTGCTGTTGGCGTTGGCTCGCGTCCAATACGATCAAATAGGTTGAGGTTGAGATCTATCTCCAAGTTCGCAATCGACATACTTACCGCAGAAGGCACTTTACCTAATTTACGGGCGGCGGCGGAGAATGAACCTATTTCAATGACGGTTTGAAACATGAGGAGTTGTTCTTGATTTATATTCATTGATCTAAGATGCTCATCTATCAAAAAAAATGAAAGAACCTGATTGGATTAATCAACATTATAAAAATAAAATGAGCCATATCCAAACAATAGAGTGTTTTAAAAATGTTGATTTCCAAAAGAAGACTCATTCATGCGATTGTCTATGAAGTGATTTTATTGGTCATCATCGCAATTGCGTTAAGTTTTATTTTTAGCATGCCGTTAGAAGTTACGGGTGTTTTAGGTACGATCATGGCCGTTATTTCCGTATTTTGGAATATGGTTTTTAACCATTATTTTGAAAAGGTTGAATATAAATATCAGTGGGAAAGAACGATTCCAGTGCGTATTTTACATGCGATTGGCTTTGAGGGCGGTTTGATGCTCGCAACAATTCCAATTATTGCCTATATGATGCATATGAGCTTCATTGATGCATTAATCTTAGATTTTGGTTTGACCATGTGTATCTTGGTTTATACTTTTATCTTCCAGTGGTGTTATGACTCAGTAGAGGGGCGTTTCTTCCCAAATGCGAAGTTAGCCGCGCAATAACGATTGATAAAAAAGCATTCTTTAAGCCTAGCGCTTTAAGAATGCTTTCATGTAAATAGCCTAAGTAATATCCAAATTTTTTTAAAAAAATCATAAGACCGTAAGATCTAATAGCGAAATCAAAATATATATAACGTTAGATCATAAGAATTATCTGTGCTTGATTAAAGTGGCAAACAAAAAAATAACTTTAGGTCAAACTGAGAAAAGCAAGATAAGTTATATAAGAGTAATGAAAATAATTAGGTAAAAAAATGAAGAGTTTAAAAGGGAAAACGATTGTAATCACTGGTGCATCGGGTGGGATTGGTGAACAGGCTGCCATTCAGCTTGCGTTATTAGACGCTAAAATGTGTCTGATTGCCCGCCGTGAAGATGAGTTAAAACGAGTTCAGCAGATTATTCAAAAACTTGGCGGTCAAGCATGGATTTATCCTGCTGATATTACAGAGGATAATGCTTCAAAAAATTGTATTGAACAGATATTAAAAGAACATGCGAAAATTGATGTATTGATTAATAATGCTGCTCGTTCTATACGTCGTCCTATCATTCAGACATTGGATCGATTGCACGATTTTGAGCGTACCATGCAAATTAACTACTTTGCGGCAGTACGTATGACATTAGGCATATTGCCACACTTTCTTTTAAATGGGAGTGGGCATGTCATCAATATTTCAACAATGTCTACTCAAGTTCCTATCCCATTGTTTTCAGCCTATTTGGCTAGTAAATCAGCATTAGAGTCATTTTCTCGTTCGATGGAGATGGAACTAGGTGAGAAAGGGATTGATGTGAGTATTGTATATTTCCCAATGGTGAGAACACCGATGTCATCTAAAACAAAAATTTATAAACATATGCGGATGCTAGACACATCTACCGCAGCAGAATGGATCGTTAAAGCAGTGGAACATAAATCATATCGTATTACCAGTACCAGTGGTGCAATTGCAAATGTTTTACTCAACATTGCTCCAGCTACTGTGATGAATCTAACCCGACCATTATTCCGCTTGATGGATCAGCAGCTAGAGAAAAAATTAAAAGGTAAATCCAGTTAGTCTTCTTTCTGGATTCATATCAACATAAAAAACATCATGCTAAAATAAGCTACTTGTCATTATAAATTGCACGATTTTCTCTATGTTTCAGCAAGAAATTTCTCAATTAAATCTACAACAACTCAAAGCTGGCGAAAAACGCTGGATTGGTTCATTACTTGGGTCATCGGCAGCACTATTATTTAAAGAAATCGCGATCCAAAGTTCGAATCTATATGTGATTGTAACGAGGAATAATCAGCATCTTGCGCAGTTAGAAAGTGAACTCGAATTTTATGGCATAAAACCAATCATTTTCCCAGACTGGGAAATTTTACCCTATGACCGATTGTCTCCGCATCAGGATATTGTTTCAGAACGATTGGCGATTTTATCCAACATGCCACAAAAAGGCATTTTACTTGTATCAGCCAGTACCTTAGCACAACGAGTTGCGCCTTATTCATGGGTGGTCGGTGAACACTTTGATATAAAAGTGGGACAAAAATTAGATTTAGAGGTTCAAAAGAAGCAACTGGTACAGGCGGGTTACCGTTTAGTCGATACCGTATATGATCATGGCGAGTTTGCTGTTCGAGGCAGCATCATGGATATTTTTGCGTCTGGACAAGAACAACCGATTCGAATAGATCTCTTTGATGATGAAATTGAAAGCCTAAAATTCTTTGATCCTGAAACCCAAAGAACAACAGAATCTTTAAAAAACTTCACAGTTTTACCTGCAAAAGAATTTCCTTTAAAAGAAGGGCGCTCTACTTTTAGAGATCGTTATGCGGAAAGTTTTCCGACGGCCAATCCGAAGAAAAATCCCATTTACCAAGATGTATTAGAGGGGATTGCAACACCAGGATTGGAGTTTTACTTACCATTATTTTTTGATAAAAAGATAATGGAAGCACAAAGTATGCTAACGACGTACTTACCAAAGAATTGCATTGTCATTACAAATAATGAAATTGAAGATGAATTAATCAATTTTTGGAAAGAAGTCATACGCCGTTACGAAGACCGCCGTCACAATATTGATCAACCTATTCTTCCACCTGAAGAATTATTCTTGATGCCAAATCATGTGTTGCAGGCATTGAATCAACTTCCACGCATTATCGCGTCTGCTGATGCTTTTGAGAACAAAGCTGGCGTACTCAACTTAGCGGCTGAGCAACCCACTAAACTTGCAGTTGAACCAAAAAAAGAGCAGCCCTTTGAAGCCGTCAAACGCTATGTAGATCAAAGCAATCATCCCGTTTTATTGGTGGCTGAAAGTGCGGGTCGTCGTGAAACCTTAAAAGATGCATTACGTTCTGCATTGGGTGAGATTACGACTGTAGAAAGTTTTGCTCAATTCCAAAAAGAGAAATTACGTGTTGCGATTACCAATGCACCTTTAGATCGTGGATTATTGTTAACGGATCAATTGACCGTTATTTCAGAAAATCAGTTGTATGAACATCGTGTCGTGCAACGCCGTCGAAAACGTCAACAAGAAGTTTCTGAAGAGTTCTTAGTCCGTAGTTTGACTGAGTTAAATATTGGCGCGCCAGTAGTTCACATTGATCATGGTGTGGGGCGCTATGCAGGATTAATTACACTTGAAATTGATCGACAGGATCATGAGTTCTTACAACTTGATTATGCTGATAGTGCAAAAATTTATGTTCCCGTCACCAATTTACATTTAATCAGTCGTTATAGCGGTGGTGATCCTGATCTTGCACCTTTACATAAAATTGGTACAGATACATGGAGCAAAGCCAAACGCAAAGCTTTAGAGCAAATTCATGATGTAGCTGCTGAGTTGTTACATATTCAGGCTCGGCGTCAAGCTAAACCAGGCTTTGCATTTGAGCTAGATCAAATGGCGTACATGCAATTTTCCAGTGGTTTTGCCTACGAAGAAACGTTGGATCAAGCCAATGCAATTGATGCCACATTACATGATATGCAACTGGCTAAACCGATGGATCGGCTGGTGTGTGGTGATGTTGGTTTTGGTAAAACCGAAGTTGCGATGCGAGCAGCCTTTGTTGCTGTTCAAAATGGCAAACAAGTTGCTGTACTTGTACCGACCACATTATTGGCACAACAGCATTTTGAATCGTTTAAGGATCGCTTTGCCGATACTGCCGTCAGAATTGAGGTTTTATCTCGTTTTGGCAGTAACAAAACCCACTTAAAAATCATCGAAGATTTGGCGGATGGTAAAGTAGATATCGTGGTGGGAACACATAAGATTCTTCAAGAAAATATTCAATTTAATAATTTAGGTTTGATGATTGTGGATGAAGAACACCGCTTTGGTGTTCGAGACAAAGAGCGAATCAAAGCCTTACGTGCCGATGTTGATATGCTGACTTTAACGGCAACGCCGATTCCACGTACGCTTAACATGGCCTTTTCGGGCATGCGGGATTTATCAATTATTGCCACGCCTCCTGCACGCCGTCTAGCGGTCAAAACCTTCGTACAAGAACATACCGATGACTCAATCAAAGAAGCAATCTTACGTGAGTTGTTACGTGGGGGGCAGGTCTATCTTCTGCACAATGAAGTAGAAAGTATTGAGCGCGCAGCAGAAACTATTCGTACCTTAGTACCTGAAGCTCGTGTCGCAGTCGCACATGGACAAATGCGAGAACGTGAACTTGAGCAAGTGATGCAGCAGTTTTATCACAAAGAATATAACGTTCTAGTTTGCTCGACCATTATTGAAACAGGGATTGATGTTCCAAATGCCAATACGATTATTATTGAGCGCGCTGATAAGTTAGGTTTGGCCCAGCTACACCAATTACGAGGACGTGTTGGTCGTTCGCATCATCAGGCTTATGCTTATTTGCTTGTGCCTTCACTGAAGCACTTAAAAGGCGATGCAGAAAAACGTCTGGATGCGATTCAGCGCGCCTCAACTTTGGGTGCTGGTTTTATGCTGGCGACAGAGGATTTGGAAATCCGCGGTGCGGGTGAACTTCTCGGTGAACAGCAAAGCGGTTCAATGCACGCCATTGGATATAGCTTGTATATGGAAATGTTAGAAAAAGCGACCAAAGCGATTCAGAAAGGTAAAACGCCAAACTTTGATGCACCGTTGTCCTTGACTGCTGAGATTAATCTGCATATGCCAGCGCTCATTCCTGATGATTATTTAGGGGATGTACATCAACGCTTACTTTTCTATAAACGCATTAGTAATACGGATACACAGGAAAAGCTAGATAATATCCGCATGGAGTTAATTGATCGTTTTGGCATTCCACCACAACCCGTTAAACAACTCTTTAGCGTTCACCAAGTCCGTTTGTGCGCGGAACAAATTGGAATTACTAAAGTTGATATCAATAGCAATGGGGGGTATGTTGAGTTTTCACCTGATACCCCAGTACAAGCGGTCAGCATTATCCAATTGATGCAGAAAAATCCAACTTATTATCGGATGGAAGGTGGTCAACGCCTGAAAATTATGGTGCAGCTTGCTGAATATGATAAGCGTATTCAATTCATTATGGATTTATTGAATAAATTATTAAATGAAATGAATAGCTAGAATCAAATCATGATTTGTTGATTAATTAAGCAAGTTTGTTTTTTTGTAGGCTAAGTACATTTCTAGGATTAAAACCTTATGCAATAAATGAGGAAAATCATTGTTATTTGTAATCAAATAGCCTACTTAGAATATTCACATCAGAACTGATGTGGTAGTATTGATCATCATTATTCTGCATCATTTATAAAGATATGTTTAGTTTGCATCCCCAACTTGCTCAAGATACATTTTTTGTAGGCGATTTCCCGCTTTCAACATGTCGTTTAATGAATGATATGCAATTTCCTTGGTTGATCCTTGTGCCACGCGTACCAGGAATTACAGAGCTATATGAACTCAGCCAAGCAGATCAGGAACAGTTTTTGCGTGAATCAAGCTGGTTATCTAGCCAACTTTCGCGTGTATTCCGTGCGGATAAAATGAATGTTGCCGCGTTAGGCAATGTTGTACCTCAATTGCATTTTCATCATGTTGTACGTTATCAAAACGATGTTGCATGGCCTAAACCAGTTTGGGGAAATCCAGCAGTCCCTTATAGCAATGATGTACTCGCGCATATGCGCCAAACATTGATGCTTGCACTACGTGGACAAGGCGATATGCCATTCGATTGGCGCATGGACTGATCTAAAAATAGAAGAAAAATAGTATTCTATAATAAGAAAGGAGGATAGAGTGTCGCTAGACAGGTTGATTGATAAAGAACCTAGACAGTTCGCTTACTTTCATCGTTTGATGGGATATTCGATTCTGTCACTAATTTTGGTAATTTATACATTTACCTCATCGAGTGCTAACTATCAACTTTATATCCTCCCTTTATTATTGATTTATTTTTTATTTTGTCCTCGACTCGAAAAATGGCTGCAATATAAATACGATAAAAAAACTGAAAAAAATGTGTATTTCGCCAATGAGGCGATCATCGTCTCAATTGTTCTCGCTGCACTTCATTTAAGTTTAGTTCCAACCTTTGTTATTATTTTTGCCTTATTATATGTTGGATTGAACAATAGAATTTCTTTACCGATTGCTTGTCTGATCGGGCTTATCGGTGTCATTACATTCTATTTTAGTACCTTTTTTATATTTGGTGCTGAACAGTATTTTGAGCCGACAAATCCAGAACTGACCGTGGTTAGTTTGCTGGGTTTAATGGTATTTATCGTCATTGGAAATTATTACCAGCATCGTCGATTGAGTGTCTTAGGGCAGCAACGTCAGCATTATCATAATCAAATGACGCGCTATATTGCTTTTGCAAATCAGTTAAGTCGCTACGCGCCATTACAACTGTGGCAGTCGATTATGCGCGGTGAAGCTGAAGCAAAAATTGAATACAAGCGTAAAAAACTCACCATTTTCTTCTCTGATATACAAGGTTTTACCGAACTATCAGAAACGCTTATTCCAGATGATTTGGCTTTTTTACTCAATGACTATTTGAGTCATATGACTGAAATCGCCAAACAATATGAAGCAACTGTCGATAAGTTTATGGGAGATGCCATTCTCATTTTCTTTGGCGATCCAAACTCGCAGGGCACAGAGCAAGATGCAAAATCTTGTGTGGAAATGGCAATTGCGATGCGTCAACAAATGAAACTGTTGCGTGAGCGGTGGAAGAAAATGGGCTATCCAGCGCTGCATATCCGCATGGGAATTAGTACGGGCTATTGTCACGTAGGCAATTATGGCGCATCGCATCGTATGGCGTATACCATCGTCGGGCGCGATGTGAATTTGGCATCACGATTACAATCTGCCGCAGAAGTTGACGAGATTCTTATTGCCGATGACACACATCAACTCATCAAAAGTGAATTTCTTTGTGTGCCTAAAGTCCCGATCTACTTAAAAGGGATTCAAGGACCTGTTAAAACTTGGCAAGTGATGGAGAAGTTCACAGGTAAGAAATCTGATACGCAAAAATGGTTCGATTATGATTATAAGGGTTTCCATTTGGTCTTGAACCTAGAGGAAGTCCAAAACTATGAATATCCTGAATTGGTTGAGATTTTAGAAACCATGATTGAGCGCATTCAGACGCATCAAAAAATTACCAATGCGCAGGGTGTTCCGAAGCTCACATTAGATGATGAAGTTAAGCAATAAGCACTGAACGATCATATTTTATTTTTCATTACAGAATAAAAAACCCTCTTTTAAATTGATTAAAAGAGGGTTTTTTTAAATCGTTAAGCAATAAACTTAATGGTTTTCCGAAGCGTGGTTGATGGTGTATTTAGGAATCTCAATTTCTAAATCTTCATCAACGATGACCACTTGGCAAGATAGGCGTGAATCTGGTTCAAGACCCCATGCGCGATCGAGCAAATCGGCTTCTACATCATCCATTTCTTCAAGGCTATCAAAACCTTTACGAACTACCACATGGCAGGTCGTACATGCCGCAGACATATCACAAGCATGCTCAATTTTTATGCCTTGCTTGAGTAAGCTCTGGCATAAATTGGCATTGTGTTCGACTTCAAATTCAGCACCTTCAGGGCAGATTAGAGCGTGAGGGAGCACTTTAATACGTGGCATATTGATCACCTATACCGTTAGTTTGAGTTTGACCAATCTTCAAGTTTTGTACCCTTTAAGGCATGGTCAATATGTCGGTTCATACGAAGTGCAGCAAATGCATCACTATGAATCTTAAGTTGTTGAACAGCATTTTCTATCGCTTCGAGTTCATTGGTTTCAAGGCGAACTTTCAATGCTTCGGCAGCTAGGATCAGATCACGTGCTTGTTGCTGCGTTAATAAATCCGTATCTGCTTTTAAAGCTTGTTCTAAAGCTTCTAGCTCACGCTGAGCTTCGACTTTGGTTTCTTGCAAATGACGAAGCTGTTTATCTTCCTCAGCATGTTGGAAACCCTCTATAAGTAAACGTTCAGTATCTGTTGATGACAAACCATAAGACGGTTTGATGTCAATTTTAGCTTGAACGCCAGAAGTCGTTTCTTTTGCTGATACAGTGAGAAGTCCATCTGCATCGACTTGGAAAGTCACCTCAATGCGAGCTTGTCCAGCAGTCATCGGTGGAATGCCATGTAAAACAAAACGTCCTAATGAACGGCAGTGTTCTACCAAATCACGCTCACCTTGAACCACATGAATCAACATTGCTGTTTGACCATCTTGGTAAGTCGTGAACTCTTGGCGACGCGCAACAGGAATAGCGGTATTACGTGAGATTAAGCGTTCAACTAAGCCGCCCATAGTCTCTAAGCCAAGCGAAAGTGGTGTTACATCGAGAAGTAGCGAGCCGTCCTGACTATTTCCAATCAGTTGATTGGCGGTAATCGACGCACCAATTGCAACAACTTCATCAGGGTTAATTGTGCACAATGGTTCACGTTCAAACAATTCTGCAACTGCTTTTTTAACAGCATAAGAGCGTGTTGAACCACCAACTAAGACTACATTTTCAATATCGTCTAATTTAAGTTTTGCATCACGTAAAACGCGCTTACATACGCTTATGGTTTTATCGAGTGCAACTTGAATGATCGATTCAAAAGTTGTACGGTCTAGCGTCAGGCGGTCATCTAATAGTTTTAATTCAGTAGATTCGTGCTCTGTTAAATATTCTTTTGCTTGGCGAGCAGCAACAATGAAAACGGCATATTCTTCATCATTGAGTGTCTCAATGTTGAGCTGTTTCTTGGCCCATTTCACGATGAGACGGTCTAGGTCATCACCGCCAAGTGCAGTGTGTCCACCAGTTGCCAATACTTCAAATACACCCTGCGAAAAACGCAAAATAGATACGTCAAATGTACCACCGCCTAAATCATAAATGACGTAGTTACGATCTGTACTCAGATTGGTTTCTTGATCAAGACCGTAAGCAACTGCAGCAGCAGTTGGCTCATTCAACAAGCGTAATACATTTAAGCCAGCAAGTTGGGCTGCATCACGTGTTGCTTGACGTTGTGCCTCATCGAAATAAGCAGGAACAGTAATGACTGCACCATTGACTGGATTATTTAGGCTTGCTTCTGCGCGTTCTTTGAGATTTTTTAAAATCTCAGCAGAAATCTCAACGGGAGTTTTGCGACCCGCTGGCGTTTCAAAAGCTGGCATTTCATTTTCAGCACCAACAAGTGTGTAGGGATGCTGGAACTTAATATCGGACTGTGAACGGCCCATAAATCGTTTAACTGAAACGATAGTGTTTTTGGGATCGGTCATCATAAAGGGTTTGGCTTCATAACCAAACGTTGTTATATCCTTTGCATAATGAACGATAGAGGGTAATAACACTCTATTTTTTTCATCTTGTAGAACTTTCGGTTTTCCCGATAGCACTGTCGCCACTAAAGAGTGGGTTGTCCCTAAGTCAATGCCAATCGCAATGCGGTGTTGATGCGGGGCAGTAGATTGACCAGGTTCAGCAATTTGCAAAAGTGCCATGCGTGAGTTATCCCTTGAAAATAATCGGTTAAAGCGGACTAAAAATCATCGTCTAAATCGAAGCTATCTTCTGCATCGAACATGCGATCTTCAGCTTTATCAATATCATTCATAACGCGTTGGAAGAAACGTAGCTTACGTACGGTATCGCGTGCTTCAGCCCAGTCTTCTTCCGCGTAATCGATTTTAAACTCGCGCACTAAGCTATCAATCCATTGTTGAATATCTATTTTTAAGGTGTGGAGTTGATCTGTTGATGTTGCTTCATCGAGTTGTTCGCGCATTTCCAGTGCAGATTGCAAGAACTCAAAATCATTGATGGATTGATCAAGATGATGATCTTGTTTTTTTAAGCCAAGCAAATATGCAGCGCGGCTATCAACATGTGATAACACTTTATACGCTTGATTGATGTCACTGGACTTGATCAAAGCTTGATCTTTATCACTCGTCTTATCTGGATGATATTGCTGTTGCAAACTTAAAAACTGTTTTTTTAAAGCTGCTAAATCTATATCGAGTGCTTCGGGTAATAAGAACAGCTCAAAATGATTCATGGGAGATGAATTCCGCTATTGTTAAATACGTTAAAACAGTGCGGAACACACTGTTTTGACGAGAAGAAAGAAAGGAGAGTGGAATTAAACAGTAAAAGATTCACCGCAGCCACATTCACCTTTTTGATTTGGGTTGCTAAATTCAAAGCCTTCATTTAAGCCGTTTTTCACGTAGTCCATTTCTAGACCATCGAGATAAACTAAGCTTTTAGGGTCGACAAAAACTTTAACACCAGATTGTTCGAAAATTTGATCATGTGTGTCTATGTCATCAACAAATTCGAGCACATAAGCCAAGCCAGAACAACCTGAAGTTTTCACACCAACACGAATGCCTTCACCTTTACCTCGATTTTGAAGGTAATTGCTGATATGAGCTGCAGCATTTTCAGTTAAATGGATCATGAAAACTCCAATGTTTGATCGGTCATCAATTAAGCTTTAACTTTTTTGCCGCGATAATCTTCAATCGCAGCTTTAATCGCATCTTCAGCCAATACAGAACAGTGTACTTTTACTGGTGGAAGTGCTAACTCAGTTGCAATATCAATATTTTTGATTGCTTGAGCTTGATCTAGTGTCTTGCCTTTTAACCATTCGGTTACAAGGGAGCTTGATGCAATTGCAGAACCACAGCCATAAGTCTTAAAGCGCGCTTCTTCAATAACACCATTGTCATCGACTTGAATTTGTAGACGCATGACGTCGCCGCACGCTGGTGCGCCAACCATACCTGTACCTACATTTTCAGCATTTTTATCTAAAACACCAACATTACGAGGATTTTCGTAATGATCAATTACCTTTTCACTATAAGCCATGTTGCTTCTCCAAACCTCGGGGTCAGCCTAATATTAATATGAGGGCTAAAACACGTTTTTCAATTGTATGTTCAATGAATTAGTGTTCAGCCCACTCAACTGTTGAAAGGTCAATACCTTCTTTATACATATCCCAAAGCGGAGAAAGTTCACGCAATTTCTCAACAGCAGCTTTGGTAATTGTTAACACGTGGTCGATATCTGCTTCAGTTGTGTACTTACCAAAACTAAAACGGATAGAACTGTGTGCTAACTCATCAGATAAACCTAAAGCACGTAAAACGTATGATGGTTCTAGTGTTGCAGAGGTACAAGCAGAACCACTTGAAACTGCTGCATCTTTTAGTGCCATCATTAGGGATTCACCTTCAACAAAGTTGAAGCTGACATTTAAATAATTTGCAACGCTTTGAGTCTGGTGGCCATTTAAAAACACTTGTTCAAGGTCTTGTAAGCCATTCCATAACTTGTCACGTAGCTGACGAATACGCGTTTGTTCTGTTTGCAGATTTTTGCCCGCAATTTCAAAAGCTTCACCCATACCCACAATTTGATGTGTCGCTAGAGTGCCCGAACGCATACCGCGCTCATGACCGCCACCGTGCACTTGTGCTTTAAGGCGAACACGTGGACTACGGCGAACGAAAAGTGCGCCAATACCTTTAGGACCATAAATTTTGTGTGCTGAGAAACTCATCAAATCGATTTTCATGGTTGAAAGATCAATTTCAACTTTACCTGCTGCTTGAGCGGCATCAACATGGAAAAAGGTTTTGTTGGCACGTGTCAATTCACCGATCGCAGCAACGTCTGTTACTGTACCAATTTCGTTATTGACCATCATTAATGAAACAAGAATCGTGTCTGGGCGCAATGCAGCCTGAACCATTTCAGGGGTAATTAAACCCGTGCGTGGTTCTGGTTCTAAATAGGTGATTTCAAAACCTTGTTCTTCAAGTTCACGACAAGGATCTAACACTGCTTTGTGTTCGATTTTACTTGTGATGATGTGTTTGCCTCGAGAGCCGTAAAATTGGGCAATCCCTTTTAGAGCCAAGTTGTCTGACTCGGTTGCACCTGAAGTCCAGACGATTTCGCGTGGATCTGCTTTGATTAGATTCGCAACTTGCTCACGTGCATATTCAGCTTTTTCTTCAGCTTGCCAACCATAGGCATGCGAACGTGAAGCAGGGTTACCGAAAGACCCTTCGAAGGTTAAGCATTCCATCATACGTTCCGCAACTTCAGGAAGTACGGGGGTGGTTGCTGCGTAATCAAGATAAATTGGACGTTTCATGTCAAATACCTGTAACCGATAGAAGGGCTGAATCTAAACTTACTGAATTTTGGCGGACTGCAACGGTTTGCACGTTGTCACGAGCGATTAGGTCGGCAAGAGTGATTTTTGCAAGATAATCGGCAATATGGTGGGAGAGTTCTTGCCATAAGTCATGCGTTAAACACATTGCACCATTTTGGCAGTTGCCTTTATGGTCGCAACGTGTCGCATCGACAGTTTCATTTACAGCTTCAATAATTGCTAGTACTGTGATTTCACTTGCTTTTCGGGCAAGGTGATATCCGCCATTTGCACCACGAACGCTTGAAACTAAGCCGTGTCGTTTGAGTTTTGCGAATAACTGTTCTAAATAAGCGACTGAGATGGATTGACGATTTGCTATTTCAGCAAGCGTGATCGTTTGTTCAGTTGGCTGCAAAGCTAAATCAAGTAGAGCAGTCACTGCGTAACGACCGCGAGTAGTAAGGCGCATGATTCGATACACATGGTTAGACTAGATGTCTAAATTTTATGAATTCCGACTAAAATAGTCAAGTTTTTTAATTGCCATTGTGCAGGTGAAAAGTAAATTAACTTGGATTTATTGTATCCACGCATTATAAACAAAAAAAGTAATAAAAATAAAGCTCAATACAGCGAAGCCGATATTGATCAAACGCTGCCGTTTTTGTAGACGGAGAATACGATTTTGATGTTGCTTCACCTCTACAAGTAATGTGTTGATTTCGGAACGTTGTTGATCAATTTTGTCGAGTAATGGGGCAATACGGTGCTGTGATGCAATTGTATCTGCGTCATCACCAAAGGTGTTCAACCATTGTTTCCAGTTAACCAATATGCTCGATAAAGTGAGATGAGGAACTAAATCAGTAAATTGTTCAGCGAGCGTTGCATCGCCTAAAATACGCATATTGTTAATACTACGTTGATTGTTAAACACAAAGATTTTAATCAGATCGATAAGTGTGCTATTAATTTCTAAATCTACTTTTCGATCGAGTGCTTTCATATCAAACAACAGACCTTTTTCTGTGAATTGGATATAAAAGTCAAAGAAAGGAATGTAGCTGTTAATACGAATCGTAATCTTTTGATCAATTAACTTTTTTGCTTGCAAGCGTAGTGCAGCATCATGTGTGAGGATGAAAGAGAAAAAAGTTTCTAAAACAATGATGACAATGTTTAGCAACAAATGTGGGTGTTTATGTCTTTGTTGCGTATCACGCATAAGTCTCTTTTTCCTTACCAGTTAGTCCAAAAAACAAAGCCTGTAAACTTGAGTATCCTTACTCAACTGTTAAAAACAATTTACACGACTATATTGCTTTGTAGAACAGTTTTTTAAAACGATCAAGTCCTAATTTTGATATTATAAAAACATTTTTATGGTTAAATACGACATGTTGTTTGTAAAGTGCTTAGGAGTAATGGTTCATGGATAAGGCAAGTAGAGAAAATGTGAGTGAAGAAACAGAGGCAGGAACTAAGCTAAAATCAAAGAGTTCCAAGAAATCGGCACTCGATTTTAAAAAATACACACAACAAATTTGGCTAGCAGGTTTAGGGGCTTTTTCTCGCGCTGAGGAAGAAGGAAATAAATTATTCGACTCATTGGTTAAAGTTGGCGAAGAGTTGGAGTCAAAGACAGTAGATTTTGCTGACAATACTGTTGGTAAGGTTACAGAGAAAGCAAAAGAATCTGTCACGGATACCAAAGATAAGGTTGAAAAGATTTTAGATAGTGGGGTAAATCACTCTTTAAATCGAATTGGATTGGTGACGCCGAAGGATCTTCAGCATATTGAACAGTTATTGGTGCAACTACATATTAAAGTCGATGCTTTAATCGAAGAAAATGATCAACTTAAGGCTAAATTGAATAAAAAGTAAAAAAATTGCGAGCAACTCGTCCGTTTATGTCGTATTTCGGTATTTATTTTAATTAAAAGGTCTTTCTAGTATTGCGTTCTCCCCTAAAGCATTGCTATAAAGGCTGCATGGCCTTTTAAACTATAGCCTTGGATCTTAACAAACGATATTAAGAGGATATTTTTTATCATGAATAAATCAGAATTAATTGATGCGATCGCTGAAAAAGGGGGAGTGTCTAAGTCGGATGCTGGTAAGGCACTTGACGCGACAATCGCATCAATCACTGAAGCACTTAAAAAAGGTGATACGGTTACTTTAGTTGGTTTCGGTACTTTTAGCGTAAAAGAACGAGCTGCACGTACTGGTCGTAATCCTAAAACTGGTGAAGAGCTTCAAATCAAAGCAAGTAAAGTACCTAGCTTCAAAGCTGGTAAGGGTTTAAAAGATTCGGTTGCGTAATCTTTCTAAATCAATAAACGCACCATTTTGGGTGCGTTTTTTATTTATCGAATGAAAAAATTAATTTGATCCTCATTCGGCATTCATTCACTTTGGTTTTTCAGTTAAAATTGCCCCGAAATAAAATATTGGAATACTTATGGAATCATTTCGTACAGTCATTAAGGGTTGGCTTGGCAAAGTCCTATTAGTTTTGTTTTTGACCCCTTTAGCACTTGTAGGTATTGAAGGATATTTTAGTGGCGGCAATAGAGTAGATGTTGCCAAATCGGTAAATGGTCAGGATATTTCTAAGAAAGAATTAGAAAGTGCGATCAAAAATTATAAAGATCAATATTTATCTTTGGTTCAGGGCGATGAGTCACTGTTGAATCTTCCTGTTATTCACGAAAAAGCATTAGATGCACTTGTTGCACGTAGTTTGTTGTCGCAACAAGCAGATAAGTTAGGGATCTCTTTGAGTGATGTCCAGCTTGAACAAATGTTGGCTCAACAGCCGGGTTTTCAGGAAAATGGAAAATTTTCTCAACAATTATATGAAAACTATTTACGCTCTGCTGGCATGACCAATCAGGGCTTGATCGCGAGTCTGCGCCAAGATCATGCTTTGAAGATGGTTTCATCAACGCTGATGGAGTATGCATTGGTCAGTCAGTCTGATTTGCAGCAATTAGCAAATCTGCAAACAGAACAGCGCACATTGCATTTAGCAAGTATCAAATTAGATGATTACAAGAAAGGGTTAACAGCCACAAACCAAGAAATCACTGATTACTACAACAAGCATAAAAATGAATTTAAGCAAGTTGCAAGTGTTGATGTGGATTATGTGGTTCTAAGTCCAGCGTTGCTTCCTCAAGCAAATCTAGCAGTAACAGAGGCAGATTTAAAACAAGCTTATGCAGCATTTGTTGAAAAACAACAAAAAGATGTAAAGCGTGAAGTTAAACATATCTTGATTACTGCTGATGAGCGCGGTGATGCTGCTGCTCAAAAGCTTGCGAATGATGTTTATGCCAAAATCCAAGCAGGGATGACATTTGCACAAGCTGCGGCACAATTCTCTGATGATCCTAGCTCAAAAGGGCAAGGTGGTTTGGTTGAAGCTTATGCACCTGGTGCTTTCTCAGCTGATTTTGACAGTGCTGTAAATGGCTTGAAAAATGGACAAATTTCTAAACCTGTAAAAACGCAGTATGGCTACCATATTATTGAGACAAATGCACCCGAAGCAAACATTCCATCGTTTGAATCTGAAAAAGCACGTTTAACCGCAGAAGTTGAAAAAACTAAGGTCGCTAATTTGTTTAGTGACACGGTCAATAACTTAAATGAAATGGTTGTAGGTGGTGACTCTTTAGATGTGGTTGCGCAAGAGGTTAAGGGTGCGCGTATTCAATCTGCTAAAACAGTGACTTTAGCAACACAAGATCCAGTGTTAAGTGATTTAAGTGTTAAAGCAAAACTGTTTAGTGATGATGTGAAAAATGGTGATCGAAATGCATCATCTAGTATCCAATTGGCGAATGGAGATAGTATTTGGATCAAAGTTCGTGATTATCATTCAGCAGGTACGAAACCTTTGACGCAGGTAACAGCAGAAGTGAAGGCGAAAGTGATTGAAGAGAAGGCTTATAAAGCAGCCCAAGCAAAAGTTGCGACAACCTTAGCTGACTTCAAGACTCAACCAGCTGCCAAAGTGATTGCAAAATCACAAGTGACTTTTGAAAATGCAGGTACATTTGCACGCTCTCAAGGCTTGAAACGTGCGATTGAGCGTGCTGCATTTAGTCTTGCAGCACCAAGTAAAGACGGGATGTGGTCTGCAACGGCGACGAAGCTACCAAACGAGTTGGTGATTGTCGCGGTTTCAAAAGTTGATAGCAGTATAGCAAGTGGTTTGCCAGCAGAAGAGTTGAAAGAGTTGAAACAGCTTTATCAGCAGTTCCGCGGACAACAAATTTTGGATGACTATACTGAGTATTTAAAATCGCAAGCGGAAATCAAATAAGTTTGATTGAAGTAAAAAAGCCAGTTTTAAGAAAACTGGCTTTTTTTATGCAGTGATGAAAATTATTTCTTTTGGATAAATTTAGCTTCTTCTGATTGCGGGTATTGAGCCAACAACTTGGTTTTGTATTGATTGGCTTGCGCTGTATTTTTATCTACTTCATTTGCGATGCTATACAGTTGATATAGTGCGCGAGACGCTCTAGCAGAGTTTGGATAATTATTTACGACGGTATTATAGTTTTGTTTGGCGGCAGTATAGTTGGCTGGAGTAATCGCGAGATAAAACTCTGCCAGCCAAAAATATGCATTCCCAATATAAATTCCGTTTGGATGGTTTTTAATGAAATTTTGCATCGGTTGAATGGCTTGTTTCGCGCCACCTTGTTTGTATGCATCCAGTGCAACTGTATACGCGGCTTTTTCTAACTCTAGTTGATTGTTTGCATTGATATTGGCTGCTGCTGTACTTGGTTGAGGCTGTGCTTCAACTGGTGTACTTGCAGTAACGGTATTTGAAGCGGGTTGTGAAGCATCTATCGCTTCGTCTGCATGTTCCTCAGGAGGATCAATCTTCTGAGATAGTAGTTCTAAACGCTGATCTAAATCAGTATAGCGATTTGCGAGTTCTTTTTTTAGTTGCTCAATGGCATTGTCATGCTCTTCGAGTTGACCGCGTAACTTACGAACTTCTTCTTCGAGTCTTTGATTCTTCTGGATGAGATCCCAGTTTAAGTTTGAACCTACGTTTGCGGTATTGCCAGTATTGGCAGACTGTTGGCTTAATGCTCGAGATTCAATTGGGACATTGGCATATAAATGTGCACTGCTGAGTAAGGCAACAAAAAGTACAGAATGCTTCTTTAGCATGAAAATTTATCCATTAAGTTGAAAAATAAAGCTGTGAGCGAACAAGTCTTCATTCTTTACATGTAACACAGCGAATATAGGTTCTAATTAAGTCATTAAAACAGCAACTCGTTTAAATGCAATAAGCATTTACAATCTTCAAGCACTTTTGCTAGGAATCGGCTTATTGTTGTTCAATGTTTGTACATCTTTTAAAAATGGTTGGTTAACAAGATCATAATTGATGAGGAATTAGACGGTTGAACTAAAAACTCACTGAAAAACAGAGACAAGTCTTGCAACTGACATAAAAATCTCTATACTTTGTCTTGCAATGGTAGCCCTGCTGGTAGCTTCGCAATTGTACTCTACGAACCCCGCCAGGACCGGAAGGTAGCAACGGTAGTAGAATTATGATGTGCCGAAGTCATGCTGGTGGGGTTGCCACCATTTTATATCTAATTATTCTTCTTCGCTCGTTCGAGCAATCGCTTTTAGAATCACATCCATATCAAAACCTCGATACTGTAAAAAACGAATCTGCTTTGCCTTGATTTTTGGATCCTTGGTAATTTCTTGTCCAAATTTTTTGATCTTTAGTTGATACGCTTGCTCAAGCCAATTAACTTCATTTAATTCATCTGTAATCAGTTCAGCATCGAGTTGTTTGCTTTTTAGCGCCTGTTTAATGCGCTGTAAACCTTTTCCTTTTCGAATTTGGCTTGCAAGAGTGAGTTCGGCTACACGTTGATCACTCTGATAGTTTTGCTGCGCTAATTCTGCAACTAAAACATTCACTTCTTCTGGGTTAGCTGCATATCGGTTGAGACGCTCAATCAGCTCAGCCTGTGAATAATCACGGCGAGTCAATAGAGCAAAAGCATAGGAGCGGAGTCTTTGTCCTGTGAGTGTTTTAGGCTTCTCTGACTTATGGCTGTTAAACATTCTTTCCTCTGAAATAAAAACGCCCCGAAGGGCGTTTTGGCTTAGCTTTCTAACAAATCTGGTTCTTTTTCATCTTCAGTTTGCACTGCTTCTTTATTTTTGGTTAAAAGCAGTTCGCGAATAAGCTTCTCGATCTCTTGAGCAATAAGCGGATTCTCTTCAAAATGACGAATCACGTTGTTTTTACCTTGGCCGATCTTGTTGCCTTTGTATGAATACCATGCACCTGCTTTTTGGACAATTTCTTGTTGAACCGCTAGATCAACGAGTTCACCCAATTGGTTGGTGCCTTTACCATACATGATCTGGAAAACAGCTTCTCTAAAAGGCGGCGCCATTTTGTTTTTAACAACTTTAACTCTTGTTTCATTACCCGTAATTTCATCGCCTTCTTTGACTGCACCGATACGACGAATGTCTAAGCGAATAGACGCATAGAATTTAAGCGCATTACCACCTGTTGTGGTTTCAGGGCTACCAAACATTACACCAATTTTCATACGAATTTGGTTAATGAAGATCACCATGCAGTTCGAGCGTTTTGCATTACCTGTGATTTTACGTAAAGCCTGACTCATCAAACGCGCTTGTAAGCCCATGTGAGAGTCGCCCATTTCACCTTCAATTTCTGCTTTTGGAGTAAGGGCAGCAACCGAGTCGACAACGATCATGTCAATCGCACCCGAGCGAACAAGCATGTCTGCGATTTCTAAGGCTTGTTCGCCATTGTCTGGTTGAGAAACCAGTAGGTTATCAATATCTACGCCTAGCTTGCGCGCATATTCAGGATCTAATGCATGCTCAGCATCGATAAAGGCACATGTACCGCCAGTTTTTTGACATTGTGCAATGGCTTGCAATGTCATGGTGGTTTTACCTGATGATTCTGGACCGTAAATTTCGATGATACGGCCTTTAGGTAACCCGCCAATCCCTAATGCGATATCTAGCGTTAGAGAACCTGTAGAAACAGCTTCAACTGCTAGTACCGTATTATCGCCTAAGCGCATGACTGTATTTTTGCCAAACTGTTTCTCAATTTGGCTCAATGCAGCTTGTAGCGCTTTGCTTTTATTATCATCCATCTCAAAACCTCAAAACTTTATCTTCTTAACGACTAACCCAAGTGGATGTATTGAATCTCAACTTGTTGGGACTTGAGTATAGTGGCAGATTCTAGTGGTTTATTCTACATCGTATCTGTGTCTTTGCGACACAAGATGACGCACCTATAATTCGGAAATTTTACTCCTCAGGGAAGGTCCATGATTGTGTATTTTCCTGTTTAAATCGATTGATATCTCGACGATCTTTTTTGCTCGGTCGATGATCTGGTCGGGCTAGATTATGCAATTTTCGCTGTGAGGCTTGCAACTCTCGTTTTTCGATACTTTCAGTGGTTTCTTCATAAAGTTGCTGCGCCATTGGTGCACCACCGCGTACGGCAGAAAGGGCTTTTACCAGTACCGTTTTTTTCTCAAAACCTTGTTGAATGGTGAGTTGCATTCCAACACGCACATCTCTTGATACTTTGACGCGTTCATTGTTGTGATGTACTTTCCCACCTTCTATGGCAGCTTTAGCGATTGAGCGAGTTTTAAAAAAACGTGCCGCCCAAAGCCATTTGTCAATCCGCATGGCTTCCATGCTTGCTGGTTCATGCTGTTTTGGCATCTATTACCTGTGAGTTTTCAAGATAATCAAAGAGTTCAGTTAAATGGTCAAGTGCAGGGTAAGGAAGCTCAGTTGCGATTCTTACAGCTTTATTGCTAGAGGGCTGTAAGATACTAAATAGCTGCGTAATACCAAAATCTTCTGCACCTTTAAGCACTGCAACGGTATCATCAATAAACACCGCACGAGCAGGATCAAAAGGGTGAAGTTGTTGAAGCTTTTGCCAAAATTCGACATCTTCTTTGGCGTAGCCTAACTCCTCACTACTGATCATTAGCTCAAAGTAAGGGCTAAGTTCAACATTTTCAAGTTTAAGCTGTAATCCAGCCCGATCAGCATTGGTCAATAACCAGCAACGATAACCTTGTGCAGTTAGTTGTTCGAGCAGTTGATGGCAGCCAATACGTGCTTGGATTTTATCTCGATGTTCATATTGTAGTTGTAGTACATCAACACCGACTTTAGCCGTCCAATACGCCGAAGAATACCAAGATAGTGTATGCTTATGTTGGTGGTAAAATTGAAATAGTGTCTGTTGGCTTTGCTCAAGACTACATTGATGGACTTGTGCATGACGCTCAGGCAAACAATGATTCCAAATAAAATCATCAAAAGCTAAATCAAGTAATGTGCCATCCATATCAAACATGATAATTGGCCGCTGTAAATCTGAATATGACATAAGGTTGATCTATGTTTATTAAAACGCTTGCCCCACAAGATCACATCATCTTGCAACTTGTTCCCATCATGGCGCAGGCCAGTCAAATATTACTGGAAGAATATCAAAATTATTGTGCGGGTGGTGAGTTTAATATTCAGGAAAAAAGTGATGATTCTCCTGTGACACAGGCAGATTTGAAAGTAAATCACTTTATATTGAAGCGTTTAGCTGAAATTACCCCTGATTTACCTGTTTTATCAGAAGAAAGTGATTATTCAGCACGACAAGCATGGCCACGTTGTTGGATGCTTGATCCATTAGATGGTACCAAAGAGTTTATTCATGAACGTGATGAATTCACCATCAATCTCAGTTTGATTGAAAATCATCAGACCACATTTGCGATCATCGCAGTGCCATGTGAGCAAGTGATGTACATTGGTTATCATTCACAACTTCCATATAAATACAGTTTTAGCCGCCAAGAATGGTCTCAATACAAAATTGAGGCACATGATGATGCAGCACCGATTCAGGTGGGGCTGAGTCATAATAGTAAAAACCCCAAATATAAAAACTTTATTGAACCGATTTTACAGCAGCATGAAGTGATTCGTCGTGAAGCGGGAAGTGCATATAAGTTTTGTATGATGCTAGAGGGTGAAATTGATATTTATCCGCGCTTTCATCCAACTTCTGAATGGGATACCAGTTCGGGGCAAGCCTTCTTGGAAAGTATTGGTGGTGGATTAATGACCTTGGCTGGAAAGCCATTTTTATATAATCAGCGTGAAACGGTATTGAATGGCGGTTTTATCGCATTTAGGGATCAGGATTGCAAAACGATTGCTTATGATGCTTTGAGTCATTCGGGCATTTTAGATTGAGAGTTATTTAGCTCATGCTATAGTGGAATAGATTTCACTTTTTGATGTTAAATATGGCCCTGCATTTATTGCCGAAAAGTATGTTTGAAGCAATTGATTTACTCCCGAATGCTTCAACACCAGTAACTTTATTTACTCGCCATTCTTTGCGTGAGTTACTGAGTGGGCAGGGTTTGGCAGGGTACGATCTGCAATTGACTGAATCTGGGCGTGATTTAGCTTATGCATGGGGCGAGTATTTAATTCAAAATACAGATCGCTCCATCCAACATTGTATTTCCAGCCCGATCCAGCGTTGTGTAGATACCGCAGCTTTAATGATTGAAGGTGCAGATGGGGTGCATAAAGCAATCAATACGCATACTATTGAGATTGTAGAACAGCGATTGTTGGTAGAACCAGGAAGTTTTGTTTTGGATATCCAGCAAGCCGCGCCATATTTTCGTAAACAAGGCGCATTGGGGTTCATTAATAGTTTTGTCAATAATGCCTTGCCGGGAATGAAGCACCCGATAACAGGCGTATTTGATGTACTGGAGTTGCTATATCACACACATCCAACCCATCATAATGGTCTAAGCTTGGCAGTCAGCCATGACACCATTCTTGCAGCTATCATTGCTGTCATTTCAGGTAAAAATCAAATTGAACAAACCGACTGGCCTGAGATGATGGAGGGCTTATTTGTGTGGTTCGAGGGTGAAAACTTTGCGAGCAGCAAATTGAAATGGATTTGGCGAGGTAAGCAAGAAGAGCTGATTATTGAGCATTTTCAAAATAAATAAAATCTATATTTGCCGATAAGGCATCATTCGTATTTTGATAAATTTCGCATAGAAGTTTTTATCTCTTTTAAATTTAAAAATTAATTTACAGCGATAAAATTGAGCTGATATTATATATAAATATATGATTTTATTAAATTAACAATTTCACAAAATTTATCACTAACGATAATTCATTGTATTTTAATTTGGGGAATGTGATGCAATTGCGACTTAAGTATTTAACAGCTTGTCTGCTTCCAGTTATGTTGTTGGCTTGTGGTGGCGGGAGTGGGGAAACAAAAAGTGCAGGTGGGGATGATAAAAATACGCTTCCTTCTGTATTGGATAAATATCCAGAATCGACTCGGGATATGATTGATGAGTCCACTTTGGGCTTTTATGACTATGACAAATTAGGCCAAACTCGAACTTTACGAAACGATCTAAATGGTAGTTTCGCAGCGATGGTTCAGTTTGCGCAAAACCATGTAGTCAATCCAAATAACAATGAAAAAGACTATATGCCTCGGCTGACCAGTGAGAAGGAGGCTTTGTTGCTGGTATCTCCATTAGCAGAAATGGGGGATATTCAGGCCCTAGACGCTGAAATATATTATCAAAATAAACTTTTAAGAACGATTCGTTTAATTGAGCCATCGCAAATCGCTGCATCAGATCAGTCCAATTCTGATGGACGTCCACCTGTGACTTATTCAAAACGTGCATGGACTGCTGCTTTAAAGTGGGATGAGATTCGGGCAGGTTTAAGTATTAGAGTCATTGATCCATTCAATCAGCGAAATGGTGATCTCCGTGCAGAAGATATTGACTTTGCAGCGCCTGCTGAGCTGGTTGTACAGAATATTCGATTGGGTTTGTTGACTGATCCACCGAAATCAAATGGGCATCACATGCTGCTAGCGCCTGAAAAAGCTGGAACAGATTATTTTCAGACGATTCCGGCTGCACGTATGATCGTGACCAAATACGATGATCTCAAACTAAATAAGGTCATGGTGGCGAGTGGAGTAATTTATGATACGGCAAGTGTGACCACGGGAGATGTTTATAGTGGTGATATGCGTGAGAATACAGCTAAATCAACCTTTGGTGTCGGCATTAATTTAGCGAACTGGGGCGTGACCAGTGCATCTATGGCAAGCCAAGAGCAGCCACAACTTACTCAGAGCGTTGTGACTCACTATGCTCGTGGTAAGTATAGTAATGGTGATGTTACACATGGTTTAAGTGGTGGAAATGGTATGTTGACGTTGATTGACTCTATCGGAAATGAGTTTAGTCATGAAATTGGTCATCATTTTGGGTTGGGGCATTATCCGGGTTCGGTTGGCGATAATATGTTTTGGGCAGCCCATCACGCCGATAGTGGTTGGGGGTATATTGCCTTTAGAAATAAAATGCGTAGTAATTTAAATTGGACTACGACGAATCTGGGTGATGGTAATAATGGTGTTCCAAATTTTCTAAATAAATATGCTTATGGTTGGGACGCAATGTCTGGTGGGGGAACATCCAGCAGTATTTCCAAATATACACATTATACGGGCTATAGCACTTATTCAAAAATTCAACCTGCACTAGATCGTTACGTTTGGGATGAGAACTCTCCGACGGGTTATAAAAAATGGAATTCAACCACTCGAATGATGGAGGTTAGCCAACCTAAAACACCTCGCTCATCAAATGTTTGGTACAACAATGCTGATGGGAACTATTTAAAACCACGATTATTTGGGGTACCTGTTTATACGATTTTGGGTGGGTATGATCCAGATAATCAGGTTGGATTGATTTATCCGGCGGCAAAAGGCAACTGGGGTAATGTGTTCAATTTGCCTCAAGTAGATCCGAGTAATACGACGGCGAATTGTTGGCTCAAGGTTGAGTTTGCTAAGGGGACTCAAAATATTGCATTAGCGCCTCAACGAGTGAATGCAAATAGCCATGCAAATAAATTTCATATCAATCTTGCACAAAGTGACGCCCCACAAAAAGTAAATTTATATTGTAAAAGAGCCAATCAAGCAGCCACTTTACTATCGACGATAGCCATAGACACAACGGATACATCTGTATTGGCACCATATGTTGAAATTGGCAAGACAGTGGGATATTCAGCGCTGAGAACAATTGAACTTCCGCAATTTGAGCAAGCATTACTTGAGAATAAAGGGAAAGCTGTGGTGAGCTTATCTCCAGAGTCAAAGTTACTTTTTGATTCGTATCACCCATTTAAAGAACATCTTTCAACAGATGCTCAAAATGAAATGTCTCGATATATTCAACAACAGGCAGTTTTACATCGTTTAAATCGTTGGATGAATCTTTACCATGTGGAACTAAACAATCTCAATACGGAGGCAGTGAGTGCCTTTCATTTATTTGTTGAAAAGCTTGGACTGAAGAGTGACTTCAATCTGAATTCGGCTGTAACTTTGATGAACCGAACGTATTGTCTTAAAGCTGAATCACTAGAAAATGGCAAGTTAAATGCATTTATCAGTGCTGCAAGCGGCTGTATTGGAGATGATGCTGAACAGTGGATTTATGATGCTCTAGGCAAAATTCACAATAAAAAATATGTGGGCCAATGTTTAACAACGACAGCAGGCAATGTCATCAATCTTATGCCATGTGGTCGGGATTTGAATACTCAGGTTTGGTCGATGGATTTATCATTGCAGACGATTAAGCAAACAAATCAATGTTTTGATTTGGAGGGCGGGAGTTTAATAAATCATCGTGCACGTTTAATCCGTTATGCTTGTACGGGTGGAGCGAATCAAAAGTGGACGATTCCTGCAGTTAACCATAGTTTAATGCTCACGGGGCTTTCAGCGAACAACTTATCGTTAGTAACCTCGTTATCGGTCAGTCCTTAATATCTTTTGGGATTGTCCGAATATTAGTCGTTTTATATATGGCTCTTTATAAATATTACGATTGCTTTTGGTGATAAAGAGAAGATTAGACCTATTGAAATTTCAATAGGTCTTGCTTATAAAAATAAAGAATTTGCTTTTAAAAATCATTTTTATTCGTCATTATATGAAAATAAAAAGAGAAATTAGACACATAACTGGATAAAAATATGTCATTAAACACGATTTATTTGTGGGAGCCTGAAATTTTCACAGGTAAAGTTCCCTCAGAAGATAACTCACATCAAGTGGCATTTGAATTACATCAACAATATAGCCATATTCCTAGTCATGGAAAAACACTACGGGCATGGCTTTCACTGTTCGCGGATAAAATTTGTGACCCACAAAATCAATCTTTTTTCCCTGAACAAACCCAGCAATGGATTCAGAGCATTAAAGAAGAATTCTCACAAAATGTCTGCGCCATTATTCAATTAAAAGCTTTAGCACAAGATGCGCAGAATGATGCAGTGTACCGCGTATTTTATGAGGCAGTACGTGAAACTGGGGTTGGTTTCTATGAACCGAATTATAATGTATGGGCAATTGGCGAATTGCAATCGCCAGAAAATGCAGTTGAACAAATGCTGCAACCTTATCTACTAGAGCCATTAGAGGTCCAACAAATAAAGCAGCTCGATGCTCAACCTATATTGGCTTGGGAAGATGGACGTTTTCAAGCACCGAAAACGATGCCAGAGGCTGAACAACTCATTACCCATTGGTTTGAGCATCAAGCCTATACCAAGGACTTACAACTTGATGTTTTTAATATCGCGCATGACTTTATTGCTAATTGGGGAAACTTAGGGCGTCCTGAATTGGCTTTAGATACGGGCTATCGCTGCTTTCTGTTAACGCAAAAGCAAGCTGGTGTTTTTTATCAGTTGAAAATGGTGTTAAGAAAACTAACAGTGAGTCCAATGCTATCCTTTGCAATGGATTTTACCGACTATTTTATTCCTCAGCATTTACAGGAACAGTTACCTGAGCGTTTAATTTTCCGTTTACGTTCTATGGATATTTATCAGTGTCCAACGTCGGGTGGGCGCGCCGATGTGTGTTTTAGCTTGATTGGGCGATGGGATAGTGAAGCCGATATTCAGGATTTTTTTAGAAATCTAAATGCGTATATCAATTTTATCTTTTTTCATTTGGGGCAAGGAAGACTAGAATCTCTACAGGCTTGGGCTTATGGCGATATGCCGCCAGATATCAGGATTGATTTGGATTTTCGCTTTGAGCTGATGATGATTGCTTTGAGTCAAGATACAGCGCAATTAGAGCGGTGCTATCAGAACTATAAAGTATTACTTACACAGAATAAAGCACGTGCGCATGACTTGGGATTATTGGAAGAAAGTTATAGGTTCAGCCAAAAGCTGATGAAAATAGTAAAAGATGAGGGGACAGGGCTACAGCCTTATATCAAAAATTAAAGACAATAAAAAAGCCCGAAAACGGGCTTTTTTACTTGCATCAAATTAGTTAGCCAAAGCTTTAACTTGTGCGTTTAAGCGGCTCTTATGACGAGCTGCTTTATTTTTGTGGATGATGCCTTTGTCAGCCATACGGTCGATTACTGGAACAGCTGTTTTGTAAGCTTCTGAAGCAACTGTATAGTCACCAGCAGCGATCGCATTTACTGTACGCTTGATGTAAGTACGAACCATAGAACGCAAGCTTGCGTTGTGTTTGCGTGCTTTAACGTTTTGACGAGCACGTTTTTTAGCTTGAGCAGAGTTTGCCACTCGTGCACTCCTTAAAAATAAGTTGGTCTGGGCGGGCTGAAGTTAAAACCAAATAATTGGCAACATTCACCAGCCCGTAAACAAGTGGCATATTTTGAGGAAACTACGCCCCGAAGTCAAGCCTTGTAATGTTTTTAAGTGCATTTAACAGATGATAATCGTGCAAGAAAACGTTACATTAATCTAAATGATGAATTGGAAGAACTATAAATGAGCATCGGTGATAAAAAAGCAATCGTAATTGGTGCAACTGGTTTGGTGGGTCAGGCCTTGGTCAATGAGTTACAGCAGTCTGATGAATTTCATTCTGTCACTGTGGTTGTACGTAAAAAATCAGATATATTAGACTCTTATCCTAAAGTTACACAGCTTGTTGTAGAAGATTTACTTTTACTCAATGATGAGGATGTCAATGCTTATACTCATGCGTTTAGTTGTCTGGGGAGTACCATAAAACAAGCGGGATCAAAACAGGCATTTTATGCAATAGACTACGAAATTAATGCTCATTTTGCTGATTTAATTCAGGATAAAAATATTCATTTTTTAATTGTTAGCGCCTTAGGAGCGAATGCTAATTCACCAGTTTTCTATAATAAAGTAAAAGGTGAGTTAGAAAATTACTTAAAAAGCTTATCGATTTATAAGTTATCTATTTTCCAACCTTCGCTTTTAATTGGTAAACGCAGTGAGATGCGTTTTGTAGAAGATATGGCACAAACTTTATTTAAATTGGTTGAAAAAAAATGGACGAAACCGTTTAAATTTAAGCCTGTAACCGCTGAGCAATTGGCGCATACTATGCTTGTTTCAGCTCTGACCCAAACTGCGGCTTTTAAGCTGTACGATAATTTGAGTATACAACAGACCCAATAATGGAGAACTTCGGTGACAACAGCAGCTTTTGTAACGTGTGATTTGTTAGATGATAATCCTGAAAAAGACTTACAAGTGGTAACGCCATCAATGGATGGTAAGTTTTTTAAAAGTTATGGCGCACGTAAGACTTTTGGTGGTCAAATCGTAACGGTGAAGTGTTTTGAGGATAATTCACGAGTAAAAGAGCTTTTAGCAACAGAGGGTACTGGAAAAGTATTGGTTGTTGATGGTGGTGCTTCGATGCGTTGTGCATTGATGGGGGACTTGATTGCTGAGTCCGCTGTAAAGAACCATTGGAATGGTGTGGTGATTTATGGCTGTGTACGTGATGTTGATGCAATAGCAGAGCTTGATTTAGGTGTGCATGCATTGGCTGCAATTCCGCAAAAAAGTAACCGTCAGGGCATTGGTGAGGTTGATGTTGCGCTGTATTTTGGTGGTGTGACGATCAATTCTGGTGATTATATCTATGCGGATAATAATGGAATTGTGATTGCAAAAGAAAAATTAGTCGACTGCTAAAAAGGATAATTACATGCTTAAAATGGTGAATCATCAATTTAAGGTCTTACAATCTGTACTCGCAACTCTGATAGAGGGTGGACGTGGAGTATCAGGAACTCCATTTCCGAACCAACCAACAAACTCTATTAAGCTATACGAGTTCGAAGGTTCACCATTTTGCCGTCGTGTCCGTGAAGTTATTACCTTATTGAATTTAGATGTGGAAATTTATCCATGTCCTAAAGGTGGTCAAAAATATCGTAAGATCGTAAAAGAAAAGGGTGGAAAAAGACAATTTCCATTTTTGATTGATGAAAATACAGGTGATCAACTTTATGAGTCACAAGAAATTATTCATCACTTGTTCAAACATTATGGAAAAACAGGGCAAACACCGAAGAAATTTAGTCATTATCCTAAGCTTCCTTATGTGTCGACTCTAGCGACTGTTGCTAATGCAGCACGTGGTGTTTGGATTAATAAACAGATTATTGATCGTCCTGAACCTGAGCAATTATTGGAATTATGGAGCTTTGAAGCAAGCCCATATACACGGTTGGTTCGAGAAGTTTTAACTGAATTAGAGCTGCCTTATATTTTGCGTAATGTGCCAAAAGAGCGTTGGCAAGATATGGGGCCGGCGATATTACGTTTAAAACCAGGGCAATACATTCCATTGCCAAATGGTAAGCGTGAAAAAGCCGTTGAAGTGATGGGGCGAGATATTCAAGTACCTTATTTGGTTGATCCAAATACAGGCGTGAAAATGTTTGAATCAGCCAAGATTGTTGAATATCTGAAAAAGCAGTACGGACAATAAAATAAACGATAAAAAGGCATCTTTTAGAAGATGCTTTTTTTATTGATGCATAAAAAAAGCTGAATCAAATGATTCAGCTTTTTTGAGTACCAGCTTAGAAATTATTTTTCAATAATTGCTGTTACACCTTGACCACCAGCAGCACAGATCGAAACGAGTACACGACCTGAACCTTTTTGATTCAATAGTTTAGCAGCAGTTGCGATGATACGACCGCCAGTTGCAGCAAATGGGTGACCAGCAGCTAAAGAAGAACCTTTAACGTTAAGTTTGCTCGTGTCAATTGAACCCAAAGGTGCATCTAAACCTAAACGCTCTTTGCAGAATTTCTCATCTTCCCAAGCCTTCAAAGTAGAAAGAACTTGTGATGCAAAAGCTTCGTGGATTTCATAGTAATCAAAATCTTGAAGTTTAAGACCAGCACGCTCAAGCATACGTGGAACGGCATAAGCAGGAGCCATTAATAAGCCTTCTTTCTTACCGACGAAATCTACCGCAGCAGTTTCAGAGAAAGTTAAGTAAGCAAGGACTTCGTGACCATTCGCTTTAGCCCACTCTTCAGAAGCTAAAAGAACACAAGAAGCACCATCAGTAAGTGGCGTAGAGTTACCAGCTGTCATCGTTGCAGCTTCGCCTTTACCAAATACTGGTTTTAATTTAGCTAATTTCTCAGCAGTAGAGTCAGCACGTAAATTGTTATCACGGCTTAAACCCATAAATGGTGTGATTAAGTCATCGAAGAAACCTTCTTCATATGCTTTTGCCATTTTTTGGTGAGAAGAAGCAGCAAGTTCGTCTTGTGCTTCACGTGCAATATTCCATTCTAATGCTGTAATTGCAGCATGATCACCCATTGCAAGACCAGTACGTGGCTCACCATTTTTAGGTGCATCCATCAAATCTTTTAGATTGATTTTAGAGAGTGCTTTTAAACGATCTTTACCTGTTTTAGCGATGTTAAGTTCAAGTAAAGCTTTACGTAAACCATCACCGAAAGCGATAGGCGCATCAGAAGTTGTATCTACACCACCTGCGATACCGACTTCGATTTGACCTAGCGCAATTTTGTTTGCAACAAGGAATGCAGCTTGTAAACCAGTACCACATGCTTGTTGAATGTCAAAAGCAGGCGTTTCTGGTGCAAGTTGAGTGTTTAAAACACATTCACGTGTCATATTAAAGTCACGGCTGTGTTTTAATACAGCACCAGCAACCACTTCACCTAAACGTTGACCTTGTAGGTTGAAACGTTCAACCAAACCATTTAATGCAGCCGTAAGCATATCCATATTAGAGGCTTTAAAATAAGCGCCATTTGAGCGAGCAAATGGAATACGATTACCGCCAATAATGGCTACACGACGAACATTGTTTTGGCTCATGGTTTTTTTATCCTGTTGAACAGAAGGTTTGGTTACTTTAGCTGTAGCAGCTTTTGTAGATGTAGAAGATGCAGTGCTTTTGGTACTACGACTAGCTGAACGAACGCGCGTCGTTTTAGTTGCCGTACTTGCTGCTTTAGGAGTCGTGCCAGCACTCTTACTCTTGGTAGGAGTTGCTTTTGATGTATTTGACACAGTCTCTTGAGCAGAATTCTCGACTGCTGGATTTTCTTGAGTTGTTTTGCTCATAAGGCTTTTCCAAGCATAATTGCGATATTCTTGCTATAACAATAGCATATTTACGATATTGCGGTATTGACTAGAATGACGCTTTAGACCACATTCAGGTCAAGACATCGGAACATGAACTCAAGTATGATTTGTTGTGAGTCAATCAGACATTGATTTCATGTTATTTCACTAACATGATGCATGTGTTTGTAACAAATTCATTTGTATGAGAGATAATAACCATGACTGATCAATACCAAGCATTTACGCAATCACCTTTAGGTAAATTTGTCGTAAAAAATCTAGGTTTACCATCACCAGTTTCGTTAGATCGTTTTGAAAGCGCTCAACCCGTTGTGAATGGTGCAGTTTTGCTTGGCGCAGCACCTTCAAGCACAATTTCTGGCGCAATTGCTCAAGTGCTTAGCAATATTCATGCAGATAGTTATGTAGGTAATAATGTTGAATTACAACAAACTGCTGCAAAAGTAGGGTTAAATCTTCGTCCTCTTAATGCAGATGATAAAGAATCTAAATTTAAAGCGGTTGTATTTGATGCTTCTGGTATTCAAGATTCTGAACAACTTAAAGAATTGTATAACTTCTTTAATCCAATCGCGCGTCAAATTTCAAGTTCAGGTCGTGTCATTGTCATTGGTACAACACCTGAAACTGCTAAAACAGTAAAACAAGCGATTGCGCAACGTGCGTTAGAAGGTTTCGTCAAGTCAGCAGGCAAAGAGTTTAAAAAGGGCATTACTGCTCAAGTTGTTTATGTCGATCAAGGCGCTGAAGCGAATCTTGAATCAACTTTACGTTTCTTAATTTCTCCGCGTTCTGCTTATGTATCTGGTCAAGTGATCCGTGTTTCTAAAGCTGATACTGTTGATTTAGATTGGGCGAAACCATTAGCAGGTAAAACTGCTCTAGTTACTGGTGCAAGCCGTGGTATCGGTGAGGCGATTGCACATGTGCTTGCACGTGATGGCGCGCACGTGATTTGCTTGGACGTTCCACAACAGCAAGCTGACCTTGAGCGTGTTGCAGGTTCAATTGGTGGTTCAGTTTTGGCGATCGATATTACTGCTGCTGATGCTGGTGAGAAAATCAAAACTGCTGCTGCGAAACAAGGTGGTTTAGACGTTATTGTTCATAACGCAGGTATTACCCGTGACAAGACTTTGGCAAACATGAAGCCAGAGCTGTGGGATCTTGTAATCAACATTAACTTGTCTGCGATCGAGCGTGTTAACGATTACTTACTATCAAATGATGGTTTAAATGCAAATGGTCGTATCGTTTGTGTATCATCAATCAGTGGTATCGCAGGTAACTTGGGTCAAACTAACTATGCTGTTTCTAAAGCAGGTGTGATTGGCTTAGTGAAATTTACTGCGCCAACATTAAAGAACGGCATTACCATCAATGCTGTTGCACCTGGTTTCATTGAAACTCAGATGACGGCTGCGATTCCTTTCGCGATTCGTGAAGCAGGTCGCCGTATGAACTCGATGAACCAAGGTGGTTTACCTGTAGATGTGGCTGAAGCGATTGCTTGGTATGCTTCTACGGGTTCAACAGGTGTGACGGGTAATGTTGTTCGCGTATGTGGTCAAAGCTTATTAGGTGCGTAAAGCATTAGGGTTTTGAAGAGGGGTGCTTGTGCATCCCTTTTTTATAAAAAATATTGAAAGGTTTATTATGAATACACGTCATTTTAGTCAATTACCAAAACCTTACTTAGCTTATCCAAAAGTCATTCAAGGTTTAATTTTCAAAAAGCCAAAAGGCGAAAAAGTACTTCCACAAGTCGAATATGTAGTGGATACACTTCAGATTGATGCGAAGCATTTAGAAAGCTACAACGAAATCTGTGGTTTTAAAAATGATGGTTTTGTACCTGCGATCTATTTAGCTGTTTTATCCCAAAGTTTGCAAATGCACATGATGACCAGTGAAGCATTTCCATTTGCGATTTTGGGATTGGTGCATATTCGCAACCAAATCAAACAGACACGCAAAATTGGTGTAAATGAACAAATTACCTTGTCATGCAAATTCGGTGAACTTCAGCCACATGATAAAGGCTTACAGTTTGATTTTATCACCACAGCTAAGGTCGGTGGTGAAGTGGTGATGGAAAGTTTAACGACTTACTTATCTCGCCAAAAAACTGAGAAAAAAGCGGTCGAGAAAGCCAAAGAAGCTCAAGCACCTGCTTATCAGGTTCAAGCAGAATGGGACATCTCGGAAAATACAGGTCGCCGTTATGCGAAGATTTCAGGAGATTTTAACCTGATTCATATTCATGCGATCACTGCGAAAGCGTTTGGTTTTAAACAAGCCATTGCACACGGGATGTGGAGCAAAGCAAAAGCTTTGGCAAATATGGAGCTTCCAGAGGCTTATGAAGCTGACGTTTGGTTCAAATTACCAATGTATTTGCCTTCAAAAGTTGAATTTTTAACTGCTACTGAAGCCAAGCAAACTGACTTTTTGATTCGTAATGTGAAATCTAAAAAGCCTCATGTTGCAGGTACAGTGAAAGCGCTTTAATACGAAATAGCATGCTAAATTATCCCTTTTGTTCGCAAGAGGGATATTCTAAAAACATAAATATTATAAGGACTTGAACATTGATTAAAGAGATATTACTTGCCAATACCCAAAATTATCATGGCAGTGTTGATGAGCGGTTTGTGGATTTAGCGAGTCAATTTAGCCGTTTTCAAGATGCTCGAAGTCAGCAAGGCGGCGCTGCTTTAGTTGTTTATTTCTACGGTCAAAAAGTTGTTGATATTTTTACAGGTAAAAAATCTCAAGAAGAAGATTGGCAATCCGACACGCTATCGATGTGTTATTCAACTGGTAAGGGTGTATTAGCAACACTTGCACATATTTTGGTGAGTGAGGGTTTACTCGATTACGATACACCGATTGCACAGTATTGGCCTGAATTTGCTCAAAATGGCAAAGGTAATATGACCTTGCGCCACGTTTTGTCTCATCAAAGCGGCTTGTTTGATATTCGCAATATGATTGATACCGCAACGGAAATGCTGGATTGGTCGCATATGTTGGATGTGATGGCTGCAGCATCGCCACGTTTTACAGCAGGTCAAGGCTTTGCTTACCAACCACTGACTTATGGCTGGATTGTCGGCGGTATATTGGAAAAAGCGGCAAAACAACCTCTAAGTTGGTTAATGCAACGCTATTTGGTTCAGCCATTGTCATTGGATGGTGCGTACTTTGGCGTGCCAGAACAAGAATTAACTCGTGTAGCACGTCTTTTAGAAAAGCCAAAAGCGCCGACGTCACCGAAACCAGCAACCCAAAAAACCAATCAACCTCGTAAAGCCTCTTGGTCGGAAAAATTACTGGAACTCTCTGGACAAGATCCTCAAGATTTCAAAGATGCGATGATTCCTAAGGGCATGCGTGGATTTAGTTTTTTTAGCGATCTAGGGTTACAGGCGGCGATTCCTGCTGCAAATGGGGTGTTCACTGCAGATAGTCTTGCGAAAGTGTATGCCATGCTTGCCAATAAAGGGCAGTGGGATGGACAACAATTGATTCGTCCAGACGTTTTTAAGCAGCTCAGTACAGTTCAAAACAAGGCTCGTGATCGGGTAATGCCAATTCCAATGCATTGGCGTTTAGGTTATCACCGAATTTTAACGATGGGAAAACGCACACCTCGCGGTTTTGGGCATATGGGTTTTAATGGTTCAGGTGCTTGGTGCGATCCTGATCGTGGGCTGAGCTTTGCATATACACATAATTTTAATATTACCTCTTCCACAGGTGATTATCGGTTGTGGGGATTAAGCCAAGAAGCTTTACGTTGTGCAGATGCTGTTCTGACAGGGCGAAAAGGGTGGTTTTAACCCCCTTTTTTTCAATTCTAAAGATTTCCATGTTGCAAAAAAATAAGTTGAATCCAAATAATGTCTAAAAAATCAGCGCCTTAAACCTGAAGTTAATTGAGATTAGATAATGTAATTAAGGTATCTGCTGGCATTTTAAGTTAAGTAATCAAACAACTTTATTGTTTATAAAAACTAAATAATAATAGATTGTTTTGTGTTCAAACACGCACTTATTAATAGAATTCAGTCGCGGTATTAACTAAGCTCAAAATTGCTTGTCTAATTGGTGTTATTACGGTTAAATTTGAGCTGGTGATCATATATCAATGGAATTGTGATAAAAATAAACTCATGATATTTAATAAATATTTATAAAATTAAAGCTTGTGGGTGGTCTGTTGTTTTGTTAGAGTTGTTTGTGTAAAAAACACACAAAAAAAGGATTTATAAATGAAATTTGGACTCAAAGCGATTTGTTTGGCTGGTGTGCTTGTGACGACAGCTGTATATGCTTCAACGACATTATCTCCAAACCAGATTAACAATAGTGGCAGTATCCCAAGCGGTCATGCCGATTTAAAATTTGTTTTATCTAATGGAAATTGGGTAAAAAATATCTATTTACCAAACACTGCCAATCACCAAGACAAGATTACGATTCAATCAAGTGCTGGTTGGAAAAGTTATTTGGATACATCCAATACCAATTTGCCAATAGAAGTACTTGAAATTCAAAGTGGTGATACCTTCCAGTTTGTATATGATGCAAATCTAAAAAAATGGGTGACTCAGCTTGCGGCTATTAGTCCAACCAATGGCGCGCAATTTGAAGAAATTGCACTGAACAATACGAAACTGCAACATATTTTACTGGCTGATGGTAAGTGGGCGAAAACGATCGCACTGCCATCAAATGTTAATGATGGTACTCTCGTGCAAATTACGTCTACTGCGACGTACCCTTCAGAAATCTCTAAAACTAATTTACTGTTTCCGAGCAGCTTCAACCTTACGCAAGGAAGTGAATATTGGTTGAAATACAATGCTGAATTACAGAAATGGATACCTGAATTTATTAAACCTGTAAAAATCAATGTAAAAGACATTGGTGCGAGTTTAAGTACGGTAATTGCTCCAGTGACAGAAATTAACTTTGCAGATGCAAATTGGGTGCCTAATTTCACCTTGCCGACTACTGCGAATGATCGTGACCGCATTTGGATAAAATCAACTGCAACTTGGTCTGCAAAAATTAATAATACCAACATCAGTAGTGATGCGACTTTAACACTTAAAAAGGGTGATCAATACGAGTTCATGTTTGTGAGTGATAATGGGCATTGGGTATTAATGTCTGCACCAACCAAAGTGATAGAAGCAAATGGCAGTATTGCATCAGTTTTACCAAATATGACTGAGCCAACATTGAAAGTCAGAATTTCCAATACTAATTGGAGACAAACAATCAATTTGCCTACAAGCGCACGGGTGGGTGACAAAGTCATCTTATCGTCAACAGCGGATACAGATAGTTTTGTTTTGGCTACAAATGGCTTGTCGACTACGATTAAGAATGGCGAGAACCGTCGTTTTATCTTTACTAGTCAAGGTTGGACTATCGATAGTCATACCATCGATATGTTATTCGTTAATAGTCCTGAAGTAACTGCAATCATAGGAGAAAGCGCTGCAAAACTCCGTTTGATTGAAGGATTGAATTTAACCAATGTTACGGCTGAAAATTCATCTGCTAAGTTTTATTTAAGACAAACTGGATACATCACTTATAAGATGCCAGCTTCAACATTATTAGATGCAATTTATGTGGGGCGTTCTGATACAACTGTACAAAATGAACGAAAACGAGTTTTAGCGGATGGCGTGTATTATCAGGGTAATGAACCTGGAGCTGGTGGTTGTGGTTGGGCGTGGATTAATGCAAGTTACTACAATATGATTGGTGCCAATGATATTGCTGGCTGCTCGGTTGCAGCTATGCGTCATGAGGTAGGTCATAATTTGGGTATATATCATAATGACTCTACCAATATAGGTTCGGGTTTTGCTCATCCATTAGGTAGTACAGCATTGGGTGGAAACAATCTGAATTTTTATTCTAGTCCGTATTTGTATAATCCTAAATATGGTGTACGTTTGGGTGAAGAAGGTAAAAAAGATGCAGTCAGTGTGATTAACGCTACTGCAGTCCGAATTTCACAATACCATTAAGTGATTTCTTGAGCATGAAGCATTCAAAAATTATTTTTCTACTTGCAATCACGTTCATCGTGATTGCAGGTTTAATTTTCTTTTTAAAGCCAGATCATGTTGCTGCATCCACGCAAGATGGTGCCTCAACAAAAATAAAGTCATCTGTTCAGGATGTTTCAACGTTTCCGAGAGAAAATCTGAATCTTTCAAAAGCAGAGTTGGAAAAAGTTGTAAAAGAAACGGTTCTATTTCATGAAATACAAGATGATGATTTGAAAGTGAGTAGTGCATTACCTTTGTCGAAAAGCGGTAAAGGAATGGCTGTTCGTTACAACCAAAACATTATTGAGACCAAAAAAGTCGGAGACATTGTTAAGTTTCAAATGCTTGAATATGGAATAAATCGTAGCGGTGAAATTGTTGAAATTGAAAAAGTGGATGATGATATTTTGCGCTGGCATGGTCGTTTTCAACAAGGAAGCCCTGAACGAAATTTCTTTACCATTACTCAAAGTCAAAAAGATCAATATACGATTATTCAGATTTACAGCGATAAAGGCAACTATACCGCTGAAATCAAAAATGGTCAGGGTGTTGTACAGAGTATGGACGAAGGCGTTGAAGATCATGAGTTGCATGCGCATGATCATGAACACTAAGTTTCAGCAGATAACTCTGCACGTATTATGACTTCAGTATGACGCTTGAAATCTGCTTCATTGAGTCCATTGAGTCCTAGTTTATAAATCCCTTCGAGTCCGCATACAAACGCAATCAAACGCCAAGCAATGTCTTGGCTGTTTGATTCAAATTTAAACTCGCCTTGAGTTTTGCCTTGATCAATCATTTTAACGATTGATTTATGCCAGTCTTGCATCGCAATGTTATAGGCAATTTTTATCTCTTGATCTTGATCAATTAATACTTCTGCTTCATTCCAAAGCCGAAGGTAAGGTTGAATCTGTTCGATATTTTCACAACCGAGTAATAACGATAAGCGTTGTAAAGAATTCACTGTATCGACTTGATTTTCAATTTCATCGAGTTGTTGCATGAGTTTGATAAAAGCTTCTGCTTTTAAATGTGAATTTGACGAAAAGTGATGATGAACTTGCCCAGTAGACGTTTGTGCCTCAGTTGCAATACGTCGAACCGTCATTGCTGAAAATCCTTCATCCAAAGCAACCTGCATCGCTGCCTGCAAAATCATTTCACGACGTTGTTCTCGATTTAAATAAGCCATTTTTCCAAACCTGATGAGCTGTGTCACAACCAGCAACAAATTAACTTAAATTTTAAAATTGGACAAGTGTTCAATTTCGATTATAATAGCATCAACTTGAACACCTGTCCAAATTTAGAGGCATTTATGTCACGCAAGTGGTTAATTCTTGCAATCGTTGTATTGATCTATCTCCCAGTTTCGATCGATGCAACCGTTTTACATGTCGCGACACCTACATTGAGTGAGTCGCTTTCTTTATCAGCAAATGAACTGCTATGGATTATCGATATCTATTCATTGGTCATGGCGGGACTTATTTTACCGATGGGTGCACTGGGTGATCGCATTGGTTATAAACGTTTGATGATCATCGGCGGCATTTTATTTGGTCTTGCATCATTAGCAGCAGCATTTTCCTCAACCGCATGGGCGTTGATTGGTTCACGTGCTTTATTGGCTGTTGGCGCGGCAATGATTTTGCCTGCAACTTTATCCGCAGTTCGGAATACTTTCCTCGATGAAAAACAACGTAACTTCGCCTTGGGTATTTGGGCGACTGTAGGCGGTGGTGGTGCAGCTTTTGGTCCATTGGTTGGTGGTTTTTTACTGGAGCACTTTCATTGGGGCGCAGTATTCTTGATTAATGTGCCGATTGTGTTGTTCGTTTTGCTATTGGCTGCTTATGTCGTGCCTAAGCAAGCAGGGCAACCAAAGCAAAGTCTGAACTTATTACAAGCCATTGTTCTCGTGGTCGCAATCCTGAGTATGATTTATGCGATTAAATCTGCCATGCATGGAGGTTCAATTGGGGCAATTTTAATCTTTGTCGTCGGATTGGGTTTATTGATTGGCTTCGTTCGTAAACAATTAACATCAACTTCGCCGATGATTGATATTCAGTTGTTTAAGCATCCCGTGATTGCCACAGGTGTGGTGATGGCGATTGTTTCAATGATGGCTTTAGTAGGGTTTGAGTTGCTCATCTCCCAAGAACTTCAGTTCGTCTATCAACTTTCACCACTCGCAGCAGGCGCTTTTATTTTACCATTCATGGTTGCGATTAGTCTGGGTGGTCCAATCGCAAGTCTACTGGTAAATCGCTATGGTTTACGATCAGTTGCATCTTTTGGGATGTTGATGAGTGCGGTGAGCTTATGGGGTTTGGCAAATACTGATTTTATACAAGCACAAATACAAGCGTGGGCTTGGATGGTGGTATTAGGTCTGAGTGTAGAAATTGCTTTACTTGCTTCAACCTCAGCGATTATGTCTTCTGTTCCGCCAAGCAAGGCGACAGCAGCAGGTGCGATTGAAGGAATGGCGTATGAGCTAGGTGCTGGTTTGGGTATCGCATTTTTCGGGTTGATGCTTTCGTGGTTCTATGCCAATTCGATCGTGATACCAAGCAATTTACCTCATCATTTGCTAGAACAAACCAGCAGTTCTATTGGCGAGGCGATTCAAGCCAGTAAACAATTACAGCCAGTGGTCGCTGAAAACGTCATTCATGCGGCAAAACAAGCTTTTAGCCAATCACATCGCTCGGTCTTGACTGTTGCTGCATTCCTTTTCTTGGTACTCACCATATTTATTTGGTTCGCTTTGCCGAAAAGAGTAGTCACAGTTGAAGGATAGGTTTTATTCCCCTCATTCAAATCAAGCATCTGGATGAGGGGAAATGTATGTGAAAACAAAGTTGCTCGTACTTTATTTATGCAGGGAGTATTTTCTTTGATTGCGTTGTTGTTAGCTCGGATACAAGTTTTTCAATTTTTTGCTTTGCGCTGAGTATTGAGCCTTCATGTCTATTGTCGCCAAATTCCTGATATTCAGAGCGAATTTCGAAGAATTGATCCACACCTAAATAATGACTCAGTACTTTGATGTGGGTGCCAAGGTGATTCATGTGTTCCCGGATTCCTCCTTCACCAAAACCAAATTCTCCGCATGAACTGAGTAAAATTAAAGTCTTATTTGAAAATATCGGTTCAAGCGGAAAATCACCTCTGGCTAAGTCAAAAGTAAAGGTTTTATTGATTCGTATCACCTGATCAAACCATGCTTTTAGCGCAGCAGGCATGCCGTAATTATACATTGGGGTGGTGATCAAGATGATATCGGCTCTTGCAACTTCATCAATATATTGATCAGATTCTGCCAGTAACACTCTATGTGCTTCAGTACGTTTGGGCGCTGGTGTAAATACCGCTTCAAGCCATTTTTGCGAAACAAAGTTTGGTGGTTGTGCTCCAAGATCTCGATGAATAATTTGATCGTGATGATGTTGATTTTTCCAATGTGCAAAAAAGTGTTGTCCTAACATTTTAGAAATGGAACTATGCTTTTCACCTTCACCGTAAAATGAACGGGCACTAGTATCAATATGTAGCAGGGTAGTCATTTGAAATTTACTCAATCTTATAGAACATACTTTAGAGTTTGATGATTTGTGTAAGAGCTGACAAATGACATTATTTTTGTATAAGATGAAATTTTCTCATCTTAAGTAAGAAGTGCAGTATGCTGAAGCGATTACCATCATTGAATAGTATAAAAGTGTTTGAAGCCACTGCGCGCTTAAAAAGCTTTAAAGCTGCTGCACAAGAATTAAATGTATCGCCCACAGCGGTTTCACATCAAATCAGTGAGCTGGAAAAAGAGTTAGAAATAAAGCTATTTGTGCGGGGATTTAGAGCAGTAACGCTAACCGAAGCAGGTGAAAAGCTTGCAGAGGTCAGTACAAAAATGATCTCAGAATTAAAACAAACTTTGTCTGAATTAACAGCTAGTGCTAAGAAAATCACCATTAGTACCACAAATGCTTTTGCAGCAATGTGGTTGGTGCCACGACTTAATGACTTTAAAAATTTACATCCCGATATTGATATACAAATTAAAGCGGATGATCAGATGGTCGATATAAATCATGATTTAGGTATCGATATGGCGATTCGTTACGGTGTAGTTGACCTTGAAAACTCTTTTGTTGTCGCACTTGTAAAAGACACTTTTGGTTTATTTGCAACTCAACAATATTGGGCGAATCTCACAGATCAATCTCAAATGAGACTGTTTATGACTCAGTGGAAAAATGCAGATTTGTTAAAACATGATCACGCTGATTTCTTATCACAATTATTGGGACAAAAATATCCGAAGCCTGATTTTTTTGAGGATGAAAATCAGGTCATTCAGGCTGCTTTGGCTGGGTTGGGGGTTGCTGTGGTCAGTAAAATATTGGTGCAGCAATCTGTTGCACAGGGTTGGTTATGTGAAAATGACTCAAGCCAAGTTGCTTGGGAAAGTCCGTTCAGCTATTACACCATACTGCCTAAGCGACATGTAGATTACAAGGGGCTACAGTCTTTTCAACAATGGCTTAAGCAGCAGTTTATTGGCGTTTAAGGCAAATTAATTCCACGTTCTCGCAAGATTTTACATAGTTGAATCATGGGCAAGCCCATCAACGTGGTTTGGTCATCACCGACCATTTTCTCAAATAAGCTGATTCCCAAGCATTCGCATTTAAAACTACCGGCACAATGCAAAGGCTGATCTATTTCAATATAACGTTCAATTTCAGCAAGCGTTAGTGTGCGAAATTTTACTTGGTAATGTTCAACCAGCGTGGTTTCAAAACCTGATTGTGCGTGTTGAACACTTAAAGCGGTACTAAAGAAGACCGTTTTACCTGAGTTGGCTTGTAGTTGTTGAATGGCATTTTCAACGGTTAAAGGTTTACCAATAAAGTCATAAGGTGCATGTTCGCGCCAAGCCACTTGATCAGAACCGATCACAATGGCATGGGGGTGTTGTGCAGCAATAACACGTGCTTTTTCATAAGCCAAACGTTTGGCCAGATCATCAGCATGCATTTCACCATTTTCCGACTCATCGATATCAGGTGAAATACAGCGATAAGCCAAGCCTAAGCGATCCATGAGTGCTTTACGTGTTTGGCTGCTTGACGCCAAAATAAGCTCAAACTGGTTCATTACACTGCGTATTCCACAAGGATATTGAGTGGTACATAGTGAAGCACTGCATTATGGCAGGCATTCAGTTTGATCGGTGGCGCTTGACCTGCTTCATAGGCTTCTACCCAGCGTGTCACACAGATACACCAGAAATCCCCAGGTTTGAGACCAGGGAAACTCATTTCTGGCAAAGGCGTGATCAGATCATTGCCGACTTTTTGGGAAAAATTTAAAAATTCAGAGGTCATTTGCACGCACATGGTGTGCTGACCTAAATCGGTAGTAGATGTGTGGCAGAAACCATTACGGAAGTACCCCGTAATTGGGTCATAACAACAACTGGCTAAAGGTTCACCAAGTACGTTTAAACGATTAATTTTAGGATCTGGATGAATAGACATAATAATAAAAAGATATAAAGACGAGAGTTATCATAATCAAAAGTGAGGCTTTCGACAGCTTTTCTACAAAAAAAACTCACCTTTATTTTTGAGAATCATTTAATATTGTGCCGTTTTTAAAATCAATTAGAGAGCCATCCATGAATTTCCAGCGCATGACTGACCTTGATTTAGCAGGTAAACGTGTTCTTATTCGTGAAGACTTAAACGTTCCTGTAAAAAGTGGGAAAATTACTAGCGATGCACGTCTACGTGCAGCGTTGCCGACCATTCAAGCTGCTTTAGAAAAAGGCGCAGCAGTTATGGTGTTTTCTCACCTTGGTCGTCCTGTAGAGGGTGAGCCAAAACCTGAACAATCGCTTGCACCAGTCGCTGCTTATTTAAGCAAAGCTTTGGGTCAAGACGTTAAATTATTGACTGACTATTTAGATGGCGTTGAAGTTGAAGCGGGCCAAGTTGTATTACTTGAAAACGTTCGTTTCAACCATGGCGAAAAGAAAAATAACGAAGAACTTGCAAAGAAATATGCTGCACTTTGTGATGTTTTCGTGATGGATGCATTTGGTACCGCACATCGCGCAGAAGCTTCGACTGAGGGCGCTGCTCGTTTTGCTCAAGTCGCTGCCGCTGGTCCTTTATTGGCTGCTGAGTTGGATGCTTTGGGTCGTGCTATGCAAACACCTGAAAAGCCAATGGTGGCAATCGTTGCAGGTTCTAAAGTCTCAACGAAACTTGATGTATTAAATTCTTTGTCAACACTTTGTGATCAATTGATCGTTGGTGGCGGTATTGCAAATACATTCTTGGCTGCTGCTGGTTTCAATGTCGGTAAATCACTGTATGAAGCTGATTTGGTTGAAACTGCGAAACAAATTGCTGCAAAGGTAAGTGTTCCATTGCCAACTGATGTCGTAGTTGCTGATGCGAGTCAAATCAACTTTGATGATTTCTTAGGTTCTTTGGTCAATACTCAAGCGGTCGTGAAAAAAGTTGAAGATGTGACTGATACCGACATGATTCTGGATGTTGGTCCTGAAACTGCAAAAGCTTTTGCTGAAATCTTGAAATCTTCAAAAACCATTCTTTGGAATGGTCCTGTGGGTGTCTTCGAGGTTGATCAATTTGGCGAGGGTACGAAAGCACTTTCACTTGCAATCGCAGAGTCAGCAGGTTTCTCAATCGCGGGTGGTGGTGACACACTTGCTGCAATTGATAAATATGCAGTTGCCGATCAAATTGGTTATATTTCAACAGGCGGTGGTGCATTCTTAGAATTTGTAGAAGGCAAAACTTTACCTGCTGTAGCTGTATTAATTGAGCGTGCTCAATAAAGTTCTAATCTTTTGATTTATAACAAAAGATGAAAGAGGAGAGTCGATGTAAATCGGCTCTTTTGCTTTTTTATTGTATTGTGGTCATAAAAATGTCACATTGTTGACATATGATTGTCATCAAACTAACCAGTAATGATGGGAAGCTGCAATGAATTTTAAACTAACACTTATTGCTTTAATGATCGCACCAGTAATGGTATTGACTGCTTGCGCAAAGAAAGAAGAAGCTAAAACTGCTGAAGACCAAGAACAAGCAACTTCAGTTGTATCAACTCAGACAACCTCTGAGCAACAAGCTGCCATCGATGCAATTGATAAACCAATCATGGATGAGCACAATACTGATGTTGTTGAAGATGCTGATACACAAGTTGCAGCAAGTGAACTTCAATAAGCTTTAACAGTTACCAAAGCCGATGCTATGCATCGGCTTTTTTGTATTATTTAGTTCGCCTTGCAGTAAAAGGTCAGTGTGGTTTGATAGTCATCGTCTTTAGATAAAGTTGCTTTTGTACCTGTCATCGAGCCAAGCACACCTGCGGCAGCTTCGACCATTCTGCCAGTTTGCTCATTCACGACACCTTTTAACACGCCCTGATAAACCACTTTTTCATCCACCACAACAGCCGAGGTATTCCGAGTACAGGTCTTCTGTGCAGAACTAATCGCATTGTTTTTAGAAATGAGATTGGTCTTGCCAATACCTGTCACTTCATATTGATTATTTTCTTTTTGAATGGCCAATGTACTGGTTGGAGTAGATGCACATGCGGTTAAACCAAGCGCTAAACCACCGATTAAACTAAGAACTAAATTTTTTTTCATTGCTTTTTCTCTAGTGATGAACATCATCTGATTATTGAAACATATAATGTTTAATTACTTTCGCAGCTTGTGTACAGTTTGTTGTGACACTTGGTAAGGGAAATTATCACATCTTAATCTCTAGCTCGTGATGTTATTTGCGGTGATGAAATTCGTTCATGAATATTGAACAAGCCTCAATTAGACGTAGTGAAAATTATTCAGATTATGCTAATCTAGCAAAATCCTTGCCTTAGTTAGATTCATGTCAATGACGGACTCAAATATAGAGACAATTCATCAAAATATTCATCAACGTCAATCTATTGGGCAGTTAATTGAACCAGCACCGAATACAGAGCAACTCGAAAAAGCAATTCAAGCTGCATTAACAGCGCCTGATCATCATCGTTTAAAGCCGACGAGGTTCGTGGTCATCACGGCTGAGCATCGAGCTGCTTTTGGCGAACATTTGGCCAAGGCTTTAGCTGATTTAGGTGAAACAGATCCAACTCATTTGGAGCGTGTAAAACATCATCCGTTTCGCGCACCGATGTTGGTTTTAGCGTTAACAACACTTCAAGATCATCCTAAGGTTCCACATTTTGAGCAAATCCTCAGTACAGGTGCTGCGATTCAGAACCTGTTGTTGTCTTTGCAGGCACAAGGCTTTGCAAGTATGTGGCGTTCTGGTGCCGTGGTTGAGTCTGATTGGCTTAAGCGTCAATTAGGATTACAAGCGCAAGATTTGATTTCAGGTATTATTTATATTGGTACGGCTGCTAAAGTCATTGCACCACGTGCAGAAATAGAGAGTCAGAATTTTGTAAAAATATGGCAATCGACCTAATCTTATTTTTGAATGATTAAACAAAGAAATTAGTTTCAGGATAAAAAATGGCAGAGTTAAAATTTAGCGATTTAGTTGAACCCGTTGCAGTGGATCAAAAAACGGCATTAAGAATTACGGTACTCGGTGGTGGTAGCTTCGGTACCGCAATGGCTAATTTAGCTGCACGCAATGGTTGCGATACCATGATATGGATTCGTGATGCGGCTGTCGCTGAAGAAATCAATCAGACGCATGTCAATAAACGCTATTTACCTGATTACACCTTAGAACCGACTTTACGCGCAGTCGCAGATTTAGAGCTGGCTGTTCGTGATCGCGATATTATTTTAGTGGCGATTCCAAGCCATTCATTTCGAGATGTGCTTAAGCAAATCGCACCATTTATCAGCGCGCAAGCAGTTGTTTCACTGACGAAAGGGATTGAAGCTAAAACTTTTAGTTTCATGAGTGAAATCATTCGAGAAGAATTGCCTGAAGTTCCTTATGGTGTCTTGTCTGGTCCAAACTTAGCCAAAGAAATTATGGCAAGTATGCCATCTGGTACGGTGATTGCGAGTGAATCAGAATTGGTACGCTATGCAGTACAACATGCATTACATAGCGCATTATTTCGTGTATTCGGTAGTGATGATGTGCATGGTGTTGAACTTGGTGGCGCGCTCAAAAATATTTATGCGGTTGCAATGGGAATGGGTGCTGCTTATAACATTGGTGAAAATACCAAGAGTATGATTTTAACGCGGGCTTTGGCCGAAATGAGTCGTTTCGCCGTAGAGCAAGGTGCAAATCCACTCACTTTCTTAGGCTTATCTGGTGTCGGTGATTTATTTGCGACCTGTAACAGTCCATTAAGCCGTAATTATCAAATTGGTTTCGCCTTGGGTTCTGGCAAAACACTTGATCAAGCGACTAAAGAGTTGGGTCAAACGGCAGAAGGGGTTAATACCATTGTTCAAGTTCGTACTAAAGCTGCCGAACTAGATGTATATATGCCGATTACTAATGCTTTATATGAAGTTATTTTTGAAAATGCCCCACCAATGACGATCGCTTTGTCTTTAATGAAAAATGGTCATCGTAGTGATGTTGAATTTGTTTTACCACACCATGAAGTCTAATCAAAAAACTGTCATCAATGATGGTTAATATAGCGATATAAAAAATAAGGTTATGTTATGCAACTTACATTAGTCCGCCACGGTGAAGCGTCTCCAGCAATCAATGGAAATGATATGCAACGTCCTTTAACAGCGCGTGGTCATCAACAAGCTGAACAGACTGGGCTTTTCCTAAAAGATGTGATTCAACCTGAGATTTTTGTGGTGAGTCCATTATTACGTGCACAAGAAACTTTGGAACATATCAAAGCACATTTTGCAGGAATCCCTGTTTTAATTTGCGATAAGATTAAACCAGATGATGATGCGAAAGGTGCAATTGAGTGGCTATCAAAACTGCCGTATGAATCAATTGCTGTGGTTTGTCATATGAATGTCATTGCGCATATTGCTGAGCAATTAACACTTGAAAGTTTTCAACCATTTGCATTGGCTGAAGCGCGGATTTATGATCAAGCTGTTATCGCCAATGGTTTATCTACGCAAAAGAATAGTTTTATTCCAACGATATAACGGACATTCCCGCAATAGAATAAGAGTACTAAACACGTATGTTGTATATATGGATGCCCGAAACCAACGGAACATGGTATTGGTCGACTGGGGAAAATTGGTTGCAGGCAAATAGTCTTGAACAATTGATTCAAGATTTGCAAGTGCATAGCGGAAAAGAAGCGGTTATTTATTTCCCAAGCCGAAATGCTCAAATGTTGCAGCAACCGATGACAAAGACGCATTACAAGCAATTAGGTCCAGAAGGCGTCAAGTATCTATTGGAAGAGTATGTCACTTTGCCGATTGATCACATGAAGGTCGTGCATCATTTTCATCAGGATCAATTGAATATTTTAGGGGTTGCTCAATCAACAATTGAAACTTGGCAGCATGCCTTAAGTTTATTGCCAATTGAAATTGTTGCTTTTCTACCAGATTTCTTGATTTTGCCTGAACCAGAAGCCAATCCTGAAAATAATCAGGTGGTACTGGTCAATCTTTATGATCATTTACTGGTCAGAGAAAATACTTGGTTAGGTAACTCAGTCGATGATTTGGGGTTGTTTTTAGAATTCCAGCCAACCGAAACACAGTATCAGTTTGCAAATTTAAATACCAATCAGTTAGATCAATTGGCGAGCGTGTCAAGTCGCGAGCAGCGTACTGAATTTAGTTATCAGTTCCATCAAATCCCAAGAGCCAAGCAACATCCTTTCAATGTTTTCCCAAAAGCTAGAAATACGGATATTCAATGGTCAGGCTATTGGAAAGCTGCTGCTGTCGTTTTTATGGCCGTGATTATTGTCCAATTGGGTTATGATGCATTACGTTGGTCAAAGCTTAAAAAGGTCGCTGATCAGACCGCATTACAAGCTGTGGACCAATACAAGTATTGGTTTGGCGAAAACAGTCGTGTGACTGAGCAAAATATCAAGAGCCAGTTTGAAAGCCAGTTGCGTATGAGTCGACTTGGAGATGCACAAGCACTCTCACTACTGAGTCGCGTTGGACCAATTTTGATGCAAAATCAGATTGTGGCTCAACAGATGAGTTTTGATGCATCTGTATTGTCGATGGCTCTGAAAGCCAACTCGGCCAATGCTTTGCAAACATTGGTACAGCAACTCAATCAACAGGGTTTTCAAGCTGAATTAGGCAATGTTCAAGCGGACAGTGTCGGTGCGATTGGAACGGTAAAAGTAAAATAATGAAAGCATTAACGCAAATACAAAATTTCTTCGATCAAAAAGCAGAAGCTTTGGATCAGTATTTACAAGCTTTATCAGTGCGTGAACGCATCATGGTGATTTTTACGACTATTTTTGTCGTTGTGGTGGTCATTGGTACAGCTATATGGAAAATGCATAGTTTGGCGGATCAGCAACAAAAACGGGTGAATGAATTAAAAGATTTAACGGTGTGGATGCAGAGTAATGCTGCAACCATGAAACCTGCAAATGATCTTGAACTTTCTGCCGCAGATAAGATCCAACGCACGGCACAGCAACAGGGACTTGCAGTTTCATCACAACCAAGTGGCGAGCAGATTCAAATTGTTGCTGAACATAAAAACTATGCGGTACTGGCAAACTTTTTGATGCAACTGTCTCAAATGGGACTGAGTGTAGTAAAGATGGAAATGGTATCTAACAATAACCAGATCAAATTGACTGCTACAGTACAATAACAACTCATGCGTGGTTGAAATGTCAGCAGAACCTAAAATAACTCTATGCTAAGCATGGTGTTTTGTTGAGCCTGTGCCTATAATATGGGTACTTGAAAATCAGTAGACTGTGATTGGTATGTTATATTCATTGGCGCGCCCTTTGTTGTTTACCTTAGCACCTGAACGTGCGCATGAACTCACACTCTCCATGCTTGGTAAAGCCCAAAAATTCGGTTTAATGCATCAAAAAGTCCCAGCAAAACCAGTGACCTGTATGGGGGTCGAGTTTCCAAACCCAGTTGGTCTCGCTGCTGGTTTAGATAAAAATGGTGCGCATATTGATGCTTTAGCGGCATTGGGTTTTGGTTTTATCGAAATTGGTACCATCACACCGCGCCCACAAGAAGGCAATCCACAACCTCGTTTATTTCGTATCCCTCAAGCAAAAGCAATTATTAACCGTATGGGATTCAATAACGATGGGGTCGATCAACTGATTGAAAATGTAAAAGCAGCAAACTTTAAAGGTGTTTTAGGCATTAATATCGGAAAAAATGTGGATACACCTGTTGAGGATGCTGTCTCTGATTATTTGATTTGTCTAGAGAAAGTTTATAACTACGCCTCTTATATTACCGTTAATATTTCATCACCAAATACTAAAAATTTACGCAGTTTACAAAGCGGTGATGCACTTACAGAATTGTTAAAAACTTTGAAAGATCGTCAACTTGAACTTTCGCAACAATATAATCATTATGTTCCTTTAGTACTGAAAGTTGCACCTGACTTAACCCCTGAAGATATTGACTTTATTGCAGCGCAATTGTTGAAATTTAAGATCGATGGTTTGATTGTGACCAATACGACATTAGGTCGTGAAGGGGTAGAAAATCTACCACATGGAGAGGAATCAGGTGGCTTGTCTGGTGCACCAGTATTTGAGAAAAGTACTGAATGTTTGCGTCAGTTCTCTACAGTCTTGAAAGGACAAATTCCGTTAATTGGTGTCGGTGGTATTTTATCTGGCGACCAAGCTGTAGCCAAACAGCAGGCAGGCGCAAGCTTAATTCAAATTTATAGCGGGCTGATTTATACCGGTCCAGTGCTTGTGAAAGATTGTGTAAACGCGATGACATTGTGAAATGAACACGCTTGATATCATTATTCTGATCATCTTGCTCATTGGAGGGCTGAACGGTTTGCGTCAAGGATTTATAAAAGCCTTTGCGAACTTGGTCGGATGGATATTCGCTTTGATCGTCGGAGCAAAGTACGCTGTTGTATTGGCGCCTGCTATGAGCAGTCTCAGCCAAGATCCCGTTGTGCAAAAAATAGCAGCGTTTGCTTTTATCGTACTGATCATCGTGGTGTGTACGTGGATCGTTTCAGCCTTGTTGAATGGACTCTTGAAAACTTTAAAATTGGGCCCATTAAATCGTTTAGCAGGCGGTGCTTTTGGTTCATTAAAAGGACTGTTAATCGTCTTGGTTACCATGCAAGGCTTAGGACCTTGGGTTGAGAGTTCACCACACTGGAAACAGTCGAAATTTGTACAAATTCTATTACCTTATGCGCCTTTGGCTACAGAGTTATCCAAAGATGCTGCAAATCAAGCTTTAAACCAAATGACTTCCGAAGGTGCGTTATTACATCGCCCTTCAATTGACATGAATGAATCAGAACGTGCTTCAGCCGATCATCGCGCTGATCATTCGACGAAAAATCCGTTTTATTAATCGCTAGCTTGTTGCGAGGTTGCTATGTGTGGAGTAGTTGGGATTGCCGGTAAATCGCCAGTAAACCAAATGTTGTTTGATGCCTTGACGATGTTGCAACATCGAGGACAGGATGCAGCAGGAATCGTAACTTGCGATCAAGGGCGTTTATTTCTCCGCAAAGATAACGGTATGGTACGTGATGTATTCCATACTCGTCACATGCGTGCTTTACTAGGAAACTATGGCATTGGACACGTTCGTTATCCAACTGCTGGTTCATCAAGTAGCGCTGAAGCTCAACCATTTTATGTAAACTCTCCGTACGGTATTACGCTTGCGCACAATGGTAATTTAACCAATGCCGCAGAAATTCATGATGATCTGTTTAAAACAGATTTACGTCATATGAATACGGATTCGGATTCGGAAGTTTTACTTAACGTATTTGCCCATGAGTTGCAGAAATGTGGCACATTGAACCCAACACCTGAGGACATGTTTCATACGGTTTCTCGTGTGCATGAGCGTTGTAAAGGTGCTTATGGCGTGGTGGCAATGGTTACAGGTCATGGTTTAGTCGGCTTTCGTGATCCAAATGGGATTCGTCCTTTGATCTATGGTTCACGTGAGACTGCACAGGGCACTGAATATATTATTGCTTCGGAGTCGGTGGCGATTACAGCACTTGGTTTCAAAATTGAGCGTGATATTGAGCCCGGCGAAGCCATCTTTATCAATTCAGAAGGTGAACTATTCACCAAGCAATGTGCAGTAAATCCAGAATATCGTCCATGTATTTTCGAGTACGTCTATTTTGCACGTCCAGATGCCATTATTGATGGTATTTCTGTTTATAAAGCGCGTTTGAAAATGGGCGAAAAACTTGCATATAAGATTTTAAAAGAATGGAGTGAGGAACATGATATTGATGTTGTGATTCCAATTCCTGATACTAGTCGTACTTCTGCATTAGAGTTGGCTAACATTTTAGGTGTGAAATTCCGTGAAGGTTTTATGAAAAACCGTTATATCGGACGTACCTTTATTATGCCAGGTCAGCAACAACGTAAAAAATCAGTTCGTCAAAAACTGAATCCTGTAGAACTTGAGTTTAAAGACAAAAATGTTCTCTTGGTTGATGATTCGATTGTACGTGGTACAACGTGTAATGAAATCATTCAGATGGCGCGCGATTCAGGTGCAAAAAAAGTTTTCTTTGCTTCAGCTGCGCCTATGGTGAAATATCCAAACGTGTACGGTATTGATATGCCAGCAAAATCAGAATTAATCGCTTCGGAACGTACCGTTGAGGAAATTCGTGAAATTATTGGTGCTGATCGCTTAGTTTTTCAAGATTTAGAAGATTTGAAAGATGCTGTTCGTACCAGTAAAGTGCCTGATTTGACAGAGTTTGATTGCTCAGTATTTGATGGTGTTTACGTGGCTGGTGGTATCGACAAAGCTTATCTCGCTGATCTTGAGCAAAAGCGCAATGACACAGCGAAAAAACAAGCTGATGGTTATATCGATGTAAACATCGATGCAGCTTCGGTTGATTTAACTGGAATAAAAGAAGAGTAATGTTCTTCATCGATAGAAAAGCGGGAATTTCCCGCTTTTTTATTCTATGATGATGGCTATACGCAATCCTAATATAAACAATGTAATCAGGAAAATTTACATTGAAAGAAATGAGCCATTATTTAATTGAAAATAAAAGCATCGTATGGTCAATGAGTTTTTGTTGGCTTGCGATGTTATTGACTGTTTTTATTCTCAATGTAATTTTGGGTTTGGTAGTTCATTTCTTTGATTATACACAAGTCATTTGGTGGCACGCGCTCAGTCCCTATTTCATCGCCTTACTGATTTTTGTCATGTTGTGGTCCGTCGGTGCAGAACTCTATGTGCTACGAGAAGGCGGTCATTCGCTGGCGAAACAGTTGAAAGCGCGACGTTTAGTGTTTGATGAAAGCACTCCTGAAGAAAACACGGCATTAAAAGTTGTGGAACAAGTTGCAAATAGCTTTGCAATTGATACTCCAGCCGTCTATGTATTGCCTGATGAAGTTGGTGTGAATGCGCTAACGGCAGGTTTTAAATCTCAAGATATTGTGATTATTTTGACTTGGGGCGCATTGCAGAATCTAGATGAACTAGAGCTGTATGGTTTGCTGAGTTATGAGTTTAATCAAATTTTATCAGGTGAAGCGGTTGAAAACACCAAGCTTAAAATTTTATACAGTGGCTTAACCACATTTAGTCAGTGGGGCAGCAAATTAGCACAGGCTGGCTATAGTCCTTATGCAACTAAACGTCGTAATAAGTTTGAAACGATTTTTGTTGCGATTGGTGGTGTGATTTGGCTAATCGGTAGTTTGGGTATCCTCATTACGCGCTTTATTAAATATCTAACCTTGAGTGGTCGAACCTTCCGCAATGATTTGAAAACCATGCATTTGATGAATAATAATGCCAATATTCAAACGCTCTTGCGGATCTATGTGCATCATTCAGGCTCACAAATTCACAGTGCCTATTCTGAATCGATTTCGCATATGTGCTTTGCCAACTCACTCAGCCCGCAAAGTTGGATGAATATTCATCCAAGCATTAAAGAGCGGATCTATGAGCTAAATCCAACATTATTGCAAGATTTACAATTAGAAAATCTTAGGAAATTGCGCAGTCGCCCTTTATTTAGTTTGTTCCGCTCATTGGAAGAAGAAATCACCGATGTCTCGACACCGTGGAGCTCACCTCAACCATTACCTTTGCTGCGGTTGTCTCCGATCAGTTTTGCATTGAATGATGCGATTAAGCCGCTAAATCCAGAAGTGCGTAAGCATAAGAAACGTCCTGAATTGATTCAAAGAGCGATGCAGACGGCAACAGGCTCACGAGAGATAATGGTGGCAATATTAATGATTCGGCAATACCGTGAGTTTATTCCACAAGATGCGCCAGTAAGTCATGCCATAGTCGATGCATTGCTAAATTTAGATGGTCGAATTCATGTCCAGATCTTCCATGATGCATGTAAAAATATTGGTCACATGCCGACCAGTATCGCACGTCAGTTTTTAACGAAATTAGCGTCGATTATACAAGCCGATGGAGAGGTGGGGTTGCTCGATGCGCTGTTGCTAGAAAGAGTGAAGCATGAGTTGAATCTGATGCCAGCCCATTTACCAGCAGCATTTGAAGACGTGAAGTCTCAGATCGTTCATTTGATCGATGCTTTATTGCATGTACAACAAATTAATAGTCCAAATCAACTCGAAGTACGAGAGCGCATTTTAAGATTTCTTTTAACTGAAGATGAAATGCAAATGTATGCGGACATTTCGGATGAGCCACTTGATCTTGCTGAAATTTTAAATGATGTGTCTGGGCTGCTGTTACGTGATCGTCTCAATATCTTAGCCATTGCTGAGCGGTGTTTGTGGAGTGATCGTATCATTACGCAAGACGAGCTAGATGTTTTAGAGTTGTTATATTGGCGTTTGGGCTTTGAGACCAAAGAAGTTGTTGAGCAAATGCAGAAAAAAAATAGTTTGATGATTATTTAAGATAAGTTTTGCATGCGTCCATATTCTTTTGAGCATACCTTTCATCAGTAGCGTATAAAAACTGCAGTGTGCAATGCTAGAATTTCTAAACCCTTTAGACTCCTTTCATTATTAATTGCACTTTCTTTGCATTTCTCCTATAGGGAGAAACAAAAGATATTTATGAAAGAATTCTATGGTTTAAATTTTTATATTTTTAAATTGGTTCAATAGCAATATGACGATAGTGAAACTAAATGCCCGAGATTTAATTATTGATTTACTTTTAGGTTCGCAAGGCCGTGAGATTTCGATTAAGCAGATTATTATTGCCGCTAAATTGTTTGAAATTAGTGAGAATAGTATTCGTGTTGCTGTAACTCGTCTATCGAGTGAGGGCGTGATTGAAGCTATTGAGCGTGGCATGTACCAGTTTACCGCCCAATCACATGAGTGGGCAGATGTCATGTTGAATCGTAAGCGTGGTATTAAACGCACTAAAGTCTGGAATCACCAATATCTTGCGGTGTTGACTGGTGAGTTAGGGCGGGTCGATCGTACTGCATTGAATCGCCGTGAAAGAGCATTAAAACATTTTGGTTTTAAAGAATTAGAGCAGGGAATTTATATTCGTCCTGATAATCTCGCTATTGCATTTGAGGATCTTGTGCTGGCATTACAAGCGACTGGCTTAGAGAGCAGTGCAAAGATTTGTCAGATTAATCATTTTGACCCAGCAACTTTGGCCAGTATTCCTAAATTGTGGCCGACACAGACGCTGAATCAAAATTATGAGAAATATAGTCAGATGATTCAAGACTGGTTAAGCAGGGTTAACCAGTTAGACTTGGACGATGCAACCAGAGAATCTCTATTGTTGGGTCGTCAGACCATTTCACTATTAATGAATGATCCTTTATTACCTGAAGATTTTGTTGATGTCGAACTTCGTGATCAGTTTGCATCCAGTGTTCAGCAACTTGATCAAACGGGGTTAGCACTATGGGCCAAGTTTTATGAGGAAAGTACGGTATAAGTATCGACTTTAATATTACAAAACATATCCTTTAAATTTATTGACAGAAATATTACATGATTTAAAATAAAATTATAAAATATGTATTTTGAAAAGTAGAATAATAGGCAGGATAGGGATATGAATACACGTGTCGCAATGAGTGATTTATTCAGTAGGGAAGAAATCACCGCGTTAACAAGCAAATCAGATTTACATGGTGGCTGGGTGGTATTGTCCACTTGGGCAGTTATTGGTGGAACGTTTGCCGCTGTCGCGACCTCTTGGGAATATTTGCCTGTTTGGGGGAAATTGTTAATGTGTGTCGCTGCGTTGGTGGTTTTGGCGGGTCGACAATTGGCATTGGCAATCTTAATGCATGATGCTTCACATCAAAGCTTATTTAAAACTAAATGGCTGAATGACACCGCGACAGATTGGTTATGTGCACGCCCAATTTGGAATGATCTACATAAGTACCGCGCGCATCACATGCGTCATCATAGTAAAACCTCAACAGTCGATGATCCTGATGTGTCGCTCGTTGCAGGTTTTCCAACCTCGAAAAAATCATTGATGCGAAAATTTATCCGTGATCTATCTGGCGTGACAGGTTTTAAATTTGCGGTTGGGCGAGTGTTGATGGATATAGAAAAAATGGAATGGACGGTTTCGAATGATCGTCGCTGGATTTCTCAGGAAGGGCGACATTGGTCTGATTATCCAAAGACATTTTTAAAAAACAGCGCAGGGGCGATTGCAACCAACGCCGCTATGTTTTCTGCATTATGGGCGGCAGGTCATCCTAAACTCTATGTCCTTTGGATTTTGGCTTATTTAACCCCATTTCCATTATTTTTACGTGTTCGCTCTATGGCAGAACATGCGGGTATGCCAACGAGTAACAGCGCTTTAACCAATACCCGTACCACACAAGCAGGTTTTATCGCACGTGCTTTGGTTGCACCGATTCATGTCAATTTTCATAAAGAACATCATTTGATGGCGACAGTTCCTTATTTTAAACTGCCAAAAATGCACCAAATGTTACGTGAGCGTGGACATGTTTCTGAACCGCCAACCTATTGGCAAGTGCTAAATGAACTTTCCAATCGTGTAGATTGAAATTGCTTTAAGCTCTAAGAATAGGTGAGGTCTGTATGCTCTACGCTATGCGTATATATAAAAGACAGATAAGACCTCACTGACACAATTAAAACTTTTGAAAATCGATATTAGGTCGCAAATGACAATTACGAAACATGAAATTATTGACTTTCTTGCTCAAGAATTTCCACAAGCACTAAGAAAATGTAGTATTGAAGCGATAACACCTAAAGGTGCAGAGTTGTTATATCAAGTTGATCAGGAGGATTTGCGTCCTGGTCAGACAGTATCAGGTCCGACCTTAATGTTGGTGGCTGATTTTGTATTGTATGTTGCGATCATGGGACATTTAGGGTTGGTTGCCATGGCAGTCACAACCAATATGACCATCAACTTTTTTCGTAAGCCGAAAGCGGGTCAGAATATACGAGCAGTTTGTAAATTGATTAAAGTGGGCAAAACTTTAGTGACGGGTGAAGTTTGGTTATATTCTGGAGATGAGGAAGAAGCTGTGGCTCATGTTATAGGAACCTATGCGATGCCACAAAAATCTTGAATTATATGGGTTCAGGTAGATACAAACGTAAATGTTCAATCACGAGTTTAAGGGCAGGAGATTGCTGTCTGCGATGGGGATAATAAAGATGATAGCCTTGAAACTGGATACTATATTCGTCTAACACTTTGAGTAAATGCCTCTGTGCTAAATCATCCTCAATCATATCTTCAGGGATATAAGCCACTCCCAATCCTAAACGTACGGCATCGACACTGTGGTAAGACTCATTAAATACCCATTGTCCTTGGATTTTGATTTTAACATCCAAGCTATCTTGCTTAAATTCCCACGTATAAATACCGCCTTGGGTAGTCAAACGAAAGCCAATACATTGATGGTTATATAAGTCTTGTGGGGTTTGTGGTGTACCATGTTTTGCAAAATATTCAGGTGTTGCCACCACCGCCATTTTGACATCATTGCCAATACGTACCGCAATCATGCCTTCTGCAACCCGACTGCCAAAACGAACTCCAGCATCAAAGCGTTCCGCCACGATATCCACCATGCCACTATTCGCAGTCAATTCGATATTGATGTCTGGATATAGCTGGGTCAGCTTCTGTAGTTTCGGTAATAAAATCTGTCGTATGGCATGACTGCTGGCATTGATTCTCACTGTTCCTGCGGGGGTATCCCTGAGTTTGCTTAATAGGGAAAGTTCATTGTCAATGTGATCAAAACTGGAACTAATGGTCTGTCGTAAACGTTCTCCTGCTTCGGTCACAGATACACTACGTGTGGTTCGGGTCAGTAATAACATGCCCAAACGTTCTTCTAATCCACGAATACTATGACTGAGTGCCGATTGAGATACGCCTAATTTTCCTGCGGCTTTGGTAAAACTGCCCTCTCGTGTCACCATTAGGAAAGCATAGAGGTCGTTATAATTCTCTTTCGTCATTGCCATTTATGGATTTCCATTTAAAACTTGTTTTAAATCTCAGTATAAGGCTTATTGATTAGTTTTGTTCATAACTCTATTTCATTTTTAAGTCCTTAATGTCATCTTTTATGCCCCATATAATTACAAAAACTCTTGTTTTTACAGAACATATATGTAGTCTATTTCTTGGTATTTAAGTCAATCATCTTAGATAAAATATTTATATTTCAATATGCTAAAAATCGTCCTGCGATAATAACTCCCGTCCACGCAAAAACCGAAATCAATGCTGAAACTTTTGCCAGAAGCGGCACAGGGGTTTGTACATCCCAATCTGCCACTGTTCGGTAGACACCTTTATGAAATACGAGAACATTGATACCAGCAACAACGATGAGTCCAAGTTTCCATGGAGCAGCTCCAGCAGTGGCAACGATGGTTGCCTGTGCACTGAGCAATGCGATACCCGTGATTGCAACAATCATTAGACCGATGTGGGAAATGGGCAGCAAACAGTGCGCTGCTGTGGTCACAGGCACAGCACGTTGTCCAGCCCCCAATAGTCTGAGATCAAAAATGAAAGCTGGACCAACAAGGAGTGCTATCCCGAGGATGTGAATGGATTCAAGCACGGGATAGAGATACTGGATATTCCGTACCGTTTCACCCAATGTAGAGTCCTGTAATAACATCAGCCATGTATTGAGCAACTCAGGCATCATAGCACCTCAATTCTGTCCAGCAGTCGGCAATGGTGCACGAACTGGAAGTGTGTTGCCAAGCACTTGGTTTACTGGCACGGCATTCGCTCCATACCAAAATACAACTGGACGGAACAAATTTTTATCTCTGCGATTGATGTAGCCAACTGCTTGAAAGCGTTCCCCAATTTTCAGCGCACGCCCCAACCCCCATCTCCCTGACCAAGCTGGTGGAGCAATGATAACTTCTAATTTTTTGTGAGAACCTTTGTATGAGGGAGCAGCATTGACTCGGACACTATCCTGAGGGTCTTGCAACTCTTCTGGAATCGCTAGCTTGAGCGTTTTGGCAGGTAGATTACGATCCAGAGTCACATCAAATTGTGAATGTGGATTACCCCAAACACCTCGCGATGAGACCGTTCCAGCAATATAAACCAGACGATCAGTTTCGAATGCGGCCCAACCATGATGTGCAAACGTTGGAGATGTGGGTAGCAAGGTCAAAAAAATCGATGCAATAATCATCGTAAATTTGGCAAGGTTTGGTAAATAGTGAATATTCATGACTTTATACTCCTGTACTTATCATTCGACTGTGGCTTAATCACGAGTAAATTCAATGCGTACATTTCCGCGCCCAAGGATGTCAGCTAACTCATCAGATTGGTTCACCTTACCAATACGAGTATAAGAGTAGGTAGATGGAAAAGTTTTATAAAATACAACCAACGTGGATGAACCATAAAGCATCAAGTCACCATTGTTGATAATGCCTAGACGACTAGCATCAGTGGGTAAGGCGTTCGGCAATTGGGTATGCTTTTCGTTGCCGTTCAATTCCTCCATATTTAAGGACAATGGCAACTGTGCAGCAAAAGCACGAGCTGTTGCATTGTCTTCAAAGCTCACCCCAAAACGGTGTCCATTCACGGTCATCCATATATTCATTTGCTCGCCCTCAATATTGGGTTGTTCTGCATTATTTCCCGTACCATCTGTATTGTTTGGACGTTCAGTGACGATCGGTGCATTGGAGGACGTATGATCTCCTCCACATGCGCTCAGTCCAAACATGGCGGAGAGTACGATCATCGCTCTGATCTGATGATTCCAATTCATTTTTACAACTCCTTATTAAAATTGTTATTTGGTGGTCAACCGTGATGTCAAAATTGCCGATATAATCAGCAATACCGCACTCATGATAAAAGTCATCTGATAACCGCTTTGGTCAAATAAAATACCGCCCAATGTTGAACCTAGCGCAATCGCAAGCTGTACTACAGCGACCATTAAACCGCCCCCAGCTTCAGCATCGTTAGGCAAGGTGTGAGCTAACCAGCTCCACCATCCCACAGGTGCGGCTGTTCCAAGCAAGCCCCATATGCCTAGCAATACAGCGACCACCATGGGCCATGTACCAAAAAAGATTAGGCTGATTGCAATGGCCGACATCATGATTGGGATCGTGATCAATGTTGTATAAAAACCACGTTTAAGGAAGATATTAATGATACTCGTGCCAATAAAGCCCATGACTCCAATTCCAAGTAGAATCAAAGATAAGGTCGAAATTTCAACCTGAGTAATGGTTTCCAAAAATGGTCTGACATAGGTATACAGTGAGAACTGTCCCATAAAGAACAGGCTCACTGCCAGCATGCCAATCATCACCATAGGATTACGTAATAATCCTACAATTGATGGACGTTTTTCTGTTGATTCAGATGTAACCTGCATTGATGGTAGGCTAATCCACTGCCAAATCAGTGCCAGTATGGCAACAGGAACCAAACTAAAAAATGCACCACGCCAGCCAATGATTGATCCTAGATAACTACCCAACGGTGCGGCAATAACCATAGCCAAGGCATTACCACTATTAAAGATCGCCAATGCACGAGGAACTTGCGCACTTGGCACTAAACGCATCGCCATCGCTGCCGACATTGACCAGAACCCACCAATCACCATACCAAGCAGTGCCCGACCAATCATGTAAATCGTATAGTTTTGTGCAAGTGCAACAATTGCCCCTGACACTGCCATGATGGCGGTTAAAACCAATAACAAGGTTTTCCGGTTAATGCTTCCTGCCAAACGGGAGATTGTTAAACTTGTCATGACTGCAAATGCCCCAGAAATGGCAATTCCTTGCCCAGCCATTCCCTCAGTAATTTTGAGATCAACAGCAATTGGGGTAAGTAAGCTCACTGGCATAAATTCAGAAGCAATCAATGCAAAAACGCATAAGCTCATTGCAAACACACCACCCCAATGGGCGGTTTGATTGTTTAATGCAATGTCTTGGTTAGCGGTTGTCATTCAACTTCTCACGACAAAATGTATAGTTGAATAATTATAAAAATATGACGGACTAAGAATAAGGGTGCATTACCGAATAGAGTTATGAATATATTTCATCAATCAACACAATTATGATTTTTCAAAGTGGAAAAACTTAAAAAATATTATGGTCTGTTTTAGGCTTGCAAGCATATCTATTCTATTTATGAATCTTTCTCATAAGTCTATGCTGTTTTTTTAGACTAATCCTGAGCATCCAAAGAATGTAAACTTTTCCCATACCTAAAGCCACATAGCTTATATGCCTTATCGGGAGCTGAGATTATGCAAACACCTATGAAAAAATTTCGCTATATTGCCTTAACTGCGGCTCTGGCAGCTACAGTAGGTTTATTCTCTACAACTTCAACAATAGCCGCAGATATGTCAAATGGTGCAAACAACTTTTATCAAAGCAGTCAGATTACCATCCAAAAGGTGACGTTTAAAAACCAATACAATATGAACATTGTGGGTAATCTAGTTATTCCAAAAAATCTTAAGAAAAATAGCAAGGCTCCAGCGATTGTTGTTGGGCATCCTATGGGAGCGGTCAAGGAACAAAGTTCCATGCTGTATGCCCAAAAGTTGGCGGAACAAGGTTTTGTGACACTTGCGATCGACCAGTCATTCTGGGGTGAAAGCGATGGTCAGCTTCGCAACGTGGTCGCTCCTGATATCTATGCTGAAGCATTTAGTGCTGCTGTAGACTATCTTGGAACCCGTGATTTTATTGATCGTAACCGTATTGGTGCTTTAGGGGTCTGTGGTAGTGGTAGCTTCGTCATCAGTGCTGCCAAAATCGACCCGCGTATGAAAGCTATTGCGACTGTCAGTATGTACGATATGGGAGCAGCAAATCGTAATGCACTGAATCATTCACTAACCCTCGTACAAAGAAAACAGATTATTGCTGATGCAGCTCAACAACGTTATTCAGAATTTACGGGTGGAAAAATTGAATATACAGGCGGCACAACCAAGCAATTGACGGCTGATACAGATCCCATCCAGCGTGAATTTTATGACTTTTACCGTACTCCACGTGGTGAGTTCACCCCTAAAGGCGCTAATCCACAAGCTACAACTCAGCCAACCTTAACCAGTAATGTCAAGTTCATGAATTTCTATCCATTTAATGACATAGAAACTATTTCACCACGTCCAATGCTATTTATAACAGGTGATCAGGCACATTCCAAAGAGTTCAGTGAAGATGCTTATAAACGTGCTGGTGAACGTAAAGAATTGTATTACGTCAAGGGTGCTGGGCACGTTGATCTTTATGACCGTGTTGATTTAATCCCTTTCGATAAATTAACTGATTTCTTTACTAAAAACTTGAAGTAATCCTTAGTTTAGCCAAGTTGAATGGACTCAAGTCAACTTGGCTTTTTTTTAATTAGAAATTCAGGTTATTGTCCAAACATGATGAAAAAAAAATATAAAGTCACCTTCCTTCTGCTGGTATTAGGAATGGGCATATTATTTACTGCCTGTACGACTTTGAGGGGGCCACAATTTGGCAAATTACCCGAACAGGCACGTCTTGAACGCATCAAACAATCTCCTCACTATATCAATGATGAGTTTGCTTATCCAATTGCAACACCGATGCTACGTGATGGAGAAAGTACCCTAAAAATACTCTGGAATAATTTCTGGGTAGAGAAACAGCAGACTGTACCTAAGCAGGCTATTCCCAGTGTCAAGACCGATTTACTCGCTCTAAATCCCCAACAGGATGTCGTGATTTGGCTGGGGCATTCAGCTTATTATATGCAGCTCGCAGGTAAACGGATTTTGATTGATCCTGTCCTAAGTGATCATGCTGCACCTTTTTCTTTTTTAATCAAAGCCTTTGATGGAACAACACTTTATCAGGCTAAAGATATTCCTGAGATTGACTACTTATTGATTTCCCACGATCACTATGACCATCTCGACTATGCGACGGTGATCCAGCTCAGGAATCAGGTTAAAAATGTGGTTGTACCGCTTGGCATCGGTTCGCATTTTGAATATTGGGGCTACCCTTTATCAAAGATCCATGAAAATGATTGGTTTGATGTTCTAAGAACTGATACTGGGCTAAACATTCATACTTTACCTGCTCGTCATTACTCAGGGCGAACCTTTACCCGTAATAAAACTTTATGGGCAAGCTATGCGCTAGAAACTCCGACCCATAAAATATATTTTGGTGGTGATAGTGGTTATGGCCCACATTTTCAGCAGATTTCATCCGAGTTAGGTGGCTTTGATCTGGTCATGCTGGATAGCGGACAATATGATCCTCGTTGGCCTCTCATTCACATGACACCTGAAGAAGCTGTTCAGGCTGCGATAGATTTAAAAGCCAAAGCCATGATGCCAATGCACATTGGGCGTTTTTCTCTTTCACCTCATGCTTGGGATGAACCTTTTAAACGGATCAGCCAAGCCAGTAAAAATGCGCCTTTGACTTTGATGACCCCTAAAATTGGGCAACCGATTTGGATCGAAGGGCAGAAAAACGAATTTTCGCAGTGGTGGGAGAGTTTGGAATAATTTTAAAAATAACAACGACAAATACTGCAAATCATAACAACATTTCAGTATGCGAAAGGGTCAGAACATGCTACAACTAAGGATGCTTAAACTTATTTGTTCTGACTATTTTCTACAGATATGACTATACCGCTTGACCTTACTCCTTTATCGCAAATTGAATCAAATCAAGAACATATTTTAGCGATTAAACGTAATGATTTATTGCCTTTGTTCAACGATCCTCATCGTTTGAATTATTACGCAGATCATCTGGTTCAAGCACAAAGTGTTTTGTTGAATGGGGTTGATCCCAAACTCAACCAACAACTCAGCGAAGTGATTAATCAAATTATTCAGCAATTGTCTCGATCAAAAAAATATTTAGGTGGCCGAAAATTTAATGCTTTACAGAAGTGGCTCGGCATTGATATTGAATATGATGCTGGTCAAGTCAAATATGTCAAAGATTTAGATCAACTTATTCAGCAAGCCAATCATTTAAGCCAAAGATTACAGATTGAAATTCAAAAATCAGAATCTCGATTGCAACAAGCGCTGGGTCTAAGAGAACAGATGGCTGCATATATTGTGGCTGCAGAACAGTTTTTAAGCGAATATCCAGCGTTTAGTAAGCAGCAAACACTTGATCATTTTGTAGAGCGACTGTCAAAAAAAATTAATACTTTACAAACCTTACAGGCGAGCAATGATATTGCAATGAAACAGATGCAATTGTCTCAGCATTTGTCTTTTAGTCTATTAGACCGTTTCAAAGAAGCACAGCAAGTTTTAATTCCTGCTTGGCAATATCATTTAAAGCAAAGTCGTGAGTCAAGTTCTTCGGCTGTGCTTGAACAGCTGGACAAGAGTAGAGAAAATTTAATCCAAAATCTGAAGAAATCATTAAAGAAATAAGAGGGGAACGTTATGTCAAATTCAGAGTTAATACCATCATCAAACGAGTTGGTTATGAACCAAGAGCAACGATTTGAACAACTCAATTTAAAAGAGTTGGGTCTACAACCACAAGATTTTGCTGAAGTGATGAGTGCGCATAAAGAGCTTGCTGATATCAACACCACTGTTGTATCGGAATATGGAAAGAATATAGCCAGTAAGACCTCGACCTATACAGATGAGTTGTTGAGCCTTGTACAAAATAAAGATTTGGACGCAACTGGGCAAAAGTTAAATGAGGTCGTGCAGGTTGCCCAACAACTCAATACTTCGAGTATTTTAAATAAATCAAAAAGTTCAGGTTTTTTTGGTGGAATACTGAGTAAGTTCAAGAATGCTAAACAAAGCTTTGATCAGCATTTTAATACCACAAAAGAACAGATCGATGCGTTGGTCAAAGAGATCGAAAGTTCTCAATCGGGCTTGAAAGCACGTGTGGGCACACTGGATAAAATGTTTGATGCAGTACAAGAAGAATATAAACAACTTGGTGTTTATATTGCAGCAGGTCAGCTTAAACAGCATGACATCCAACAGCATATCTCAACCTTAACCGTACAAGAGCAAGATCAACAAACAACGCAAAAAGTCTATGATTTAAATCATTTGGCGAATAATCTTGAAAAAAGAGTCAGTGATTTACAGGTGTTGCAACACTCAGCCATGCAAACCTTGCCGATGATTCGTATTATTCAATCGAATAATCTAATGTTGGTGGACAAGTTTTATGCGATCAAAAATATCACTTTACCCGCATGGAAGAATCAGATTAGCTTAGCAATTTCATTGCAAGAACAAAAAAATAGTGTGCAACTCGCTAAGGCGATTGATGATACAACCAATGAATTATTGCGCAAAAATGCTGAATTATTGCATCAAAACTCAGTAGATACTGCTAAAGCGAATCAACGTTCGGTGATTGATGTTGAAACACTTGAACATGTACAAAACACCCTCATTAATACAGTGAATGATGTGATTCAAATCCAGAAAGAAGGTATGCAAAAACGTGCTGAGGCAACCACCCGGTTACGAGCATTGCAGGACAATCTAAATCATTTGGTACTGGAAAATAGTGGGCAAAATTCGCCAAAGTCTTGATGTCATAAGAGGAAAAATCATTGTCACCCATAGATGACTTTAGTGTTCAACCGATAGAGCAACGTTTAGAGACTTTAGCAAAACGCCAAAGTCATCTCATGATATGGTTTTTTCTCAGTATGACCTTGGCGATAGCCATCGGGGTCTCCTTATTTTTTCAAAAAGAGATGATCTATCGGGTCTTTGATCTTTCTACACATGTTCAAGTTCTAGACTTACCTTATCACGTACAAGATTTAATCCCTTTTAAAGAGCCTATCGATTATTTTTTTAATCTGTTGTCATGGGTGGGATGGTTATTTATTAAAGTCTTTGGCGCGTTGATTGGTGCTTTTTTGCTTGTATATTGGGCAAAGAAACTGAAGTTTTTTCAACGCCGTTTTCAATCATGGACGCAACGTTTTGTCGCGTGGTTGATCGCATTTATTTTAATTTGGTCAGGTCTAAGTTATCTGCAATATGACTGGAGTGATGACACTGAACAAGCATATCAACAATGGATGAGCTATCGAACCAATATTATTGAGAGTCAAATCGCTCAAGATTTACAGCGAACCAATACCTCTCCAACAGAAAAAGCATACGTGTTGGCTCAGGTGGCGTTGTTACATCCATCTGTAGATCGAAAGACAGCAAATGTCTATGTCAATCAGCTCGTTGAAGCTGAAAAAAATAATCCAATTCAATTTAATCAATATGACTTTCAGCCAGAGCAATTATGGGTGATGCAACAGCAACTTTATGGTAGAAGCGTTACAGCGACGACACAAGCATTAGATACACGTGCTCAACAGGCGCAACAGTTCTCAAGAATCGTAAATGTCATCTTGTGGGGAATGATTGCACTTGTACTTGGTTTAAGTGGAATCTTATATACGCTTGCTAAACACTTGAAAAATCGACGTGATCGAATTACGCATAAACTTGATGTGTAGTAAAACCATGTTCGATTTATCCGATCAAACCCATAAAAACATACTGTTTTACCTATTTAGTGCTTTTGCGTACTATAGCCTCATTGAATGAATTTAGCCGACTTGAATTGTTGAGAATTTGGAGACATCGATGTTAGATCAAAATATTAAAACTCAATTAAAAGCTTACTTAGAACGTTTAGAAAGT